>JAFSQF010000060.1 GCA_017446745.1 Bacteroidales bacterium
AAACGGCCGTCTTGGCCGCTTGCGCCGAACGCACTATGGTACGCGCTGCCTGGCTGGAGCCGAACATCTCGTCGCTCTCGTCCTGTCGGCCCAGGCCCACCTCGGTCTTCACCACATTCTGGGCCTTCTTCGAGGTGGCCAGTGCCACAATCATTATCACCCCGGCGACGGCCAGATAGCCAAAGGGCGATTTCTCCGACTCCATCAGCGAGGTCATCATAAAGCCGTCGGGGTCGGGCGCGCCGTGTTGCATCCAGTCTTGGAAGGCGGACAGCCCGGCGAGGGGCACACCGACGAAGTTCACCAGGTCGTTGCTTGCGAAAGCCATCGCCAAGGCGAATGTGCCAAACAGAACGACATGGCGGAATATGTTCACCCGCGCAATAACGAGGAAGAACGAAACGAATGTCGTCACGCAGAATATGCAGAACAACAGCAACCCCGTGTTCTGCACAATCCACGCCTTCGTCTCCTCGCCGATAAACGGAGTGCCTGAAAGCCCTTTGATGAAAATGAAATAGGCGAGCACCGTGAAGGCGATGCCGCCAAAGAACGCCTCGGCGTAAGGATGCCTGTGGATGCGGAAGGTGAAAATCAGACGCGAAATCCACTGCACCACGGCACCCGTGACGAAGGCGAGCGCGACGCTGACAAAGATGGCGATGATGACCGACAATGCCTTGCTGGAATTGAGCAGGTCGGACATCGCCAGGCTGCCGTCGGCCGACATCTTGAGCAGCGCCAGGACGAAAGTGCCGCCCAACAGCTCGAACACCAGCGACACGGTCGTGGAGGTGGGCATACCGTGCGAGTTGAACACGTCAAGCACAATCACATCCGTCACCATCACGGCCAGAAACAGCATCATCACCTCGCGAAACGAGAAGTACGACGGCTGCATAATGCCGTGCCGCGCCACATCCATCATCCCCGCCGACAGCATAGCTCCGGCAATGATTCCAACCGAGGCAACGATGATCACGGTGCGGAACCGCGCCACCTTTGCCCCGATGGCCGAATTCATAAAATTGACGGCGTCGTTGCTGACTCCGACAAACAAATCAACCACTGCTAGAACTAGCAAAAAAGCTATAATAATCAGATAACAAGTAGTTTCCATTTTTCTTAATGTTTATTTTTCGTCCGCAAAAATAGAGGGCTCATATTACAAAGCTGTTAAGATGAAATGAAAAGATTGTTACAAGTCAAATTTTCATTAAAAATGGAGATACAGTTCCATTTCATGAGTCATTTTCTCGCCTCAGCATAGTGCAAACACTTCGTGATTTGCCCTCTGCGTTCGGCTTAACGAAAACGTTGGAATATCGCCTGCCTGTTTTTGCGGCGATATTACAAGATACGACATTATGAATAAAATGATTCTATAAATTGCATTTTGTCAATCCGATAATACTTCGTACTTTTGCAAATCGAAAACAATAACAAAATGGAAACACAAGTAGCATACACAACGCCGACGAAAACTAATGTTTCGCACACTCGCAAAGAGGTGCGGAAGACGAAGCACATTCCCGGACTGTGGTCGGCGACTTTATGGAGCCAAGGCTATATGTCGCTGGACGAATTCGGAACGTTTTCGTTAAGCCGAATGCAGACAAAGCTTGCTTGTATGCTGAGGCGAGAAAACGACCTTTGAAAAGGAAGCATTTTCCACCGCAAACTGGATGAGGCTTATGCAAAGCTACACGTTTAATCCATATAAACATCAAAGATAAGGAGCTAAAGCAATGCAAACCGCAACAATCAACAATGCGAACAATCCTTCCACGCAGGGCGTTTACCTTAATGTGCCGATGTCCGACTGGTCGCTGCTGAAAGAACTTATCCGCAAATTCGGATGGCAGAGCGAGACACGCGAGCAACTGCTCGACCGTTTCATTGCCAGCCGTCCGCAACAGCCCCCGCTTACCGAGCAGGAGATAATGGATGAAGTGAGTGCAGTTAGATACGGAATGTGATAATTCAGTTGCCTGCTATTCCTGCTGCTTGTTTTGAATCGGAATAATTATAGACCCCGCACAATAAAACACATAGGTATTCGTTAAAATAAAAAAACTTTATTTGATATGGCAACACTTACTTTGAATTATGACGCGCGTAACCGCGCTGCACGCAGTATAGTGGAGATGCTGCGCAACGCGGATTTCTTTACCATCGTGGAAACTCCCAAGCGCAAGAGCGGCATCGAACTGGCCTACGAGGACGTGGCCGCTGGACGTGTGCACCACGCCAAGGACGGTGCCGACCTTATACGTCAATGTTTAGCCAATTGAGCGATGTACACGGTAGACTACACGACGCAATTCAAGCGTTCGGTCAAACGTTGCGTCAAGCGCGGGCTTGACGTGAACAAGATTGCCGATTTGGTTGACATCCTGAGAGTGAAAGGCTCGCTTCCGAACAAGTACAAACCACACAAACTGTCGGGATTCAAGGGTAACCGCACGTGGGAGTGTCATATTGAGCCGAACTGGCTGCTGGTGTGGGAGCAAAACGACAACCGCCTCACCTTGCTGATGCTCGATACCGGCACACACGCCGATTTGTTTTAATATGTTTTGCTCAAATATCCATAACTCTCTGATTTTTCCCCTACGGATTGCACAAGAAATCGGAGAGGATGAAGGAACTGCCGGTGGCCGTTCCGATAGCGCAGCGGAGAACAAAAATATCCTCTTTGTTTTTTATTCTTTTGCCTGCACCTGCCGCAAACTTGCGGCAAGGCGGGATGGTTTTGTAATGTCAAATCTTTAATATTATATCAATTATGAAGAAAATAATTTTGCTCGGCGCAATGGTGTGCGCCCTCGGAATGATGACCGCCTGCAAGAGCGGAACGGCGGAAGAAGCCGTTGTCGAACCTCCGTTTGAGGACACCATCCCCATCATCTTCGAGACGGACGCGATGTACCAATACCATGACGGCCTCTACTGTAGCTTGGAGGTGAACGGAGTAGCGATAGATACCGTCCTTATT
>JAFSQF010000061.1 GCA_017446745.1 Bacteroidales bacterium
CTCTCATAAAAGAGATTGCCGATTTCTTTGAGTCTGACATGGAGACCATCCTCGAAAAATGCATATATGACAATGAAAAATTCAATAAACTTATAAATCATGCGTTTTGGGAGGCTGCATAATTACTCCCGAAACTTGAATCAATTTATTATTTACTTATTGCTAAGTCGCCTATGGCGAGAAATCTTACAAATCTACTCAAATCAAACAGATAAATATTGAAAGATTTGAAAGGATTTGCGAGATTTCTGTCGCGAAGCGACACTCATTATCACCAACATAGAACTTGCGAAAGTTGAATTGTATATTTCATATCTGTGATTTAGATTTTTTTAATATTTTTGCATAATTTTTGTTGAGTTCGAGACATGGAACATTTAAGCAAGAAATTACTGACATCTAAATATTTAGCCTCGCAGATATGTGGAGCATTGCTGAGCCATTGGTGCCTAATGCTGCTATTGTTGCTGACGGTTATCATGATAGCATCTCCGCAGATGCTTTCCTTTGGCACGGCCAATATAGGAGCGATATTCAGCAGTTCATGGCTTAAGCTACTCAGTGTAAGCTTGTTCGTGTGGCTCCTTATCGCCGTCTGCCAGACGCTCACCAATATCTTCAGTCTGCGGCGCGAGGAGGCCGGCATCACCTGGTGCCAGATCTCTATACTTTTCGCCGTGGGGTTGTGGGTCGTAGGCTTCATCATAGTCTTCGACCTACAGTCGGACAAGCGTTTCGCCGCCGCCACCGGCATAGCCGGCACCGTGGTGGCATGGATTTTTCAAGACACCATAAAAGGCGTGGTAGCATTCATCCATCTGCGGATGAACCACTTGCTGCGCATAGGCGACTGGATAAAAGTGCCCAAGTTCGGTGTGGAAGGCACGGTGAGCCACGTGACGCTGACCACAGTGACAATATACAACGATGACACCACTACATCGTCGCTGCCCACCAGCGTGCTCCATGCCGACCACTTCATCAACCTGCAGAACATGGCCGACGGCAAGACCTACGGCCGTAGAATGATGCAGACCTTCGTATTCGACAGCAGCACGATACGCAAGCTCGGGCAGGCCGACATCGACGCGCTACGTTGCGACGCGGAGCTGAGCCCCTACCTGCCGGCCAGCGAGCTCGCAGAGGGGGCGCTGAACGCCACGCTATACCGCATCTACCTATTCCACTGGCTGATGCGGCACGGGAAGGTGGCGCAGAACCCCTGCTTAGCGGTGCATTGGCTTGAGCAGCGCGAGAACGGCATGCCCCTGCAGCTCTACGCATTCCTTACGGAAGGCAGCTTCGAGGCCTTCGAACTGCTGCAGTCGCAGATTATAGAGCATGTGCTGGCCACCTACGAACGGTTTGGACTTCAGATATATCAACGGCAGTCGAGCCACAAAAAAGAATACATCACCGCCATGAAGACGACAACAGGAGAGGGAAACAAATCATGAAAAAGCAACGCGAAAAAATCTTCGAATATCTGCGCCGCAAAGACGGCACACCATTCCCCGACGAGACGATACGCAAATGGTATGAAGCACGAGCTTACGTGCTTCACCGCCTCAACGAGACAGGATTCCGCGCCGATGCGCAAGAGCATCTGCACGTCAACATCATGAGCGACAGTCCTCTGATGCTCAGTGCCGTAAGACAGCTGGCATTGACGGCACATTTCATAAACTTCGACGAAGAAAACGCAGACCACACCCTCCGCAACCGCACCGTCATCACCATAGTCAGCCACAATCCCCACATCCGTGAAGAACTTGAAAGAGAAGAGTATCTGAGCAATATGCCCAAATATTGTATGTTGACATTATACGACAGCGAGCCAGAAAACGCAGACTCCTATCTGGACATCGAGCTCCGGGTGGCAGAGCGTGCCGATACCGACGTCACTGCATGCCAGACCCTGACAATGGACGATGCCGATGCATCGGCATTCCTACAAACCAAGAGCCCGGAGGAGGTCTACAGCGTAGATACCGCCAAGGCAGTGTATGCCAGCAGGATGTATGGCCTCGGGACACTCATCGACACCCTTCCCGCCGAGAATATCCACGATGCAACACGCTATGCCCTCGCCCTCGACTTCTTCCAATATCAGAAACTCCGCGCCCCCCTCGAACCACTGGTCAACGCCCACCGGTGGCTCGCCAATCCCATCAAGGCCAAAGGAGGCCTCTCAAATGTGTTCTGCGCCGACTGTTTTGCTCTCAGAGCCAATGACATGGCCAAGAGCATACCCGACGGCGAAGCCAGAGACATGCTGACGCTATGGGGGCAGTACAACGAGCCCCTCTCGCGCAGCGAACATGCACGCTGGAACGCCGACAAGCTCATCATGGGCTACCGCCCACTGAGCACAGAAGAGCACCTCGTCGACGAGAGCCTGCACCACGACAAGAAAAAACAGAAACGCTACCGCGACGGCTTGAAAAACAACGCCGCAGACCCGGCACACATTGACATCTGCTCCTACGCCGAATTGCGACGCATAGACCCCGACAGCCTTAAACTCGACAGCTTTATGGTCCTGGCTATTCCTCGCATCCTGGAAATGCAAAGAGGATGAATTAAGAGTGGTACGCGGGCGCCCCCGCCTGCGATCTGAACACGAACCTCTCGAATTACACGAATGCTTTTTTTGTCTACGAATTAAGTAAACGGTCAAAATTAGCGCTCATATTCTTTTAACAGCAATTAACAGCAATTAACAGCAATTAAACAGCAATTATCCAGAAATTATTTATAGAACGTGAATGACCATGAATGCCCGTGAATTATCGTAAATGTCAAA
>JAFSQF010000012.1 GCA_017446745.1 Bacteroidales bacterium
CGAATATGCGTCGCCCGAAGAAACGGCCTCGCTGATGAGCGACCTTGTGGATTGGTACAACGCTGCCGAGCAGGAGGGCAAGCTGTCGCCTGTGGAGCTGGCTGCTTTGTTCCATTACCGCTACATCCGCATCCACCCCTTTGAAGACGGCAACGGACGCATCGCCCGCCTGATGGTGAACTACATCATGGCCCGTCATGGGTGGCCCATGATTGTCATCCGCAACCGCAAGAAGGCTGAATACCTTGAGGCCCTGCATCGTGCTGACCAGAAAATAGGCAAAGTACCCTCCGACGGCGCTCACGCCACCATAGGCAAGATTGCTTCCTTCCTTGCCTTCTTCCGCCAGACGGTGTGCGAGGAGATGCAATGCGAGATAGACATCGTGAGGAATGCCGACAAGGACACCTGGTGGTACGACGGTCAGCGGATCCACTTCAGGAGCGGGAACGGCAGTCGCCTGCTTGCTCTCCTGCGCGACAAGCCCTACGTCACCTTCTCCGAGATGGCGGACTATCTGTCGGTCAATCGTTCTGCTGTACAGAAGCAGGTAGAGGGTTTCCGCAAGAAAGGCTATCTCGACCGCCGCGACGACGGCAGCTGGCATGTTTTGGCTTTAAACTCAAACATCAAAAAAGCGTAAACATCGCTCAACTTCCGTAACGTTCCTCCTCTATGCCATCGTTGAGGCTGCCAATACCGCCTGCGTCTCGACCCTCTCCCCCGACGAGAAGAAAGCCGCCAAAAACCACCGAAACATCTGGTGTGCCTGCGAACACCTATGTATTGTTTAAATGAAGTGAGCAACCGTCGCGTGTCGCCGTCGATCTTCATCGGCACCATTACAGTTGGCTCAGATATTTGATTTTGCCGTTTTAGAAAAAATGCTTATCTTTGCATCCCAAAAACTATAGATTATGCCTTCAATTACAATAAACGACATCCTTAGGGAAATACGCCTCAATTCAATCACCGAGAAAGAAAAGGGCACCGACTTCGAGCGCCTGATGAAACTGTGGTTTCTCACCGACCCACGCTACTCCCAGTTGCAGAAAGTGTGGCTGTGGAAGGAGTTCCCTGCGCGAAAAGACCTTGGAGGCAAAGATCTGGGTATCGACCTTGTGGCGTATACCGAATATGGCGACTACTGGGCCATACAATGTAAATGCTATGCCGAGGATGCCACAATCGACAAGGGGGCTGTAGACAGTTTCGTGGCCAACGCCAGCCGCTCGTTCACCGACCCCGAAACGCTACAAACCAAAGAATTCTCAAACTTGTTGTGGGTATCAACCACGAGAAAGCCGTGGGGTGCAAATGCCGAAACAGCCATACAAGGACTGATAAAGCCTTTCAACCGTATTTCGCTTTACGACCTTGAGATGTCGTCGGTCGATTGGGGTAAACTCAAAGATGGCCTCTATGGTGCCGATGCCCAGCTTCCTGGCAAACAACCAAGGAAACACCAGCTGGAGGCAATGTCGAAAGCCTACGACCATTTTGTGACTCGCAACAACGACCGCGGCAAACTGATAATGGCCTGCGGAACGGGTAAGACCTACACCTCGCTCAAGATTATGGAGCAGATTACCGACAAGGATGCCCTTGTGCTGTTCCTTGTGCCGAGCATCGCCCTGCTGGGCCAGACGCTCAACGCATGGATGGCCGACAAGCAGGATGCCATCAAAGCCATCTGTGTTTGTTCCGACCCCAAAGTCACGCGAAAAGCCAAGGATGCCGACGACGAAGACGAGAGCACCAAAGACCTTGCGCTTCCAGCCACTACTAATGTCAAGTCCATACTGAGACAGCTGCGCAGATATAGCAAGAACAAATGTCGCACAGTCATATTTTCCACCTACCAGAGCATCGATGTGGTGAAAGAAGCCCTCGACCAGTATAACCACGAGGTTGACCTCATCATCTGCGACGAAGCTCACCGCACCACTGGCATCGTCCTGAAGGACAAGGACGAAAGCAGTTTCACCAAGGTGCACCGCAACGACTTCATCAAAGCCAAGAAGCGTCTCTATATGACTGCCACTCCGCGTCTCTACACCGCCAACCTCAAGGTGAAAGCCAAGCAGGACGAGCGCGTGGACGTGCTCTGCTCGATGGACGAGACAGAATGGTATGGGGAAGAGTTCCATCGCCTTTCGTTTAACGATGCTGTTGCACAAGGACTGCTGACCGACTACAAGGTGATGGTGCTGACGGTGAACGAGAACGACATCCCCTCCGACATCCGCGCCCGCATCACGGCCAACTACACCAATGCTGCCGACAAGGACAAAATCCGAGAGCTCCAGTTTGACGATGCCACCAAGCTCATCGGTTGCATCAACGGCCTTTCGAAACGCATCAAGGGCGACAACGGCGTGACCATCGAGCAGGACCCGCTAAAGATGAAACGTGCCGTAGCCTTCTGCCAAACCATCAACCCCACCAAGAGCAACCCTACTGCCTCGTCCACGCAGATTGCCCACTATTTTGAGGATGTCTGTGTGCAATACAAGGCCATCCTGCCCGACGAGGAGCAGCATTCGGTGGCCAACGTAAAGGCGCGACATATCGACGGCTCGATGGATGCCGCCACACGCAACGAGCTCATCGCCTGGCTTAAACAAGATGCCGACGATCCCGACGAGTGCCGCGTGCTATGCAATGTGCGTTGTCTGTCGGAGGGTGTCGATGTGCCAGCATTGGATGCCGTCCTTTTCCTTTCGCCTCGCAACAGCGAAGTGGAGGTGGTGCAATCCGTCGGTCGCGTGATGCGCACCTTCGGACGTGGTACCGACCGCGAAAAGAGGTATGGCTACATCATCATCCCCGTCATCGTGCCTGCCGATATGACACCCGAAGAGGCATTGAACGACAACGATCGCTTCCGCGTGGTATGGACTATTCTTAATGCACTCCGTTCGCACGACGAGAACTTCAACGCCCACGTCAACAAGATAAACCTCAACAAGACACGTCCACCCAAGATTGTCGTAGGTCGCCCTGGTGGCAATTATTCCATCGGTTTAGGTGATGGCAACGACGGCCCTGTGGAGGTGGACAATGCTCGTGTGTCCAACCAACTGAGCCTGCTGTTTGGCGAGTTGCAGGACGGCATCTATGCCCGTCTGGTCGAGAAGGTGGGCGACAAGATGTATTGGGAGAACTGGGCCAAGTCGGTGGGTGTGATAGCTCAGAAGTTTATCGAGCGCATCACAGCTCTTGTCCGCGAGAACGATAATGCGCGTACCTACTTCGCCGGATTTATCGAAGGCCTGCACCGCAACATCAACGAAAGCGTCGACGAGGGCCAGGCCATCGAGATGCTGGCGCAGCATATGATTACCCGTCCCGTGTTCGACGCCCTGTTCAAGGACTACCAGTTCGTGAAGAACAACGCTATAAGCCGCGCCATGCAGAGTATGCTCGACATTTTGGAACTGGAGGGTATGGAGATGGACCTCACCGTGCTCGACAAGTTCTATACCTCCGTGCGCAACAACGTCAGCGGAATAGACAACCTCGAAGCCAAGCAGACCATCATCAAGAACCTCTACGAGAAGTTCTTCAAAGGCGCTTTTCCGCTGACGGTGGAAAAGCTTGGCGTCGTCTACACCCCCGTTGAGTGCGTCGACTTCATCATTCATTCGGTCGAAGACCTGTTGCACGAAGAGTTTGGAGCGTCCATTTCCGACAAAGATGTACACATCCTCGATCCATTCACTGGCACAGGCACCTTCATCACCCGATTGCTGCAGAGCGGCCTTATACGCAAAGAGGATATGCTTCGCAAGTTCCGCAGCGAGATACATTGCAACGAGATTGTCCTGCTGGCCTATTATATTGCCGACGTCAACATCGAGTCGGTATTTCACGAGCTGATGCACCCCGACTACTACGAGAACTTCGACGGTATCTGCCTCACCGACACCTTCCGCCTCAGCGAACAGACAGAGCAGAGTACCTACTCCAAACTCTTCCCCGAGAACTCCGACCAGCTGCAGCGACAGCTGCACTCGCCCATACGCGTCATCATCGGCAACCCGCCTTATTCCGTGGGCCAGAAGTCGGCCAACGACAACGCGCAGAACCTCAAATACCCCTTGCTGGACAAACGTATTGCAGACACTTACACCCATTTCGCAAAAGCCCAAAACAAGAACTCGCTCTACGACAGCTATATCAAAGCCTTCCGTTGGGCAAGCGACCGCATAGCGCAAGAACCGGAAGGCGGCATAGTGGCCTTTATCAGCAACGGTGCCTGGATTGACGGCAATGCCCAGGACGGTATGCGCCGTTGCCTACAGGATGAATTCACATCGGTCTATGTGCTGAATCTTCGAGGGAATCAACGAACATCAGGTGAATTGTCACGCAAAGAGGGAGGAAAAATTTTCGGTTCTGGTTCACGTACACCTATCGCTATCACATTCCTTATCAAAAACACCAAACGACAAGGCAAAGCCGTCATCCGCTACCACGACATCGGCGACTACCTGACTCGTGAACAGAAACTCCAGATGGTACGCGATTTCCGCTCCATTCGCAATATTGACTGGACCATCATCGAACCCACCGACCGCTACGACTGGATCAACCAACGCGACGGCCTCTTCGACACCCTCATTCCCATAGGCGACAAAGACCACAAGGACAACAAGCAGACGTTCTTTGTGCCTGTTTATACTAGAGGAGTCGGGACGTCTCGAGATGCGTGGGCCTATAATTCATCAAGAGAAACACTTCTCCAAAATATGAAAAGGAGCAATGATTTCTTTAATGAACAACTTGAATCTTATTCAAGAGTGAGTGATAGTGTTAAAGTTGAAGACTTTATTAATAACGATGATACGAAGATTAGTTGGAGCCGTGCTTATAGAAATGATATAGCTAAAAGAAAATATCATATATTCGATGAAAGATTCTGTTCAATAGGACTTTTCAGACCATTTTCCAGGCAGAATTTGTACTTTGACAAAATGGTCTTGAATGATGTAGGACCGATAGCCAATATGTTTCCTTCTTCAATTCACAATAATTTGGTTATATGTATGTCAAGCCCCGGTGATAGCAAGGATTACAGTTGTCTAATCACCGACCATATCCCCGACCTGCATCTTGTGGCGACAACCCAATGCTTCCCTCTCTACTGGTACGAAGAGAAGAAGACTGCCAACCAGCAGACGCTGTTCGACATCGGGAACGAAGACAAATATGTCCGTCGCGACGGCATCAGTGACTGGATTCTGAAAGAGGTACGTAGCCGCTACAACACCAAGAGTATCTCGAAGGAGATGATCTTCTACTACGTCTACGGCATCCTGCATTCGCCCGACTACCGCACTCGCTTCGCCGCCGACCTCAAGAAGTCGCTGCCCCGCATCCCCATTGTGGACGATGTGAACACCTTTATGGAATTCTACAAGGCCGGCAAAGCCCTCGCCAAGCTGCATCTGAACTATGAGCAGGTGCCGCCTTGCGAGGAATGTACACCCCGAGTGTCGGACTTCGTGAAATCGGACAACTACACCGAATACGACCATTTCCGCGTGGAGAAGATGCGGTTCCCTTCCAAGACCGACAAAAGCACCATCCTCTACAACGGCAACATTCGCATCGACGGCATCCCAGCCAAAGCCTACGACTATATTGTCAATGGCAAGAGCGCCATCGAATGGATAATGGATCGCTACGCCGTCAGACAAGACCCCGCTAGCCTCATTGTCAACGATCCCAACGACTGGAGCCGCGAACACAACAACCCCACCTACATTCTCGACCTTCTCCTCTCCGTCATCAACATCTCCATCCAGACCGTTGACATCGTGGCCGCCCTTCCCAAACTGAAATTCGACAACCAATGAGCGACGGCCTTTCTCCTTCAAATGTAGACTTTACTGCATCATTGCTGAAAGTTGCAGACTGGCTTGAATTGTTGTATCAGCTGAAGGAACAGGGGAAACTCGAAAAGACTCAATATTACCTGATTCCATTATTGGAAATCTATCTTTTCACGATCCTGTCTCAGGTTGAAGTATTGACGTATGACAAGGCTGCCCGACTGGCAAAGTCCCAATGGGAAGTGAATATGTGCTATTGCTTCTGCGAGATTGTTTTTGGAGAAGGAGTGACGTATTTCTTCGGATTTGACAAAAACGGACAAAACAAGCATTTTAAGACAAAAGAACTGAATTCTTACTTGACTACGAAAAAATTGGGAAACGAGATAATTGCTGCGTGTAATTCTTTTTTCGAAAAATGCAAAAATTCTAACCTGTTCTTAGATTTGAAGCGTGACAAAAATATTTCAAAACACTTCGACCTGGATTATACAAATGTTATTGACCACTATGTAAAGGCCAATTCGGATGTTAATCGTGCAAGAGCCAATCTTTACTTTAAATGGTTAACAGAACTAAATAATCTAATTGAGCAATTTAGTACAGATAATCCGATTGTCATCTATGCCGATTCGAGACTATCCTTTGTAAAAAAAGAGATAAAAGGTGTCATAATTCCTCAATTCCAAGACTATGATGTCATTCTAAAAAAAATAGAAATGGGAGAAAAGCAACTGATTGCTGACTATGCTTTGTTCAAAAACCATTCTGAAAGAATAAACTACTTATGCTGCAATGATTTAAGGTATGATTATTCTGCTGTTGTATTATTCAAGCAATGTAAAACTGCAACAGAATTATTCAAATCATGCTGTCATATTCAATTTGTCGAATTAAGCATCTGTTATGCAATAAAAGCCTATGCAGAGTGTACCGACAATATGGAAAAACAAATCAATCTTTACCGCATTCTTTTGGCCTATTATGAAGGATTCAAGAAACTTTATGGATTTAACGACAGAAAAGAAAATACCTTACTCTACTCACTCAAACAGTTTGTTGCTCCTTTGAGCGACGAAGCCCTTCAAAAGAAATACACAGATATTGATACTGAACTACACAAGCAAATAGGAAAAGCAAAAAGATACGAATCCACAAGAAATATCATTACCCACAATAAGGATGACAATAAAGACTGTATTTTGGAAAAATTCTACTCTTTGGTTAAGATCAACCCTACTGAGTTGCTCTGTGATGCTGGACAACTACTGGGAATAACCAGGCCTTTAATGGAACTCACAGACGCATTAGCTCAACGCTATCTACCTGAATATTGGAAACCTTAATGATATGCAACAACAAAAACTCATGGACTGCCAGTAATATTCGACTTAATAATTAAGATATGATCAGTAAAATATCCGTCCGCTTTTACAAAGACCACAAGGTGCGGGACGTGTGGGACGAGGAGTGTAATCAGTGGTGGTTTTCGGTGCGTGACATCGTGGGAGCTGTCAACCTGCAGGATGACCATGAGAAGACCGCAACTACTGGAAGTTTCTGAAAGTCAAACTAAGAAAGGAACAAAACGAGGTGATGAGACATATCCGTTTGAAGAGTAGAAATTTATCAAATTGCTGATTCCCGAATAACTATTGAGAAAATGTATAGCCCTCCATTTACAATAACGGACGCAATGCTTAAAGCAAGCTTTGCTGGAAATGGAAGAAAGTAACCAGAAAAGTAACCAGAAAATCCTTTCGTCTATACGCCGCAATCCCTCTATTACCATCCGCGAACTACAAGAAGTAACGGGACTTTCCGAAAGTGGAGTGAAAAAAATAATTCGACAACTGAAAGCCGATGGATTGATTCAACGTGTCGGTGGAGACAAAGGTGGACACTGGGAGGGGAAGATTGGATAATTGAGAGCGACCTTGTGACCGGCAAGGATGTAGGTAAGAAGATTTCACTGCAACAAATCCACGCCTACCAGTTCAGCGGTCTCTGCGAATTTGCTGGCAAGATAAGAATTGGGGATATCCGTATTCAACGATGAGGAAACTGTGTATAAAGGACGACAGATACTTTACCGATGAATGACTTTGCAGCGCCTGTCATTTCAAGACGCACCACTTTATTTCAGCGCGACGGAATATCACCGACAGTTGATACGGCTAAAGGCATTGCTGATGTTGTAGCAAGAGATGCAACATGTACTGAACAACTAATAACAAAATCATGGACCTTTACGCAAAGGACTTTCCTCAAATGTCAAAATGAAAATGCTTGCAATTCTTGACAATATCAATGGCAAACCTGGTATAAAATCATTGGGGTTGAGCGATGCAACAGGTATTCCCCAAAAAACCATTGACAGATATCTGCTAAAATTAAAGAAAGCGAATATCATCAGGTACGAGGTGGCGGCCAAAAACGGCGGCTACCATATTGATGATACATTTGCCAGTAGTTAATAGACAACTCATATAAATGAGTATGTAAATGAGTACGCAAATGAGTATCTAAATGAGTATGCAAATGAGTATGCAGATGAGTATGCAAATGAGCATATATTATGCATATAATTGAGAAATAAAAATGAACGAAATTACGTGATCAAAGGTTGTACAGAGGCAAAAAACATTCAATAATTACACAAAACAACCGGAATGGGTAGTGGCGATAGCCGAGTTTGTCGTAGATGTCTGACGCAGCCTTGGTGGGCAAGCTGCAGATGCGGTTTTCGACCACCTCGTCAAACGGGTTGATTGCCGTTGTTGTGACAAGTTTCTGTGTCTGCATGCGTCGCACGATTTCAGTCCAGTAGCAGTTCTCACCTTTCTGTTTGAATTGGATTGAATGGTAGAAAAAATGTAAAAACCATTTTAATATATCGTAGAAAAAATGTAATTTTGCAGTCGTTATTCGTACAGAAAAATGTAATTAATATATATGAAACGGCTATTATACAAAGAGTTACTAAATTGGAAAGAAAATAAGAGTAGGAAACCTCTTATTTTGAATGGTGCGAGGCAGGTGGGGAAAACGTGGCTTCTACAATCCTTCGGAGGGTCGGAATATAAAAAAATGGCGTACATCAGTTGCGAGAAGGTTTCCGGACTTGAATCTGTGTTCGCGGACTTCGACACCGGGCGTATCCTCAGGGCGTTGTCGGCCATCTCCCATGTAGACATCACACCTTATGACACGTTGGTCATCATCGACGAAGTTCAGGAATACCCGCGTGCTTTGACAGCTCTGAAATACTTCTGCGAGGATGCTCCTGAATATCATATTGCAGTTGCCGGTTCCCTGCTTGGTGTCACCTTGCACAGAGGTGTCTCGTTTCCTGTCGGCAAAGTGGACATCCTCCAGCTCTACCCCATGACCTTCTCGGAGTTTGTAGAGGCTGTGGACGGAGAGCAGTCTGCCGAGGTTCTTCTGAGTGGAGACTGGCCATTGATATGTACGCTGCACTCCCATTATGTGGAACTGCTTCGGCAGTACTATTTCGTCGGCGGAATGCCTGGTGCCGTGTCTTCCTACTGTGATGGGGCAGGGCCTGCCGCTGTAAGCAAAACACACCAGCGTATCTTGCAGGGATATGCGGACGATTTCTCCAAACATGCCGACAACAAGGAGGTTCCGCGCATCAAAATGATATGGGAAGGCATACCGCGTAGTCTTGCAAAAGAGAACAAAAAGTTCCTGTACAAGGACATCCTGGCAGGAGGCAGGGCTTCGCAGTTTGAACTTGCACTCCAATGGCTGATGGACACCGGCCTCGCCTACAAGGTGAACAGAATCACCCAACCGAGAATGCCGTTGAAGTTCTACGAGGAGCCTTCCATATTCAAACTTTTTATGCTGGATGTCGGATTGCTCGGCCAGCAGATGCTTGTCCCTGCGGAAAATGTGCTTGTCGGCGACAATATCTTCTCCGAGTATAAGGGCGCGTTCACCGAACAGTATGTGTTCTCGCAGATGGCCACAACGGACATACCCATCCATTATTTCAGCAGCAACGATTCGAGGGTGGAGGTGGATTTTGTAGTACAGATCGGGAGCGACATCATCCCGATTGAGGCAAAGTCCGAGGAGAACGTGAGGTCTAAGTCTTTGAAGACGTATGTTGAAAAGTACCCAGGCTTGAAAGGGGTCAGGTTCTCCATGAAGCCATACATTGACCAAGGCTGGATGGAAAATATCCCTTTGTATGCGGTGGAAACATTCGTGAACAAGAAAAAGGGAATGTGAATTTGACTTAACCTCTAAAAAGACGACACTTTTTGGAGCATCAGGCTGGGAAGCCCGACCTCCTATAGGGCGGTGACGGGAATGTCGAAATAGGTGTCGGGGAACGGCTCATCTTTCAAGGTGAAATGCCACCATTCGCTACTGAGCGGCTTGAAACCATGACGCAGCATGGCATTGCGAAGAATCATACGGTTGGCGAACTGCTCAGCGGTGATGGTATCGTTGGGCCTATATTCACCTGTCTCGGGATTGCCACCACAGTCGGGATGGCTCTCCGTACCGAACCAGTCGAATGTGCCGCCCATATCGACTTCCTTCTCAGTGCGCATGTCGAAGAGGGTGAGGTCTACCGTCGAGCCACGCGTATGGCCGCTCTTCTCCATGATGTATTCAAGTTCGAAAAGACGGCTCTTATCAACATTGGGATAGAAATATTGCTTCATTGCTGTGTCGTCCAAGGCCTTGCCCCAACGCACGAAGTGGTCTACCGCACGTTGCGGACGGTAGGCGTCGTAGATCTTAAGGCGGTAGCCCTGAGCCTTGAGATCTTCGCTGACGGCACGAAGGCTGTCGGCAGCCTGGCGCACCATCAGTGCCGTGGGCTGCAGATAGCCATCGATGCGGCTTCCCACGAAATTATAGGTGCCAAAATAGCGTATCTCAAGGATGGCATCGGGCACGACGTCGGTGAGATTGACGAAATAATGAGTGTCGGGGTCGGGAGCAGGACGCAACTCATCCTTGCTCTCGTTGTTGTCGCAGGAAGTCAACAAAAGACTCGCGGCAAGAAAAGCAAAAAATATTTTTTTCATAATCTAATTAATAATCAGTATTCAAAAGTACCATATTCGGAGTGCACTGTCACTTTGCGTCCGTTGTGGGGCTCGCAACGTCCGATGATGCGGGCGTCGATATCAAAACCACGGGCTATGTCGATGATTCCCTGCGCGGAATCGGCATCGGTGTAGATTTCCATGCGATGTCCCATATTGAAGACGGTGTACATCTCCTGCCAGTCGGTGCCGCTTTGGTCATGGATAAGTTTGAAAAGGGGAGGAATGGGGAAAAGGTTATCCTTGACGACATGCAGATTATCTATAAAATGCAGCACCTTGGTCTGGGCGCCGCCGCTGCAGTGCACCATGCCGTCGATTTTTGCGCGATATTGGTCAAGGACGCAGCGTATCACGGGGGCGTAGGTGCGGGTTGGCGAAAGCACCATCTTGCCGGCATCCACGCCGGCAACCTCGGTGGGGTCCGTAAGCCTTTTTGTGCCGCAGTAGGTCACCTCGGCGGGTATGCCGCCGTCGTAGCTCTCGGGGAAATGCTGAGCATAGTATTTGGAGAAGACATCGTGGCGGGCCGACGTCAGACCATTGCTGCCCATGCCTCCGTTGTAGGCCTCTTCGTAGGAGGCCTTCCCGAAGGAAGCAAGCCCCACGACAACATCGCCGGCCTTGATATTGGCGTTGTCGACAACATCGGCACGCCGCATCCGCGCCGTGACGGTACTGTCGACGATGACGGTACGCACCAGGTCGCCCACGTCAGCCGTCTCTCCTCCCGTGAGGGTGATGCCTATACCAAGCTCTCGCATCTGCTGCAGGAACTCCTCCGTACCATTGATGATGGCACTGATCACCTCGCCAGGCACAAGGCGTTTGTTGCGCCCTATAGTACTGCTGAGCAATATATTGTCGGTGGCACCTACGCAAAGCAGGTCGTCAAGGTTCATCACCACGGCATCTATGGCCACACCTTTCCATACGCTGAGGTCGCCCGTTTCGCGCCAATACAGATATGCCAACGACGACTTGGTGCCAGCCCCGTCGGCGTGCATTATGTTGCACCACTCGGGGTCGCCTCCCAATATGTCGGGAATAATCTTGCAAAATGCCTTAGGATATAAACCCTTGTCGATATTTTTTATTGCGTTGTGTACGTCTTCTTTTGCAGCGGAAACTCCGCGGAGGTTGTATTTCATGTTTGCCTGAATGTATTGTTGCGTAATTGTTTGAGAATCTTTAGCATGATTTCGTACTGATGACCCTCTATTTTTTGCAAAATTACAATTATTTTAGGGAATGAAAAAAAAAATGTATTTTTGTAAAAATAAAAAAAAAAAACACCGTCGTTCATGTTGTTTAATATCAGAAAAATACACTCTGCACTCTGCTTTTTTGCCATTATTTTATCCTCGATAACAATGGCTCAAAACAGCATTGACGACATAGTGAAAAAGAATAATTTCAAGGTGACGATGCTTTCTTTGGGTAGCGGCTCGACGCGCCTGACCTATGAGCATGCTTTCAACCCCCTCAACAGCGCCGAGGCAACCGTGGGGGTGGTAGGAATGGGATGGGACTGGATGAACCGCAGCAACCCCACCGGCGCCCTGCTGAAACTGGCCTATAAATGGCGGCTATTGCCTCAACGCTCCTCAGCAAGCTGGCTCGGCGGCTTCTATGTCAAACCCGAATTGGTGGCGGCGGCATTCAAATACGACCATACCGCTCAACGGACTGGCGATGAGCCTACCACAAGGCACCTGACCAAACAGGTGGCTCTGCTTGCCGAATGCGGCTATCAGCTATTGTTAGGCTGGTTTGTGCTTGATGTGTATGCCGGGCTCGGCCCCTCATGGGGCTCCGGCAACAAGAACAACTATTTCCACAGCTTCATGCTCTTCCCTCGCGACGGCTTCCTGGCCTTCACCGCCGGCTACCGTGTGGGTATAGCCTTTTGAAGGGCCTGGCTGAAAGGCACGAGGCGTGGTTGCATGGCAACATGCTATATATAGATATTCTAAACAAGAAATAACCGAGATTAACTTCTTATTATAATGAAAATAATAGAGAAATATAAAGTGCGTGAGGTGGCAGGCGAAAATATCGTGATGCTGCAGGGAAAAAATCCGGGCGACATGACCACCGTCATCGCCCTGAACAAGACCTCGCTGTTCCTTTGGGACAACCTGAAAGGACGTGACTTTGAGCTTGACGACGTGGCAAAACTTCTTACCGACACCTACGATGTTGACGACACCACAGCAATAAAGGATGCCAAACAATGGATTGAAACCCTAAAAAACAACAACATCATCGCCTAATGGCTGCCACCGCATTCTATAAAATTGGTAATCTGACGTTTGGTCTGCACGGAAGCGCGTCGCTACAGATGCTGCTCGACTATGAAGGGCTGCACCCCTTCGCCTTAGAGACCATTGCAGAACCTGCTCTAAGCATTGAACTCGACGTTCAGTTGCCTCGCTTTGACGACGGTTCGCTGCTGAGCCAAACGGTCTTCAAAGAAACTGAGAGCCTCTGCCTCTTCAGCGTGAAAGGCGACACCTATCAGTTCGAGATGTGGAATAGCGACAAAAGCCGTCGATTGGTCACCCTGCACTATCAACGGGGCGGCCAAAAGGCTTATCTGTCGTCATGCAACGATTTTTCCGCCCTGCGCTTCGCTCTCTGGTTTGCCTGCAGCATGCTCATGGCCCGCCTGAGGACCACTTTCGTACACAGCTCGGTGATTGTCTACCGCGGTGCCGCTGTCCTTTTCCTGGGCGAATCAGGCACCGGCAAGAGCACCCATACCCGACTGTGGTTGAAGAACATCCAAGGCTCACGTCTGCTGAACGACGACAGCCCGGCATTAGCAATAGGCAGCGACACCTCTAACCCCACGGCCAGCCAGACCATCATCTATGGCAGCCCCTGGAGTGGCAAGGCTCCATGCTATATCAACCGCTGCTTCCCCCTGGCCGCCGTGGTGCGCCTGTCGCAGGCCCCTCACAACGCCATACGCCAACTGTCTGTCCCCGAGGGCTTCTCGGCCTTGCAGCCTTCGCTGCCTCCGGCTCTGATGCAGGACGAATGGTTCGCCGACACACTGATTGGCATTCTCTCCGACGTGCTCAAATCGGCACCTTTCTTCCACCTCGAGTGCCTGCCAGATGCCGACGCCGCGCACCTGAGTTGCAAAACGATATTCGGATAGAGAGAGAGGTGTTAGCGGGCGAAGCAACCCACATACCAGCCATTTTCAATACTATAAAACCAAGAATGAACAACAAAAGGCTTATATTACCGAACAGCGCCAACAGTTTCATTGTGGAGGAGATGCGTCAGCGTCTTGGCGAGGGCCATACCGTCACGATAGCCTTCGGGGGCAACAGCATGCTGCCCACCCTCGACGGCAATGGCGACACCATAGAGCTTGCGCCACTAAGCCAAGAGCTGAGGCGTGGCGAGGTGTACCTCTTCCTTTACGGAGGCCATTGCGTGGTGCACCGCCTGATGAGGGTGAGAGGCGACGAGTGCACTTTCCGCGGCGACAACTGCCGCGGCGAGGAGCACGTGCGTCGCGATGCCGTGCTGGCTCGCCTGACGGGCGTGATTCACAGCAACGGAACCCACGAGGAATGCTCCTCGCCGCTGTTCCGCAGACGCTCCCGAAGGGCTTCACGCCGCCGTACTCTCCGCAACATCCCCTTCAAATGGTTTGGCCGACAGAACAGAAGCTGGCTGCGTTGGGTCTACTTCGTCCTACTCTTGCTTTTGATGTGGGCTCCTGTAGGCAAACTCGGCATCCCGATGAACAACTTCGTGCTGGGCATCCGCGCCGACCATCTGTACCATGCTTCAGTCTATCTGCCCATCACCTTCTTCCTTATGGATTTCAGCCTCTTCCAGCATCGTAAAGGCTGGCTGCTGTGGCTCGCCGGCATCATCGTAGGCCTTACCACCGAATCGGTACAGTACCTCCTCCCCTACCGTGGCTTCGACATCAACGATCTGTTGGCCAACTCTATGGGCGTCACCCTCGGCTTCTTCGCCGTGGCCCTCTACCGCAGCAAACACACTAAAAAAACAGAGTTATACAACAATAACGAACAATTCAACAATTCAACAACGAACGATTAACAGCCAACAATTAACAACAATTAAACAATTAAATTATTCAACATACATAGATACCATGTCAGACACATTAGTTATAACCCCCACCTACAACGAGAAAGAGAACATCGAGAACATCATCCGCAAGGTCTTCTCGCTCGAGAAAGAGTTCGACATGCTCATTGTTGAGGACAACTCACCCGACGGCACCGCCGACATCGTGAAACGCCTTATGCTGGAGTTCCCCAACCGCCTCCACATCCTCGAGCGCAAGGGCAAACTCGGCCTCGGCACCGCCTACCTCGCCGGTATGCGCTGGGGCAACGAGCACGGATACGACTATATGATAGAGATGGATGCCGACTTCAGCCACAACCCCGACGACCTGCCGCGCCTCTACGAGGCTTGCGCCTCCGGCAAAGGCGATGTCGTGGTGGGCAGCCGCTACGTTGACGGCAAAATCAGCGTGGTCAACTGGCCCATGGGACGCCTCATGATGAGCTACTATGCCTCGAAGTATGTACGCATCGTTACGGGCATGAAGGTGTGCGACTCCACGGCAGGCTTCGTATGCTGGAGCCGCCGCGTGCTCGAGAAAATGAAGTTCAACAAGGTGAAATTCGTTGGCTACGCCTTCCAAATCGAGATGAAATACACCGCCACACGCCTGGGCTTCAAAATCTACGAAGTGCCTATCATCTTCACCGACCGCGTGCTGGGCACCAGCAAAATGAGCATGAAAATATTCAAAGAGGCCTTCTTCGGCGTCTTCAACCTCAAGTTCCGCAACTGGCGCAACTACTGACCTCCCCACCTCTTTCCAGCTCACCGTAGATAGTAACGTTTCCCCATCAACCCCATCAACCCCATTAACCCCATCAACCCCATCAAACCCATCAAACCCATCAACCCCATCAACCCCATCAAACCCATTAACCCCATCAAACCCATCAAACCCATTAACCCCATTAACCCCATCAAACCCATTAACCCCATCAAACCCATCAAACCCATCAACCCCATAAATGAAAAAAATAATGATAATGTTGGCCGTGCTGCTCTCCGTCGGCACCGCCTTAGCACAAAACAAACTGCTGCAGTGGGACCAGCTCATGGACCGCACCCTCTATCCGCAACGCCCCATGCGGGGCTTCACTTTCGTGCCAAACAGCGACAAGCTCATCTACATGAAAGGCTCCGACTTCTTCCTCTTCGACGGCAAGAACGAGACCATGCTTACCAACGATGAGGCTATGCGCCTGCTGGGCCGCGACGGCCAGGACAAAAAGAAAGAACGCGTGGAGAAAAAAGAGGACGACCTCTACGTCGACGGCACCCTGGTGGAACGCGGCGACGGCTACAACATCGTGTTGGGCGAGAGCGTCCACCGCAACGAGTTCGGCATCAACGGCGGCCTCTTCTGGTCGCCCAACGAAACGCGTCTGGCTTTCTACCGCATGGACCAAAGCATGGTGGTCGACTACCCCTTGGTGAACACCAAAGCCCGCGAGGCCGAGCCCATGCCCATCAAGTACCCCATGGCCGGCATGAAAAGCCATGAAGTCACCATAGGCGTGTGGGACGTGGCAGCCAAACGGCTCGTATACCTCAACACCTGCCGCGACACCACGGTGCACGAACGCGAGATGTACCTCACCAACATCGCCTGGAGCCCCGACGAGAAATACATCTTCTTAGCCAAAATCAACCGCGAGCAGAACCACATGTGGTTCGAGCAATACGACGCCGTCTCCGGGGCCTTCATCAAGGTGCTTTTCGAAGAACAGAACGAGCGTTACGTGGAACCCTGCGAACCTATGTATTTCTCTCCCAATGGCGACCAATTCCTATGGTTCTCCATGCGCGACGGCTTCAAGCACCTCTACCTCTACAACCTGGACGGCACCCTGGCAAAGCAGGTGACACAGGGCGATTATGAAGTCGAGGAATTCATACAGTTCGACAAGAAAGGCGAGAATATCTTCGTCTATGCCAACAAAGACAACCTCGCCGGGCGCGCCGCCTACCGCGTGAACCTCAAGAGCGGCAAGATGGACAACCTTACCAGCGCCGACGGCACTCACCGCGGCACACACACCATAGTGCTCAACGACGCCTGCTCGCGATATGTTGACATCTGGAGCTCCTCCGACATCCCCGGCAAGGCCGAGCTCTTCGACGCCAAGAAACTCAAAGCCATCCACACCCTCTACGAGGCCGAGAACCCCATGAAAGACTATGCCATGCCCTCCATCAGCCTGGGACAGCTGAAAGCCGCCGATGGCTCCACCGACCTCTACTACCGCCTCATCACGCCCCCGAATATGCAGCCCGGCAAGAAGTACCCCACCCTCGTCTACGTCTATGGCGGCCCTCATTCCCAGCTCGTCACCGACAACTGGCTCGCCGGCGGCAACCTCTATTTCCTCTTCCTCGCCCAGCAGGGCTACGTGGTCTTCACCCTCGACAACCGCGGCACCGACAACCGCGGCTTCGCCTTCGAGAGCTGCACCCACCGTCACCTCGGCGAGGTCGAAATGGCCGACCAGATGGAAGGCGTGAAATTCCTCAAGAGCCTCCCCTACGTCGACGCCGACCGCATGGGCGTAGAGGGCTGGAGCTTCGGAGGTTTTATGACCATCACTATGAAACTCGCTCACCCCGAGGTCTTCAAGGTGGGCTGCGCCGGCGGCCCCGTCATCGACTGGAAATGGTATGAAATCATGTATGGCGAGCGCTATATGGACACCCCACAGGAAAACCCCGAGGGCTATGAACGCGTCAGCCTGCTCGGCAAAGCACAAAACCTGCAGGGACGCCTCCTCGTCATCCAGGGCGCCGAGGACAACACCGTAGTACCGCAGCATAGCACCGAATTCATCGAACGCTGCATCAACAACTACAAGCAGGTAGACTATTTCGCCTATCCCCACCACGAGCACAACGTCCTGGGCCGCGAACGCCTCCACCTCTACCAGAAGATGTTCCAATACTACGAGGATTTCCTGAAATAACGTCTATGCTCAGCAACAACTCCTCCTCCCCCAATAAAAATGGAACTCCCATTAACCCCACCAAACCCATCAACCCCATTAACCCCACCAACCCCATTAACCCCATCAACCCCATTAACCCCATTAACCCCATCAACCCCATCAACCCCATCAACCCCATCAAACAGTTCAATGGAAACCGTTATCAATAAAAAGAAATAATCTATGTTTACCGGAATCATCGAGACAACGGCCAAGGTCGTTAAGATTGAAAAAGAGAATACCAACTACCATTTCACCCTTGAGGTACCCTTCGGCGACGAGCTGGCCATTGACCAAAGCATGGCGCACGACGGATGCTGCCTCACCGTGGTGAGGGTGGACAAGGAAAAGAAGCAGTATGTGGTGACCGCCATGGACGAGACCATGCTGAAGACCAACCTGGGCTCATGGACCGTGGGCACCGAAGTCAACGTGGAACGCTCTATGCGCATGGACGGCCGTTTCGACGGCCATATCGTGCAGGGCCACGTCGACCTCACGGCACGCTGCACCAAGGTGGTGGACGAGCACGGCAGCTGGCGCTTCTACTTCGACTACGACCCCGCCACAGCACCAAGCATCACAGTGCCAAAAGGCTCCATCGCCATCAACGGTGTCAGCCTCACCGTGGTAGACTCGGAGAAAGGACACTTCAGCGTAGCCATCATCCCCTACACCTACCAGGTCACCAACTTCCACAACTTCAAGGTAGGCACACAGGTCAACATCGAGTTCGACGTCTTCGGCAAATACGTCCAACGCCTCCTCGAGGAATACATGAAAGAAAGCAAATAAAGCTAAAAGGCCGTATCCCAACAGAGAATACGGCCTTTTTTCTTTACGGTAATTGTGATTGGGCTGCGAAGTCCTGTCTTCCACTCTTTTATTTGGTGGAGATGATCAGGAAGTCGGTTTTCGACCAGAAGCTGGCGACATCCTTGATGACAAGTTGCTTGACAACTTTCTTGTCGGTGTCGTCCATCACGAACTCATAGGAACCCTTAGGATGGTCTGAGATGAGTTTAGCCTTACGGAGGTTGACCTCGATGGTGGTCACCTTGTTGCGGTCGATAAGATTGAACTTGCTCAGGTTGACGCTGTTGGTGGCTTTCTGCGATTTGAAGAGCAGGCCGCCTTCTTTGCTAACGATACCCTTCTCTTTCAGGTCGTTGTAGGTACCAACCACATAGTAGGCTCTGTGCGAGTTGTCGGCAAGATAGGCCATCTCATCGTTCTGGCGGGCGATTTCTTCATCCTTTTCTTTGTTGGAACGGGTAAGGTCGCTGACATTGGCCGAGAGCTTGCTGATGGTGGCCTTACTGATGGTAAGCTCGTTCATCAGACTGTTAATCTGGTTCTCCTGCTCTGTCATGCGGGCGTTGAGGGTCTCGATGAAGTTCTGAAGCTTCTCGTTCTCGGCACCCAAAGATTTGATTTTCGAATTCAGTTGGGCTATCTTCTGCTTATTCTGCGCCATCATGTTGTCGATGACTGCCAGCTCGTCGGTGATTTCACCTTTGACTTTCTGGTTCCGCTCGGGGTTTTGCTGACGCAGGGTGTTCACCTTGCTGTAGCGCGATGATATTTCGGTGAGGTTGGTCTCGATATCGCTGAGTACCTCGAAAAGCGATGCTATCTCCTCGTCTTTCTGGTCCACGACAGTCTGTAGCGAGTCGGCACGCTGGTTGGCAGTGTTCAGTTCCTCGTCGCTCCCGCACGAGGCGAAAAGGAGGGCGGCAGCAGCCGCAAGGCATAAGGTTATTTTTTTCATTGTAATTACTGATTAAGTGTTGTTTGAATAATAAATAATGGGGGAAACGGTTTGGCGAAGCTGGGAAGCTTCGCCTCCTAAGTGTTGTTTGAATAATAAATAATGGGGGAAACAGTGTGCGGTTTCCCCCAGAAGTTCTTAAGACATGCGTTAAGCCACTATTAATAGCGGGTCTGGTAACGCACCACATAGCCGTTGCCATCCTCCTCTTTCAGCCAAATGCGCATATAGAGGTCGTCGGGGTCGCAGATGCCGAAGTTCTGACCGTAGGCTTCGGTGAACTTAGAGGTGCCAAAAGCCTTTACCACGTATCCGTGCTCTGCCTCGGCGGAAACCAATGTGTCGGTAGCATCAGGCCTATCCTCTATTTTTATGAGGCCTTTTACCTTGCCCATGCTTTTAATATACGCTGATGTCGGTTGGGGATTCGATGGCAAGTTGGGTTTTTGGCAGGTGACATGCTGAAGTCCCTTGACCACGAGGTTGCCATCCTTCAACGTTACGGTGAAATACAGCGGATAGCCTGCTATACCTGTGGTATCCAGCGGATTAGTGCAGGTACTGTCACAGATGGTGATAGACTCTCCATCCGAAAGGGTGATTTCAACATACTTCCCGGCGATGTCCTCGTCATAGTCCTTGTTGCAGCTGGTCAGCCCAAGGGTGAACAACGCTGAAAGGGCGATTGCAAAAAATTTGAATTTTTTCATGGTTGATTAGATTTAATGGTTTTGAATGCAAAAATACATAAAAAATAATAAACGAAAAATAAAAACTGCAAATAATAAGCCCTTGAGAAGAACGAACATCACCCACAAATTGAAAATCAAGCAACAACAGAAAACAAATCTAAAGTATAAAAATAATTAATTCCGTCCTATGCAGCGTTATTAATGCTTTATTATCGGCGTAAAAAATCATAAATCCGTCGTATTGTTTTGCAAATGCAGCAGGGGTCATGGCACGGGGTCGTAGCCCGAACCTCCGAAGGGGTTGCAGCGAAGGATGCGTTTGAAAGCCAGCCAGCACCCCTTGAAAGGACCATACTTGATGATGGCCTCCTTGGCATACTGCGAGCAGGTGGGCGTGTAGCGGCATGCCGCAGGGGTGAAGGGCGATATGCATTGCTGGTAGAATTTTATCAGCAACAGGAGGGCCTTGGAGAGGAGGGTCTTAAGCATGATGCTGAACGTTGTATGTGTGCGTGTTGAAGCTGCGCGGAGGCACCACCCAGGCAAAAAGGAAAGGCCTCGTTCCTTGCCTTCTACTGACAGGAAGAGGAGATTTTTTTTACAACAGTGTCGAAAGATTTGGTGAGCTTATGGAAGTCGGGAGGCCTGTTGTGGATATAGCTGATGCCAACAACCATACTTTTATCGTGTTGACGGAGAAGGGAAATGAGAGGCTCTTTGCAGTGGCGCCAGCATTCGCGCATCAGACGTTTGGTGCGGTTGCGGTCCACGGCGTGGTGCAGACGCCTCTTCGGGGCCACAACGAGCACCTGCATCCGCGATGGTATCGCGCCATTGGGGACAAGCATCCAATAAACGCTAAGTGGGAAGGCCACAAATTTGCCCGGCGACTCGTAGAGGCGCGAAATAATACTGCGGTTGCAGAGTCGTTCTGTCTTATGGAATGTATAGGTTCCCAAAAGGAGACTTATTAGTTGTTTAGCTCTCAGCCTCTTTGCGTGCACGCTCGGCGGCGCGCTCGGCACGCTTCGCGGCGGCCTTGGCCTTCTTCTCCTCCATCAGCTGCTTGTATTTCGACTTGCTGGCAAACACCGACTTGGTTTTCTTGGCCACTGTGGCCTTGCCGGCATGCGCCGTCTTGGAGTTCTTGAGGGCCGAGGGCTTTACCACAAGGACTGCATCCTGCTGCTTGCCCATCAGGTGGTTCTCTATAGCCATGGCCATCGACGGCGAGTTCTTGGTGGGGGCGGCAATGGCTATCTTGATGCCAGCCTGGTTCAAAGCGGTGTGCGTCGATGTGCCAAATGCAGCAATGAGGATATTCTTGTCCTTGATATCGGGGAAGTTGAGCAGGAGCGAACGCACTCCTATTGGCGAGAAAAGAGCCACCATATCGAAGTCGTCGAGATTGAACTGCTTAAGGTCGCGCGGCACGCTCCGGTACATGGGGGCTTTGGTGTATTTGAACTTGGCCTTGTCGAGTAGCTTGGTGTATTCGGTCTGCTTCTCGTCGGAGCAGGGGAAGAGGAATTTCTCGTCGCGATGCTTGCTCATCACGTCGATGAGGTCGGCGAAGAATTGGTTGCCAAAGAAGATTTTCCTCTTCCTATATTGTATATAGTTCTGCAGATAGAAAGCAATGGCTTCCGACGAGCAGAAATACTTCATGGTCTCGGGAATAACCTCCCGAAGCTCCTTAGCCATACGGAAGAAATGGTCGACAGAATTTTTGCTGTTGAAGATGACAGCTGTATACTCTGTGAGATGGATACGCGTTTTCCGAAACTCTGTGGCCGAAATGCCTACCACCTCGAAAAATTTATAGAACGTGATGTCGACCTTAAAATCGGTGATGAGACGTTTGTAGGGTGATTTGTCAAGATCGACGGGCTCGGGTTGGGAAATAAGAATTTTCTTGATTTTCATGTTTAATGCTCGAAATGTATTCTTGCCTTATTTCTAAATATTTATAAACTTCACAGCCAATAAAATTGGAGCAATTTCGAGGATGCAAAGATAGTAAAAAAGATACAAATGGGAACCACTGGGGTTTGTTAAAATAAGTTGAAACCCACGTAACGTCCTAATAATAAATACTATAGAAATAAAACATAAATATATTATCAAAAACAATCTGCCTGTGTTGACAGAAAAAAAGAGCGGCAGCAGCATAGGGGTTGAAAAAATGGCAAGCAACGAATTAAACATCAAGATATTGACAATATACATATAAGCAGCGTCGTCATTGCCAAAGACAACACCCAGCATCTTGACGAAACCAATCTTGAGGAAAAAAATGACGATGAGCGACGCAAAAGCCATAAGGAAGAGCTGGAGGTCGCTGACCTGAAAGTCGAGGTGGAGAAACTCGCCGGAAATTTTGAGCAACGAAATGGCCATGCCTGCCAATACAATGATTGTAAGCGGATATAGATTGAACGGTTTGATATTATATTCGCGCAGCACTCGCTCCAGGGTACGGTAATCGAACGGCGAGACAGCCAAGTCCTTAAATTTGATTTTCGCCCTATTGAGGATGACACTCATCAACACTAAGAGGATGACGATGACACCGAAAATCCAGTCGCTGCCAGGTGTCGGATTCCGCAAGGATGCCGTAGGGACAGGCGAACTTTGGCGCTCGACGACAAAGAGGCTTTTCCTGACGCAAGGGGGCGTGAAAGGGGCGAAGACAGTGTCGTTGCACATCATAAGGTAATTGGCCGTGTCGGGGGCTTTGGCGGCTGTGTCGACCATACTGTCGGGCAGTCGGTAGGGGTAGCTGATGTGTAGACTGTCGGTATTCATCGCGTTACTATCAATCGGAGTATTAAAGGATTTTCTTGGCCCATGGGGCTCATTTTCACTACATATACACCCTGCGGGAGGTGGCTGACATCGACCTTCTGTGCCGATGCCACCGGCTGTCGAATCTGGATGCGGCCTCGCATATCGAAAATCTCCATCATGGCCTTATGTTCCAAACCGTCGATGAAGAACGAGTCTCCTGTCGGGTTAGGCACGATGGCGATGTCGCGGCTACCGGGAGCAGTTTGGATGGCAATGGGTTGACGGGATCGGCATGGGACGACAAGGGAAGTGGACAGGGTGTCGGCATTGCCGACGAGGAGGAGCGAGAGGCGAAGTGTGTCGGCGTCGTGCGGCGTCAGCAGGGGGAAGCATACCGTGGTGCTGTCGTGCTCAGGCAACGAGGCTATCGGGGTTGTGGAATCGGTTTCAAGAAGCGTGAGACGTAGGTCGTTGGCATCAACAAATCCCGCGTTGTAGAGTTTCACGCGAAGGACATAGCTGCTGTCGTGAAACGCCACATTGGCGGGGATGCCGTTGTCGAGAAGCTCTACGGCAGCAAAGGAGGGGTGAGGCGCTCTGACATCGATGGGAAACGAGAAATGCCAGAGGCTGGTGTCGTCGGTCACCGCTGTGTAGAGAAGCATCTGGCCTTCTTCGTTGGCAGCGAGGGTCACGGTGCATGTGCTCCATTCCCCGGCGGCCAAGGTATCGACAGTCAGCAGGTTATCGGACAAGAAAGCGTGAGCCGACGAGAGCGCCAGATGCAGCTGGCTGCCGGCAGACATGACGTTGCCTACATTGCGGAGGGCGACGAGAAGCTTCGCCGTGTCGCCGGCGGCGAGGAAGGTGCGTGGTACACCGTCAAGCGAAGTGAGGCCGATAGCGGAGACCACCACACGAGGGTAGTCTGCATGCAACGGTGCGACGACTGTCTGGGCAGGGACGAGGCCCTGGCCCGACAGCGTGAGGAGGAGTGTGTCGCACAGCGGACGCCAAGCCTCCAGCTGCGCCAGTCCCGTGCTATCGGCAGTGCCGACGGCAAGCAGGGTGTCGCCATGGGTCAGTGCGATGCGGGCGTAAGGGGTGGCTGTGATAGTCGTCGCCGTGTCGCCCGCCACAATGTGCGGCGGCTCGTGGCTTGCCCCACGCACGGCCCCGATGAATGGCATGAGCGCCGGGTCGCCGAGCAACGAATAGACCTCCCAATAGAAGGCGTCGTAGCGCGAGCCACTGGCCGTGACAGCCCAATTCCCGGCCGCCACCATCTGCCCCTGGGTGGGGGCGTGCAATGGGCGCGCTTCGCCGTGGGCATGGAGGAGGCGGTCGAAAGCCCCAAGTCCGGAAGTCGACCACGTCGGATTGAGGCTGACACCATTGCTGAAACCCACGCTCCAATAATAATCCTCTTCCCAGAGGGTCTCGTTGCTGGCGCCGATAACGCCGATGGCACCTCCCGGCGCCGTGCGGAGCAGGTGTTCGCCAAAGCAGTCACCAACTATCTCGTTGACGCGACAGCAGTTATTCACGCTAAGGAATGGAGTGGCCGGAAAGGCGGTGGTGTCTATCACTGCCGATGTGAGGTACGGCGAGCGCCAGCCCGCGGCGTTGCAGTGAGCGGTATAGCTCACCATGGCCACCCCGTCATGCAAGACCCGCTCGATAGCGCGGAGCGAATCGGCGGATGACGGGTTGTAGAAACAACGGACGTCGTGGCATGTGTCGGCCACAGAAAGGAGCTCGCTGACATAGTTGACCTGCCCGTTGGTGGCAGCCGGAGCCGGAGGTATTATTCCGCGGCCGGCCACGAGAAGACTTCTGTGGAGGATAGCGCTGTCGAGCAGCATCCCTTTTTCATACAAAATCGTCTTCGCTATTACAGCCTCAAGTTGCGAGGTGTCGCCAACCGAGAACCTACCGAGGATGGCATCGGGGAAATAGTCGTCGGTGAACTCCGCATAATAGAGGTCGGTATGGTGCGGCGTGAGGCTCGGGATGTTGTGCCGGGCCGGAAACTGCGGCAGTTGCTCGTGGTCGCCCACCAGGAGGATGAAGAGGGGCGCCGGAACGGTAGGCGTAGCGAAATCGTAACGACGTTGCAGGCGTGACTTCAAGCAGTCGGCACAAGCGCTGTCGAAGAATATTTCCTCCACCAAGAAACCCATTTGCCGCTTCCACGAGAGCAGCGGGAGCAACGTCCGTGCATATTGGCGTGGGGCGACAACCACATATACCATAGGCTCTTCCGTCAGCGCGAAAGGGTCGGAAAAAGAATCTCCTGAAGCATGTAATGGCACCACTGACGGCGACTGGGATGTGGCTTGGCGTGCCAGCTTCAGCCCTCGCATCTCGCCAATAGGGGTCGGCACGACGGCCGGCGGCGTCAAGGAAGGCTCTACGATAGGGGTTCCCGACTTCGTGTGGCGCATAGTGGATGGCGCATTCAGAAAATCAAAATTTTTCTGTGCGAAAAGGGTGCCTGGCACCGTAAAAAAAACGGCAAAAAAAAGTATAAGGAGTGGAAATGAAGTCAGCTGCGGCTTCGTAAGCAAAGTCGAAATAAAGCGAACACATTTATAACCAGCCAGATTAATGAGCATCATAACCGATATTAACAAACTGCAAAGATAATATTTTTTATTGATATTCGGTTTCCTGTAGGAGGCGAAGCTTCCAGCTTTGCCACCACCCAATAACACGACATATATTCCAGCATATTAACAAATCTCAAAAGCCGAAAAGAATATTTTTTCGTGCGAATATGATTTTTTTTGTATCTTTGCGTTTCACTAAGTGCGTTGTCCGAAGCGTGAAAAATACCTCGAACAAATTGAATTATAAATACATCTGAATAAAATAAATAATAAAAAAATATAGTAAAAACCATGAAGATTTATCAGACCTCCGACATTCGTAACATCGCCCTGGTGGGTGGTGCCAAATCGGGAAAGACAACCATGGCCGAAGCAATGGCTTTCAATGGCGGCCTCATCAACCGCCGCGGAACCGTCGACGGCAAGAACACCATCAGCGACTATCGCGACATAGAACTCGACCGCAAATACAGCGTAGAGACCACTACCATGTACACCGAATGTGGTGGAAAGAAAATCAACATCCTGGATGTCCCTGGCTTTGCTGACTATCAAGGCGAGCTGGACAGTGCCCTGAACGTGGTGGAAGCCGCCGTGGTGGTGGTGAACGCTCAAAGCGGCGTTGAGGTAGGCACCGAAATCGCCAACCGCTACGCCTCCAAGCTCGGCACACCCATGCTCTTCGTGGTGAACCACCTGGACGCCGAGAAAGCCAACTTCGACGAGACGGTGAACCAACTCAAAGACTACTTCGGCGCCAAATGCACCGTCCTCCAGTTCCCCACCAACGCCGGCCTGGGCTTCAACCAAGTCATCGACATCGTCGCCAACAAGATGCTCACCTTCACCGACGGCAAAATGACCGAGGCCGACATCCCCGCCGACTATGCCGACCGTGCCGAAGAGATGCGCATGGCCCTCGTTGAGGAGGCCGCAGCAGCCGACGACGCCCTCATGGAGAAATATTTCGAAAACGGAGACCTCACCGCCGAGGAGCTCACCAAAGCCCTCAAACTCGCCATCGACAAACGCGACCTGTTCCCCATACTCTGCACCAGTGCCAAAGAGAATTTCGGCGTGTCGCGCCTCATGGACTTCATCTGCCAGAACGTCCCCGCACCCAACGAGGTGGCCGAGACCAAGAAAACAAAAGGCGGCAAAGAACTGAAGAACGACGTGGCAAACCCCACCGTGGCCTTCGCTTTCAAGAGCGCCAAGGACAAGAACCTGGGCGAGATCACCTACCTGCGCCTCTACGACGGCGAACTCGCCGAAAGCCAGGATGTCATCAACGCCTGCAACCAAAGCAAGGAACGCGTCAGCCAGGTGCTGGTGTGCAGCGGCAAGGACCGCCAGAGGGTGGAGAAAGCCTGCGCCGGCGACATCGTCTGCACCATCAAACTGAAAGATGTGAAAATCAACCATACCCTCACCACCCCCAAGAACACCGACGACGCCGTCGAGGAAATCGTCTTCCCCACCCCGATCTATACCGTGGCTGTGAAGGCCGCCAACAGCAACGACGACGAGAAGGTCGGCGCCGCTCTGAAGGACCTCGTGACCTACGACCGCAGCCTCACGCTGGAGAACAGCCGCGAGCTGCGCCAGGTCATCCTCGGATGCCAGGGTGAGCTGCACCTCAACACCGTCAAGTGGTACTTCGAAAACCAGTACAAGCTCGGCGTCAACTTCACTGCCCCCAACATCCCCTACCGCGAAACCATCACCAAGAGCGCCGAGGCCATGTATCGCCACAAGAAACAGTCGGGCGGCAGCGGCCAGTTCGGCGAAGTCCACATGCTTATCGAACCCTACTACGACGGCATGCCCAACCAGACCAAATACCCCATACGCGACACCCAAGAGTATCCCCTCGAGTGGGGCGGCAAGCTGGTTTTCAACAACTGCATCGTCGGCGGCTCTATCGACGCCCGCTTCATGCCCGCCATCCTCAAGGGTATCATGGAGAAAATGGAGCAAGGTCCTCTGACCGGAAGCTACGCCCGCGACATCGTCGTCAACATCTACGATGGCAAGATGCACCCCGTCGACTCCAACGAAACGGCTTTCAAAATCGCCGGACGCACCGCTTTCCGCGAGGCCTTCAAACAGGCAGCACCTAAAATCAAGGAGCCTATCTACGACATCGCTGTCACCGTGCCCACCGAGGCTCAGGGCGGCGTCATGACCGACCTCCAGGGTCGCCGCGCCATCGTCATGGGTATGGACGCCGAAGGCAAATACACCACCCTCAAAGCCAAAGCCCCTCTGGCCGAGATGAACCGCTACTGCACCGCCCTGAGCTCCCTCACCAGCGGCCGCGGCACCTTCACCATGACCTTCAGCGGCTATGAACTCGTGCCCACCGACGTCCAGCAGGCTCTCCTCAAAGCCTACGAAGAGGCCGCCAACGACGAAGAGTAGTCACCTCTTACTCTACAATATCAATAAGCTTTATCGCTCATACAACAAAAGCCCTGTCTTTTCGGCAGGGCTTTTTTTATAACCCCATCAACCCCATTAACCCCATCAACCTCATTAACCCCATCAAACCCATCAACCCCATCAACCCCATCAACCCCATCAACCCCATCAACCCCATCAACCCCATCAACCCCATCAACCCCATCAACCCCATCAACCCCATCAACCCCATTAACCCCATCAAACCCATCAACCCCATCAACCCCATTAACCCCATTAACCCCATCAAACCCATCAAACCCATCAACCCCATCAACCCCATTAAACCCATCAACCCCATCAACCCCATTAACCCCATCAAACCCATCAACCCCATCAACCCCATTAACCCCATTAACCCCATCAACCC
>JAFSQF010000062.1 GCA_017446745.1 Bacteroidales bacterium
ATATTCTTTTAACAGCAATTAACAGCAATTAACAGCAATTATCCAGAAATTATTTATAGAACGTGAATGACCATGAATGCCCGTGAATTATCGTAAATGTCAAATAAATATGACTAATTTCGGTTGCGTTTCGGTTGCGTCGGATTTGCAATCCGACGCAAAATATTATAAGGATTTTTTATCCGCAAAATAATGGATTAAAAATCCTTATAATGACGGTAAAAAAATAAGGTGTATCGATAGTGATGTAAAAAGTGCAACTATAATTAGTGTAAATTCATTTCGCCTGCGAAAATATAATCTTATACTCGGTGTCGCAAATCTTGAAAATCATGTAATTCTTGATAATTCGTGCTAATTCGTGCTAATTCGTAGACCCCAAAAAAACAATCGTTTTACCTTTTTTGCGCCTACCCGATTGTATCAGCTTATTTTTTAGGCAACTTCTAAAAATTCTCTTTTGAGAGCGCGTCCCTCCGGGACGCTGTTTCTATGTTGCTTATTATCCCCACACTACGTGCGGGGTTATTGAGAGTGTGCCTCTTCGAGGCAATTAATAGAAGTCCCCTTTATTTATTGCTTAATATATTTATTCTCCGCTTCGCTATTGAAAGCTCCACTGGAGCTTTCTTCACACCTACGGGGCTCTCTCTGACAGAATATCGTTACACCTTATTTTTTTACTGTTACATAATGAATTTTTTTTTGTCAATTTGACAAAAAAAACTATCTTTGTACCTTGATGAAAGGAAGGATTATTAATAATAAATGCGTGAATGACAATGTGTCGGCAACTATTTTTTGCTGTCCTTAGTCCTTTTTTTCTTGTTTTGCGACTTGTGTGGTCGCTTTTTTTATAGGGCGATAAGGCCTGGTGAGGGTGGTGGTGGACGTTCATTTGAATAATCATCAAAAAAAATATAATCATGGGAAATCTTAAAGGAAGAAATCTTATTTCCATTACGGACTTCAACCGGGAAGAGTACATTCAAGTTCTCGATATTGCCGAGGAGTTCGAGAAAAACCCTAAACAGCCTATTTTGAGCGACAAGGTGGTTGCCACTCTGTTCTTCGAGCCGTCTACGCGCACGCGCCTCAGTTTCGAAAGCGCTGCCAACCAGCTGGGTGCCCGTATCATTGGCTTCAGTGACCCCGGCGGCACGAGCGTACAGAAGGGCGAATCGCTGCACGACACGATTGTGATGGTGGCCTCGTATGCCGACCTCATCGTGATGCGCAACCCCAAGGAGGGCAGCAGCCGCTATGCCAGCGAGGTGAGTGCCGTGCCTGTGATCAATGCCGGCGACGGTGCCAACCAGCACCCCACTCAGTGCATGCTCGACCTCTATAGCATCCGCAAGACACAGGGCACTCTCGACAACCTACAGATAGCCTGCGTGGGCGACCTGAAGTACGGACGCACTGTGCACTCGCTGGTGCAGGCCATGTGCAACTTCAACGCCACGTTCCATCTGGTGTCGCCTCAGGAACTCAAACTTCCGTCGTCGGTGAAAGCCTCGATAAAGAATGCTGGATTGAAATATTATCAGTATACTGATATTAAGGATATTGTGCCTACTGCCGACATTATATATATGACGCGTGTGCAGAGGGAAAGGTTCCCCGACCCGCTGGAGTACGAGCGCGTGAAAGACAGCTGCATCCTTACTGCCAAGATGCTTGAGGGCTGCAAGCCGAACATGAAGGTTCTGCACCCACTGCCTCGCGTTAATGAGATCACGGTGGATGTCGACAGCACGCCCTATGCCTACTACTTCCAGCAGGCTCAGAACGGCGTTTACGTCCGTCAGGCCTTGATGGCCGCAATATTGGGAGTCAGATAATTATATTTTCCAAAATTTGAACCTTGAACGAAATGGAAGCAAAGAAAGAATTAGTGGTGTCGGCCATAGAGAATGGTACCGTCATCGACCATATACCCACCGAGGTGGTATACCAGGTAATTCGCATCCTGGGCCTTGAAAAATACAACGACGAGGTGCTTATCGGCAACTATCTGGCCAGCCAGAAGTTCGGCAAGAAGGGCATTATAAAGATAAAGAACAAGTTCTTCGACAAGAACGAGGTCAACAAAATCGCTCTGGTGGCCCCCTTCGCCAGCATCATAACCATCAAGAACTATCAGGTGGTGGAAAAAATCCAGGCCGAAATCCCCGACCATATCGACCATATCATCAAGTGCATGAACCCCAAATGCATCACCAACTTCGAGCAGATCGAGACAAAATTCGACGTGGTCGACAAGGAGAACCTCAAGTTGCGGTGCCACTACTGCGAGAAGTTCACCACGAAGGACACGATGAAATTTATTGATTGATGAACAGCGGCCTGAAGCGTAGGACGCAATTGAAAACTGTTGCTTAAATGAGAAGATATCTTATAGGGCTGTTGGTGCTGACGTTAGTGATGGTCGTGTTGGCTTTCGCCGTGAAATGGACGGGGATGGCTTTTTTCGCCCCTGTCCCGGTGTGGATGCTCCCTGTTGCGGTGCTCTATTTCGGAGTGGCCTACGGAGTGCAATACTGGCTGACGGTGACTGCGGTGAGCAAGAGCCCCAAGACGTTCATACAGTTCTTTCTGGCCACCACGGTGGCGGTACTGTTGCTGCACATTGTGGTGCTGGTTGGTGGGATGCTGATGAATCCGGCCTGCGGCAAGCGCTTTGCCGTAGGCTTCCTGGTGCTCTATGTGGTCTACACGGTATACATGACCTGGTCGTTGGTCCAGTTCGTGCGCGACGCCAGGAAGTGAAATCGTCTGTCGCCTACAGTCTTTCGCTTATCCCGAGTTTATCTTACCAAACTTATGGTGCGGCGCCAGCTTTGGCTGACGCCGCTTTCATTATAGACCTCTATGACGATGAGATAGTTGCCACGAGGACAGGCGTGGCCGTTGTCGCCGAGGCCGTCCCATGTCAGATTCCCTTGGCATCCAAGCAATATGCCGTTGGCCAGGCGGCAGACCTTTCGCCCCTGCTTGTCGAAGATTGTTATGTTTGACGAGAGCGAGCAGTCGTTGAGGCGGTAGGTGATGTCGAGCAGGTCGTTGTAGCCGTCGCCGTCGGGCGAGAAGAGGGTGTGCTCTACGTTGAAGTCGTCGTCGACGAAAAGGAATTCTTTGCTTTGGGAGTTGGCGTAGGTGGGTGTTCCGAAACCGGCGGTAGAGGCCGCAGAGTACCAGTTGGAAGCCTCGTTGGTGGGGGAGGAGTGCGAGCGGCGTTCCAGGGCCACGCCCTCGCGGCTGCGCAGCAGTCGGCTGTGCATCGATTCGGTGTAGCTGAAGCTGTCAAGAAGCAGCGTGTCGGCGCGGCAGAGGGCCACGGTCCCCGAAGCGTCGTTGTAGGCCGGCATTGCAGTCAGCTCAACCAATTTCTCCGGGTGTCGCACATCGAAGGCACTACTTACGTATGCTGCATCGGTGGTGACCACCAGATAGTCGTGGGGTGGCAGCGCGCCGCTTTGGGCGATAGGGTAGAGGCGCGTCACGCTGTCGCCGACCATGCGGGCCAGGTGTAGCTCGGCAAGGGCTATGGCACTGTCGCTGTTGTTGTAGAGCTCCACGTAGTCGGCCCCGCCGGGCGGCGGGTTGAAGAGGACCTCGTTGACCAGCACGTCGCCCGGAACCAAGCGACTGGACTCCGTGCTGTCCGGCTCCGTTTGGTGCGAAAAATGGTCACAATTGATGCCGATATCGTCGAAATAGAATTTGTTGGCTCGGCTTTGCGTGTAAATGCAACAGATGCCGAAAAAGGGATTGTCGGGCTCGTCGGTCTCTGCCATGTGCAAATTGGGGATAACGACATCGAAGATTGGGGCATTGGCTTCGCCTACCGTGTCAATCAGGATGTTCAGTATCGAATCAATGCGTTGGACCTTGATGCGGTATTTGTTGTTGCTCGTTGTGTGAATTGTGTGGTGTATCACCTGTTGGTGGTTGATTTTTAGACCAATGACCTTGTCGTTGGCCGTTGGGTCGGTGATGGCTACGGAGAGGCAGTGTGCGGAGTTTTGCAGGTCGGCGCTGTCGGCGATGAGGTATATCTCGGTATAGTTGTTGGTTGATGGCGCGAATGCCAGCCGGACCCAGAGTTCCCATGTGATGGTGTCGGCGTTCGGCATGGCATAGGGGAATGCTATGCACGAAGTTCCGGCCTGTTGTGCATTGAGTTGCAGTTGCCCGTCGGCATTGATGCGGAAGTCGGTGGTGGCACCGAGCCAGGAGGGGCTGCCAGTCAGGTCGCCGTCGGCGAAGTCTTCGCATATTTGGCCATAGAGGCGTGGAACAATGAGCAGGAGAATTGTGGCGAGAAGGAGGCGTTTCATTGGCGTGGGGCTAAATGATTTCTCAGTTCATCGATGAGCAGCGAGGTGAAGATGTGTGCGCCGGTGGCGTTGAGGTGTCCGGGGTCGTAGAAAAGCTCCGGACGGCGGTTGAAGAAGGGAGTGTCGTAGAAATCAATGAACGGGATGTTGCATTCACGGCACAGTTGGCGCACCAGGTTGCTGTTGTCGGTGGGGCGGAAACGTGGCGAATCGACAACCAGAATGCGTACATTCTTTTCCGAACAGAGCCTGGCTACATGGCGGAAGTTGCCGACTACGAGGCTGTCCACTACCAGCTCTTCGGTTGTTGGGCCTGGTGGATAGGCTTTTGTGGTGTCGAGCACCTCGTCGAGAGGCACGAAGCCGCGCAGGGGCGGAGGCCCGCCGAACTTGGCCTCGGCCATGCGTAGCGGCATGGCGTTGCGGTAGCGATAGAGCGACGAAAGCATCGTCAGAGGATTGCTCCATACTGCGGCGTTGATGTGGTGGCGCATGATGTCGTCGCTCCAGTAGATGGGCGAGGCCACAGAGATGGTCTTGCGATAAACGACGTCGAACTCATGGCTGTTGGCATCGAGGATGATAAGGTCGGGGGTATGGCGTTGCAGCATCGATTCGATGACGGCCAGGCTGCTGCCAACGTAGATGGCGTCGAGCCCATAGTTGAACACGTCGGCCTGCTTGCCGACAATAGAGGCTATGCTGTCGGCCAGCAACGTGGCGTCGTAGTGATGGTGGCACCGCGAGGAGCCTATAAGCATCACCTGGGGGCGGTCGACGAAACGGTGGCAGATGGTGGAGGGCATCTTGTCGCTGCGTGGCAGGCGCAGGAAAGCACGGTCGAACAACAGGCCAAAGCAGATATCGACGGCAATCAAAAGGATGGCGACGACGGTCAGCGACCGTAGAAAATGTTTGACTTCGTGGTTCATCAGAATTGGAAATAAATGAATTGACTACCGTCAAGGGCTCCGAAAAGAAGAATGAAGCTTATCATGCCTACAACGCTAAGGTAGCGTACCCAGCGGCGCTTGGAGTGGAATGCCCCGACGGGCCATCCCGCCTCGTCCTTCACATCCTTGGCCACGAGGAGCGCAAGCCCGGCGAGGCCGATGCTGAAGACCGACGTGTCGACGTAGGGCATAGCCCAGTTGGTGAAGATGTTGCTGACGATAGTGAAGGCCTCACCAACGTTGTTGGCACGGAAGAAAATCCACGCAAACACCACGAGGACAAAGCAGAACAGACGTGCCACAATGCGCTTGAGAAGACTGTTATATTGTCTAATGCCAAATAGTTGTCGCCACAGAGTGGCCACAACTTGATAGACGCCATGCAGTGCCCCCCAAAGCAGGAATGTCCAGTTCGCCCCGTGCCACAGCCCGCTGACCAGAAAGGTGACCATCAGGTTGAAAAGGTGTCGCCCTCGCGAGCAACGGTTGCCACCAAGGGGTATGTAGAGGTAGTCCATAAACCACGACGACAGCGATATATGCCAACGTTTCCAGAACTCCTTGATGCCAAGCGAGAGGTAGGGACGGTGGAAATTCTCCATCAGGCCGAAGCCCATGACGCGTGCCGCACCGATGGCGATATTGCTATAGCCTCCGAAGTCGCAATAGATTTGAAAAGCGAAGAATATGGAGGCAATGGCCATGCTGGTGCCGTTGTGCTGGCCAACGTTGTTGAAAACGGCGTCGACATACTGGCTCAGCACGTCGGCAACGCAGAGTTTCATGAAAAAACCCCAGAGCATCTGGCACAGTCCCTCGCGGGCCTCGGTGTAGCTGAAGCGATGCTCCTGGTGGAACTGGGGCAACAGGTTGCGTGCTCTCTCTATGGGACCGGCCACCAACTGGGGGAAGAACGACACGAAGAGAGCGTAGGTGAGGAAGTTGCGCTCGGCGCGCAGGGTGCCACGGTAAACGTCGATAAGATAGCCCAGGGCCTGGAACGTGTAGAACGAAATGCCCACGGGCAGCAGCAGCCTAAAGTCGGGCACCGGCCAGCGGAGCCCCACGGCATTGAGTAGCGTGGCAACGGCCCCATTGATGAAATTGTGATATTTGAAGACAAAGAGTATGGCCAAATTGAGGATTATGGCCAAGGAAAGCCATAGGCGTTTACGTCCGCCACGCTCCATAAGGAGTGCTCCGAAATAGGTGATGGCCGTAGATGCCAGGATGAGCACTGCGTAGACTGGTTTCCAGTTCATGTAGAAGAAATAGCTGGCAACCAGAAGAAAAGGAGTTCGCGACCGATTGCTGCGCAGCAAAAAATATACCAAGCATACCAGCGGAAAAAAAATCAGAAATTTGAACGAGTTGAAAAGCACGAATTGAGTAATTGTTTAATGGTTAATAATAAATCAGTAGATTATTTAGTGACAATGAAAAAATAGGGTGATACAATAAAGCCCTGGAGGGGTGAAGAAAGCTCCAGTGAAGCTTTCGATAGCGAAGCGGAGAACTCAATAACCCCGCACATAGTGTGGGGCTGTTGACAACCAATAATCTATGCGTTTCGTAGAAACGCGCTCTCATTTTATCCATCATATTACCTTATTTTTTTATCCTTACTTAGCAATAAGTAAAAAATAAGTTGATACAATCGGGTAGGTGCAATAAAGGCAAAACGATTGTTTTTTGGGGGGTCTATGAATTAGCACGAATTGGCACGAATTACATGATTTTCAAGATATGCAACACCAAATATAAAACTATATTTTCGCAGGCGATATGAATTTACACGAATTATAGTTGCATTTTTTACATCACTATCGTTATACCTTATTTTTTTACCGTCACTTAGTATAAAAGATTTGCAAAAGTAGTGAAAAGTTTTGATATATGAGCAATAAATTCTGATAAAACTGCGTTACAGTACAGATTTATCATTTAAAACAAAGTAACATGAAAAGCAGTCAGATTCCTTTTAAGAAAAATTACATCCTGGGTATCAGCATAATACTTGCTGCCTTGGTTCTCGGCATTATGCTGGTGGTGACCGTTAGAACGCTCAAGTCGTTCGACGACACTGTCACGGTACGTGGCCTTTGCGAACGTGAAGTCCCTGCCGACCGCGTCGTGCTGCGCATCAATTATACTGCCCAGGACAATAGCCTCGTCGACCTCCGCGCTGCCGTGGAGCATAACGATGCCCTCATCGTGCAACTTATCAAGAAAGCTGGCATCAGCGACGACGAGATAAAATACACCACAGCCAATTTCAACGACCGCTACGAGGACTACTACGTTAGCGATAACATCAAGTTCCGTTACAGCGCCAAGCAGACCATCAGCGTGTTCACCTCCAATATGGACGTGGTGCGCAAGCTCCAAAGCACCATCGATGGCGACCTGCTGCGCGAAGGCATCATCTCCAGCACCTACGCCAACTATGAATACAACGGACTGAACGACATCAAACCCTCCATGATTGCTGAAAGTCTGGATAAAGCTCGCGAGAGTGCCGAGGAATTCGCAAAAAACAGCCATAGTAAGATTGGCAAGATGCGCACCGCCTCGCAGGGCTATTTCGATATCGACGACCTTGACGAAAATACACCTCAGATAAAGAAAATACGCGTCGTCACCACTGTCGAATACTATCTCAAATAGTCTTCTTTTCGGCATTTGGATTGAAAGTTCAATGGTTTAAGGTAGTAGTTGAATTATGAATGGTTTAGCCACCGTGAAAAAGACCGCCCTATTGGCGGCGTTATTTGCCCTGTCCATCTTTCATCCTTCCTTGTGTGCTGCGCAAGAGGCCACCGAACAGCTTGCCTCGCAATACTACCAGAACCGCGAATACGACAAAGCCATCGAACTCTATGAGCCACTCTACAACCGCACGCAGAACACTTTCTACTACCAGATGCTCTACCGCTGCTACTTGGAGACTTCTCAGCTGAAAGAGGCCGAACGCCTCGTGGAGAAACGCATCAAAAAACAGCAACGCGACCTCTTCCTTTACGTCGACCTCGGTCTGGTGCAACAACGCAAAGGTAACGGCAAAAAAGCCGAGAAAACATTCGACGAAGCACTGCAGAGGATTGGCTTCGACACCCGTCAGATCTCCGACTTGGCTATGGCTTTCGAAAATGCCGGCCGTCCCGACTATGCCATCAGGACCTACCTCGCTGCACGGCAGAAGATGAATAACCCCACCATCTACGTCATGGAATTGGCCACCCTCTACCAAAAGGCCGGCGAGAACGCCAAGATGATGGACGAATACTTCAACCTCCTGGATCGCTCGCCCGGCAATATGGCCTCCATCCAGGTGGCCCTGCAACGCGCTCTGAACGAGACCTCCGGCGACGACCTGGCCAACGGCCTCCGCCAAACCCTTATTGCCCGCATCCGCCAACAACCCGACAACCACTACTATCTGGAGATGATGATTTGGTTCTCGCTGCAGCAGAAAGACTTCGACTTCGCCCTCACTCAAGCCAAGGCTGTCGACGCTCGTTATCCCGAGGTGGGTGCGCCTCAGGTGATGCGCGTGGCTCAGATTGCTCGCAACAACGAGAACTACGGCATTGCCGAACAGGCCTATAGCTACATGATTGCCAAGGGAAACGAAACTCCTCACTATTTCGACAGCCGTGTGGGCCTGCTGGAGACGAAATATGAGAGGCTGACTGCCGAGCTTGGAGGTAATGCCGAGGCCATCGAAGCCCTCCAGAACGAATATGAGCAGGCCATCGCCGAATTGGGAAAGAATGAACGCACCATACCTCTGATGCGCAACTACAGCCACTTGCTGGCATATTCTAACCCCGACTTAAAGCATTCAGAATCTGACAACTCAAAACTACAGAAGGCTGCCGACTTGCTCTACGACATCCTGGAACTGCCACGCCTGAAGCCTGCCACGCGCGATGCCGTTAAGCTCGAGCTCGGCGACCTCCTGCTATTCTCGGGCGATGTGTGGGACGCCTCGCTGCTCTACAGCCAGGTGGAGAAAGCAAATAAAAACGACGTGCTCGGCGCTATGGCAAAGTTCAAGAACGCCAAACTGAGCTACTATAACAACGATTTCCAGTGGGCCAAATCGCAGCTCGATGTGCTCCGCGCCTCCACCTCCAAACTCATTGCCAACGATGCCATGGAACTGTCGCTCCTCATTAGCGACAATATGGAGGACGACAGCACCTACGATATGCTTGAACTCTACGCCGCCGCCGACCTGATGCTCTACCGCGGAAGGCTCGACTCGGCATGGACACTCCTCGACGATATCACTCACCGTACTCTCAGCCACCCTCTCTTCGACGAAATCCTGATGCAGAAGGCTCGCATTCGCATCAAACAAAGCCGTTTCGCCGAGGCCGACTCCCTGCTTCAGTTCGTGGTGGACCACTATGCCAGCGATATCCTGGCCGACGATGCTCTCTTTTTGCTTGCTCAAATCAACGAGCATCATCTGGGCAATCCTCTGCGTGCCAAAGAATGCTACGAGAAATTGCTGCTCGACTACCCCGCCAGCCTCTATTGCGACCGCGCTCGAAAACGTTATAACCTAATTAAGTAGCGTTGCCTGAAGTCGCCCCATCTCTTTATGCATTTTTTCTAACCCTATGATTTAAAACTTCTTTCTATGCAGCAAGTTCGTGCGAAGAAAAACTTGGGACAGCATTTCCTGACCGACGAGAGCATCGCTCAACGCATCGCCGACAGTGTGGGCGGTCTGTCGCCCAACCTGTTGGAGATTGGACCGGGGATGGGTATGCTCACCAAGTACCTGGCTGGCGATACGCGCTATTGCTTCAAGGTTGTGGAACTGGACCGCGAATCGGTGGACTATCTCCATGCCAACTATCCTGAGCTGGAGGTGGTTGGCGCCGACTTCCTGAAACTCGACTTGCGGACGATCTTCAGCCAGGGCGACATCACCATTATTGGCAATTTCCCTTACAACATCTCGTCACAGATTCTTTTCCGCGTTTTCGACCAACGCTCCATTGTCCCCGAAGTGGTCGGGATGTTTCAGAAAGAGGTGGCCGAACGTGTGGCTGCTGCCCCGGGCAGCAAGACCTACGGTATCCTCAGTGTGCTGCTTTCGGCGTTCTACGATATCGAGTATCTTTTCACCGTCCACGAGCATGTGTTCAATCCGCCACCAAAGGTCAAGTCGGCTGTTATTCGCTTGCGTCGCAACGGGGTGGAACATCTTGGATGCAACGAGCAGCTCTTTGTGCGTCTGGTGAAGACGGCTTTCAACCAGCGCCGCAAAACATTGCGCAACGCTTTGAAACCGCTCGAAGTGCCTTTGGATTGCATTCCAAGCGAAATCCTGGCTAAGCGCGCCGAGCAACTGTCGGTGGCCGACTATGTGGGGATTTGCTCTGAAATAGAAAAAATAATCTAAGTGGATGTGTCGAATTGTTTAATTGTTGGTCTAATCACCTTTCAAGGTTTAAGGAATTATGTCTGTCGTTGAATTCATTATAATTGCTTTTGCGCTCTCGTTCGAGGCGCTGATAGTGATGCACGGCTGTGCCTTGCGGTCGCCCCTGAAACTTACTAAAGGCCTTGCTGAAGCGTTCGTTATGGCTGTGGAGAACGCACTGCTGCTTTTGGCGGGCATGGCTCTCGGCAATTTCCTGAGGTTCACTCCTGACGGTATGGCAGAGTCGGGCACGCGCGAGTTGCTCTTGAACACCGACAATCTTGTCTATCTCGGTCTGCTGCTGCTCGTCGCCCTCCGGCTGCTTTTCCGAAGCGGCAAGAAGCGTCGGCAGGTGCAGCCCTACGACATCAGCAAGTTTTCCACGGCGATGCTTCTTGGCATTGCTGTGGGCATCAATAGCCTGCTTGTGGGGCTGGCTCTGGGGTTCCGTATGCCTTTGGGCGAGAACCTGTGGCGCGCTGCGGTACCACTGGTGGCGGTCATGACCCTTCTGGGGTTGCTCGGAACAATGTTGGGACGCCAGCAGCGCGAAGTGCGTGCCGCTCGCTACACCCTCATTGCCGCACTGCTAATACTGGTCTTTGCGCTGAAGGGTGCTTTCTGGAGTTGAATTAATTCTTTTTTGAAAATCAGCGCTTGTGCGTCTTTCCGCTGCTTGCGCCGGGTTTTTGCTGCTGGTTGTCCTCTTTGGACTGGCCACCATGTTCTTTGGCTCCGCGTTTGCGGTGCGTTTTCATCTTCGACTGAAGTTCGTCGTACTGCTTCTTTGTCAGCACCTGGTCGATGGCCACCTTCGACAGGTAGTATTCTTTGTTGATGGCACATTGCAGGCGCGCTTCGCGTTCGTAGAGCGGCAGTACTATGGCACTTAGGTCTTCTTTCTTGTCCATCAACACCTTGATGCTGTCGCGCACCGCCGTCAGTTGGTGCTTGTAGCTCTCTATGTTTTTCTGCGAACGGCGTGTAATCACGTCAATGCGGTTCTTCTGCGTGGTCGAGAGGTCTGAAATCATGCTCTCTATCTTTGAGGGCTCGCCCTCAGGCTCTCCTTTCTTGGCCGGTTGGGCCATAAGGGTGACTGTGGCGGACAACAATATGATTGATAATAGGACTTTTTTCATGAGTGTGCCAAAAGTTAAAAGAGTTCGTACACTGGGTTGTCGTACAGTGTGGATTCCTCGTCTTCGTCGTCCTCGCCGAAGGCGTTGCAATAGCTGTAGATGTTGTATAGGCGGTAGGAGAGGTCGTCTTGCTGCTGGGGTGCTGCGTGAAGGGTGTGGCTGTCGATGGCTGTTATCGCCACCAGCCCGGTGAGGCATGCTGCCGCCACCGTCGTGACGATGGCTATGCGACGGCGTCGCCGTAGGGTGAGTATGGGCGCGGGTTTGCCCTTGAGCGACTGCATCACCGCTTGGGTGACGTCGGGCTTTTGCTTCGGCCCTACCTCGCTCAGCTCCTCCCGTAGCTGTTGCAGCCATAGGTCCTTGTCTATATTATATGTCGTTCTTTGTCTCATGTTGTCATTATTTTTTGCAAATTTTTTTTCGCGCGGAAAATCAGCGATTCCACTTTCGATAGCGACACTTGCATGACGTCGGCGATGTCGTTGTAAGATAATTCCTTGAACGAGAACAGCACCAAGGCGGTGCGTTGTTCGTACTTCAGCTGTCCGATGGCTTCAAGCAGCCGTCGGCGCTGCTCTTCTTTCACCATGTCGTCCTCGCGCGTTTGCTCTATACCTTCGTAGATGCCCTCCATCTCTGTTTCGTAGGGCAGGAAACGCTTCTCGTGCTTCAGCATCTTTGATACGACGTTCACGGTGATGCGATAGATGAATGTGCTCAGTCGCGACTGATGCCGGAAGCGCGGCAAAGCTCCGTATAGCTCTACGAAAACCTGCTGGCACACCTCCTCCACATCCAGTTTGTTGCCCACAAGACGGTAGCATAGGTTAGCCACGGTCTCCTGATGCTCGCGCACCACGTCGGCGAAGCGTTCCTTGTCGCCTGCCACTATGCATTGCACCAACTGCTGCTCCTGCTCTGCGGTTAACATCTGTTAGTATTGTTTAATGCTGAAAACTTGTAAAAATAGCAAAAAATAACGGGTTTTCTCAACCTTGTCGGATGAATTTATATGTGATGGTGCCGTACTGGTATTCTGTTGCGCCGTTGTCGGCATTGAATTTGGCTTGCCGTGCTGCCTGTTTGGCTGCGTTGACCATAGATCGGTCATAGCCTTTCGACCCTTTCTCGGGAGCAGAGACTTCTACCACTTTTCCTGTGCGGTCCACCTTGATGCGAACCACTACATAGCCGTTTTTGTCGCTTGTGTAGGTGGGCAAGGGCAAGTTGCTTTGTATCGAGCGTCCTCCAAGGCTCCATTCGCCGCCGTTGCCTTTGCCCGTGCCGCCCTGGCCTCCGGGGGTGCCGTCGGCACTGCCGGCTTGCCCGCTGCCGCTGGCCGTGCCTTTGCCCTCGCTGCCACCTTTGTTGCGTTTGCCGCCAAAGAGGGCGTTGCTGTTGATTTCCGTCTGCTTGTTTTCCTCGGCTTTGCTTGTATTCTCCGCAGTCGTTTTGGTCGGTTCGGGCTTGGTGGTGGGCGTGGGCTTGTCCTCTGTTCGGGTGCTCTTGGCCACGGGGGTGGGCTCCTGCCCGGTGGTGTAGCTCTCGTCGGGAGTGCTCGACGGTGTTGGCGCTGCTGCGTTGTCGTTGAACGAGGCGTTGTCGTTGTTGCCGAAACCCTCTATCTCGCCCAGCACCTCGCCGGCCACGCCCATGCCCTCCTCCTCGATGGGTGGGTTGGGAAGGTGGTAGCCTATGAAGGAGCATAGTAATGCTGCCGCCACCATAATCAGCAACGTGGCGACTCCCGATATTGTCCTGTCTTTATTCTCTCGGTTCATAAGTTGTGAAGTGATAAGTAACTGTTCAAAATTAAATTACCTCTTTTCGTAGCCCCGTAGGGGCGACATATATTAGCCGTGGGCGAAAGCCCACGGTATAAACCAGGCAGTTACATTGAGCCCCGTAGGGGCGACATATTATAAATAATAATCCAA
>JAFSQF010000063.1 GCA_017446745.1 Bacteroidales bacterium
CATGCAGGTGCAGCTCACCCCCGACTACATCGATTCCGAGAACCCCTCGGTGCAGTTCGCCGACCTCTCGGAAAACGGCACCGCCTCGCTCTGGAACTTTGGCGACGGCTCCACCTCGCAGGTTCGCACCGTGGTGCACTCCTTCAGCGACCTCAGCCAGGATTCCATCCTCATCACGCTCGTCACCGCCAACCCCCTCGGATGTACCAGCGACACCCAGTTCTACGTCCCCGTGGGCATCTTCGCCGTTTGGTTCCCCAACGCCTTCACACCAAGCATGGAGACCAACAACTACTTCAAAGCCTACACCGCCAACGAACTGACAGAGTATGAGCTCTACATCTACGACCGCAACGGCAACCTGGTCTTCACCGCCCTACACCCCGAGATGGCCTGGGACGGCACCTACAAAGGCCACGAGTGCAAGGCAGGCTCCTACGTCTACATAGCCTCCTACAAGCGTAAAGGCGTGGAACGCAAAATGACAATGAAAGGCACCGTGACCCTCATAAGATGACACCTTTAGAAATACTGCAACACTATTGGCACTACGACCATTTCCGGCCATTGCAAGAAGAAATCATTTCTTCGGCAATGGCCGGAAATGATACTTTGGCATTGCTACCCACCGGAGGCGGCAAGTCGGTGTGCTACCAAGTGCCGGCTCTGGCAATGGGAGGCCTCACCCTCGTTGTCTCGCCCCTCATTGCCCTTATGAAAGACCAGGTGCGGCAGCTGCGCGAACGCCATATCGCCGCGGCATGCATCGTGTCGGGAATGAGCAGCCACGAGATTGAGGCCATCCTGAACAACAGCGTCTTCAACCGCATAAACATCCTCTACGTCTCGCCCGAGCGGTTGCAGAACCGCACTTTTATCGACCACTTCCGACAGATGCCCGTCAAGCTCATCGCCGTCGACGAGGCCCACTGCATCTCGCAATGGGGCTACGATTTCCGGCCCCCATACCTGGAGATAGCGCGCATACGGCAGTACCATCCCCAATGTCCGGTGATAGCGCTAACGGCGACAGCGACCCCCGAGGTGGTTGACGACATCAAGGCCCGGCTGGCATTCCGCAACGGCACAGTGTTCCGGACCAGCTTCGTCAGAAAGAACCTGTCGTACAGCGTGCGCAGAACCGACGACAAGGCCAGCATGCTGCTCCGCATAGTGCGCGGCGTAGGAGGCAGCGGCATAGTGTATGTGCGCAACCGCCGGCGCGCCGTGGAAATTGCCAAGGCCCTTGGCGACAACGGCATACCCTCGGCGGCCTATCATGCCGGCATAGAGATGAAAGAACGCGACCGCATACAGCAGCAATGGCTGAAATCGCAGCGTGGCGTGATGGTGGCCACCACAGCGTTCGGCATGGGCATCGACAAACCCGACGTGCGCTTCGTGGTGCACTACGACCTCCCGGAATCGCCCGAGGCCTACTTCCAGGAGGCCGGACGCGCCGGACGTGACGGCAAGAAAGCCTACGCCGTACTCCTCTACCAGCAGGGCGACATCGAGAGGCTTACCGAAAGCTGGGAGCAGGACTTCCCCAGCATGAAATACATAAAAAGCGTCTACGCCGGCATCTGCAACTACTACCAGCTCCCCGTGGGAGCCGGACAGGACAGCCGCTTCGACTTCGCCCTCGAGGATATATGCCGTTCCTACAACTTCGACGTCTACCCCTTCTTCCGCGCCACCACATTCCTCGAACGCGAAGGGCTGATTGCTCTTCCGGAGCACAACGACCTGCAATCGCGCCTCTACATCATCATCGGCAAAGAAGAGCTCTACCGCTACCAGGTGGCCAACAAACGCGCCGGCGAGGTCATCACCGCCACCCTGCGCCTTTACGGCGGCCTCTTCACCGACTACACCCCCATCAGCGAGGGCCTCATAGCCAAACGCTGCGGCCTCAGCGAGACCCAGGTCTGCAACATCTTCACCGAACTGAACCGCCTACAGATCGCTTTCTACCAGCCCAAGACCCTCAAGCCACAGATTATCTTCACCTCGCCACGTATCGACTTCAATAACCTGTACGTGAGCGACACCAACTACAAAGAGCTCAAGCAGTCCGACTGGCGTCGCCGCAAGGCCATGATAGCCTATGTGGAAAACAGCCACGAATGCCGGAGCCGCCAGCTGGTGCGCTATTTCGGCGAAGAGGAAGAGCACCAATGTGGCATCTGCGACGTATGCCTCGCCAAAAAAAAGACTGGAAGCACCATGGAGGCGGAGCAACGCATTGCTGCAGCCCTCGGCGAAGGACGCCGCAACATCAAAGAGCTGGCCACCATGCTTCCCGACATCAGCGAAGAAACCCTTACCCAAGCGGCACGACGCATGCTCGACAAAGGCTCCCTTCACACGGATGCTGACTATTGCCTTTACATCAAAGATGCTCTATAAGCAATAGTTAAGTAATCGTGCATAAACAGTTTACATATTGGAATGCTATTTGGATTATTATTTATAATATGTCGCCCCTACGGGGCTCATATAGGATAGGGTAATTCGAGTCCCGTGGGCTCGCGCCCACGGCTAATATATTTAGTTCTCCGCTTCGCTATCGAAAGCTTCACTGGAGCTTTCTTCACACCTACGGGGTTCTCGTTCATTGCGAAGAACGGAAGGACTGCAATTCCTGGAAAAGGCGCGAAACGGGGAGGCCTACGACGTTGTAGTAGCAGCCCTCGATACGTTCGACAGCCACCATGCCAATCCATTCCTGAGCGCCATAGGCACCGGCCTTGTCGAAGCAGGTGCCCTGGTCAACATAGCGGAGTATGGTCTCGTCGTCGAGGTGGCGAAAAAAAACCGTGGTGGCTTCGGTGAAGACACGCTGTCTATGAGCATTGCGAAGGCACACTCCCGAGTAGACAAGGTGGCTGTCGCCCGAGAGGGCGCGCAACATGGCAATGGCCTCGTCGCGGCTATGCGGCTTGCCCAACACCTGGCCACGGTGCACCACAATGGTATCGGCAGTGAGCAGCACCTCGCCGTCGGCCAAAGGATTGTTGTAGCCCTTGGACTTCAAGAGAGCCAAATGGGCAGTGATAAGCTCAACAGGAGTGTCGCGAGGAACGACCTCATCGACGTCGACATCAACAACACGAAAAGGTATTCCAAGTTGCTCTATCAGTTGTCGGCGGCGTGGCGATTTAGAAGCAAGAAGGAGCATATATTTCAACATTTCAACAATTCAACACACTAGAAGTCGCCCGTGCGGCTGTTGCCGGTGGCTTTCTTCCTCTCGGTGGAGGTGTTCTTGCCATTCTTGAAGGTCATCTCCATCTCCACCTTGCCGTTGTTGCCATAAAGCACCCAGCGTCCATCCTTCTCGCCGTTGACGAAATTGCCCTGCTCCACGATGGCGCCGTTGCTGTTGTAGCGCTCATATTTTCCGTGCCATATTCCGTTGCTCCAATGGGATAGCGATTCCACCTTGCCGTTGGGGTAGTAGTGGATTTCCTCGCCATCCTTCTCGTCGTCGCGATAATTCATCACATAGCGTTGGCGTCCGTCGTCGTAAAAGCCTTTCCACTGACCGTTGCGCAGCCCTTTGTGGAACGTGCCGCTATAGTCGATGTTGCCATCCTCATACCATGCCGTCCACATCCCTTCCTCCTTGCCAGCCACATAGTTGCCTTCGTGCAGCTTACGTCCCGACTCGTACCACGTGGTCCATTTGCCGCTCTTGGCGCCGTTCACGAAATTGCCCTCACGCCATTTCTCGCCGGTCTCGTAATAGTAGGTCCAGAGGCCCGTTTCCACGCCACGCTCGTAGTTGCCGCGGATTCCCAGCTTGCCGTTGGTGCGCCAGTAGAAGAGCCATTCGCCCTGCTGCTCGCCAGCATCGAGACGGCCTTTCATGTCAAGTCCGCCATCCTCAGTCCACCAGGTGGCCAGGCCATTCAGCTCGTTATCCTTATAGGTGCCCTCGAATTTCTTCTTGCCGTTCTGGTGCCATTCCGTGGTGGCCCCCTGCTTCACGCCGGCAACAAAAGGGATGACCTCCTTGGGCTTGCCATCCTCATACCACGACTTGTAGGGGCCATCCTTACGGCCGTTCCTGACGGAAACCTCGCTTTTCAGCCCCCCACTAAGGTACCATTCCTGCGACGTGCCATTGTCGTGGCACTCCACGGCACACCTGGCGCCATTGTCGTAGAACACTTTCCACGTGCCCGTCTTCTCGCCATGGTCGTTGTAGGTCCCCTGCTGGTAGACCTGACCGTTCTTGTGCCACCAGGTCCATTGGCCGGTGCGCACCGAATCGTCGGTCATCATGCCCTCAACGGCGGGTTGCCGCTGCTGCTGATCATAGAATTTTTGATATCGCACCTGTGCGTTCATCGTCAGGAACGAGACGGTGAGAGCTAAAAAGAGGAGCTGTTTCATGACTGTTGGATCTTAAACTTAAGAACTGATATGCTTTCCTCATTCGCTATACACGAAGCGGAGGCGTACAGCGTTGCCCGATGTGGCAGAGGTGTCGAAGCCATTAAAGACCACGCGACGGGCATCGTAGAGCTGTTCGTAGAGAGCCAGGACCGTGCCGTTGTCGTCGCCGGCGCGCAGCAGTTTCTGGAGGTGCTGCGTAATGCGAATGCGGTAATAGCCGGCGGAATCGTAGCCGCCGTCGTAGCCGCTGAAAGTATAGGGGTCGTAATAGTCGGGCACGCTGGAAAGGGTACCGTCGCTGTTGCATCGGAAAGCCGCCACCGTTGAGGGATGGTCGGAGGGCGAGATGTCGGCCACCGGCAGCAAGAGCTCGGCATGATGTATAACGGCCAGCGGATGTTGGCTGCTGAATTGGCGTACAAAGCTCCCAAAATCGAGCTTCACATTAGTACCGCCCATGGGGAAGAGGTAGAGGTAACGGTTGCCGGCCAACGAGTCGGCGCCACCACCCATGAAAGCGGCAAGGCTTCCGCTGTAGTTGTTGACGAAGCGCGAGAAATGCGGGGCGGAATGACCTATGGTGAACTCATATTGGCGCACCATGGTGTCGCCGCCAGTGATGTAGCGGTAATGGGTGGTCACACGGGTGGCCGAGGCCGTCAGGTTGATGGTGGCCATAACTGGAGAGCCGTCGTTGAGCAGACGTATGCGCACCCCTTTAAGGGTCTCCACCATATCGTCGGCACTTTGCAGATTGGCATCCTCGATCAGCGACACGAAGTTGTCGTTGAGGCGCATATCGGCAATCATCGTGTCGCCATAACGTATGGACACCACATCGTCGAAGAAGCATACGTTGCCTACGGGCAGGCTGTTGAAGCAATAATAGACGGAGTCGCCTTCGGGAGCCTGTTGCAGCTGATAAACCTCGAAATGCAGGTTGGCCACCTCGCCGGGCGACAGAGCAGGATAAAGCTTGGAGATGCTGAGCGAGAGCACCACAGAGTCGATGTGGCAGTTGGTGTCGAAGCCCCAGCTGTTGTCGGAAGTGATGATTTGCGAGAAGAACGAGGCCTCGGAGCTACCAAAGTCGGGGTTGGAGTAGCAGCCCAGGGGGGTGCTGGAAAGCCCGGAGGTGATAAGCGAGTCGCTGCGAATGGTCACGGCGCGACAGAAAGCGGAGTCGACGATGCCGTCGTAGAAGGTCGACGGGTCCTGCAGGTTGACACCAATATTCGATTCCTTCTCATCGCAAGCAGCAAGGAGCAAGACGAAAGAGAAGAGGCAGAGGATGATTCTTCTATGCATAGAAAAGCAGGGATGACTAATTGTTAATATTACTTCCGATGATGGAGTCGTAAAGCTTGTTGATTTGCTCGAAGAAAGCGGTACGGTCGGGGTTATAGTCGATGATGTTGCGTTTGTTTTCGTGGGCGAAAGCCACCAACTCGGGGTTGGCGTTGGGCGAGGCAATGACGATGCCATGGGCGTAGGTTATGGCGGCCTTGCAGAGGGTCATGTAGTCGAGGTTCTCGAACAGGCGAAGGTCCTTGGCTGTGGCCCCGTCGGCCTTAAGTTTGCGCTCCATGTCGGGTCCGAAGTTACCCTTAAAGTCGTCGTCGGTGATGGAGAAGACCGTCTTGGTGCCGGAAAAGAAAGCGTTCTCCTTGTTGATGCGGCGCAAGTAGAAGGGTATCATGCACGAGAACCAGCCAGTGAAATGAATCAGGTGCGGCTGCCATGCCAGCTTGCGTACCGCCTCGAGGGTGCCGCGCCCGAAGAAAAGGATGCGCTCGTCGTTGTCGGCATAGAAATTGCCATTCTCGTCGAAGAAGCCCTTATGGTGGGTGAAGTACTCCTCGTTGTCGATAAAATAAACCTGCATGCGCGCCGTGGGTATGGAGCCCACCTTGATGATGAGCTGGTGGTCGGCATTATTGACGATAAGGTTCATTCCTGAGAGACGTATCACCTCATGAAGCTGGTTCTTGCGTTCGTTGACATGACTGAAACGGGGCATGAAGACACGTATCTCGCGCCCATGCTCCTGCACATACGATGGCAGATAACGTCCCATATATGAATTTTCCGTCTCTGGCACAAACGGCATAATCTCCTGACTGACAAAAAGTATTCTTCCCTTTCCCATGATGTTATTTTATTGAAAACATTTGCAAAAATACAAAAGAAAAACCACTTGGCAAAAAATATTTTACTAAAAATCACGCACATATTATTTTTTTTTGTAGTTTTGTAGTTGAAAATACGGAAGAATAATCAAAATAAATTACTGATTTTCAATAATTATAAAATAATGGACGCTTATAATTTCACCGAATCAGAACGCCTATATGTTGCAAAAGCCGAACAATATTGTGCGAATTGCTATGCTCCCCCGCGAGGTGAATCCCTCGAATATGTAAAATAACTTTGAACAATCACTTAAGAAACAAATTCTTTATACGCCTATGAAAATCAATAAACTAACATTAATCATTTCATCCTTTCTGCTTGCCGTGGGGACTTCATGGGGGCAGCATGCCATTACGCAGGCCGCCTATCCCGACGCCGTGGAGCACACCATCGTGAGGGAATACGTCTTCCCTGCCACAGTGAGCTATGTGCAGACCTCCACGGACCACTATTTCGCCTACGCCGACGCTGGCATGACCGTCAGTAACGCCGCCATCTCGCACGACATCTACGTTACCGACCTCGCTGTGCATGGCGAATTCGCCTATTTCTGCGGCTACAACAGCATCTCCGCCACCGGGGTGTGGGGCTGGCTGCATGTGCCGTCGTTGGCCTCGGGGGCTTCGAACTACCATATCTACGACAACTTCGTGTGCGGCACCATGCTGTCCGACTCGCTCTACAGCCTGGCAGTGTATGAGGAGGCCGGGATGACGCACGTGGCTGCTGTGGGCACCGCCGACGACGGCAATGGGCAGCGCCTGCCATGCCTTATCGTCATCAGCGGGCACGAAGGCACACCCTCCGGCTGGCAATACCAAATGGGCGTGTCGGAATGCTACAACGCTTTCAGCAGGATGACCCAAGTGTGCGTGACCGACAAGCTGATTGTCGCCGCCGGGCAGGCTGACAAAGCCATGTGCGGCGAGGGCTACAGGGTGCACTACCGCTCGGCCCCCTTCAGCACCACAGGCCCTCAGGACACCCTCCATCATTTCCCCGAACATCACCACAACGGCATCGACATGGCCATGACACACACCACCGGCGACATGGTGGCCTCGGCTGTTTACCACTATAGCGATTATGTATACGGCAACGTGGACAATATCTGGATTAAGGTCATCGACTTTGTGCAAATCATCACTTCTGCCTCCAGCACTCCTGTATATTCATTTTATTACAACTATCCCCTAACCAATTACACTATACGCGACCTGGTCTACAGCCGGACTGCCCGCGAACTTGTCCTCCTTATGAGCCAACCGTCGCCGGGTCCTTGGGGGAACAGCGTCTTGGCCGAACTGCCTCTACCTCCTACCCCGGGAAATGTATCATATATTTCTGACTGTTTGCTTTTGTCGCTCGACAATTACAATAGCGGCAACAATATCCTCGCCCAGGGCATTGACCTCAACGTTCTGCAAAACGTAAACAGCGTCACACAGCCCCTACTGACAACACCTAATTGCACCACACCGCAGATTGCTCGGCCCACAGACAAAAAAGTAGAGGGGAAATGGCATTACTGCCCTTACACGGTATTTTCAAACGACTTCGAATGCCAAACAATGGACTTTGCAGAGACCTTCCTCGAACCAAACATCATCATTTGCGATAAACAAAAAAATCATAAGTAAGCGTTCATACCCAAACAATATTTAATCGGTTACTTAATTCATTGATTTGCAAAAAAGCAATCAAACAATTAAACAGTTCAACAATTAAGCAATAAGTAAAAAATAAGTTGATACAATCAGACATTCAAAATAAAATAAGCTTGCTATTTTTTTACTGTTACTTAATATATTTATTCTCCGCTTTGCTATCGAAATATCCACTGGATATTTCTTCACCCCTACGGGGCTCAGATTAATAGAGTATTTCGATTCCCGTGGGCTCGCGCCCACGGCTAATATATGCCG
>JAFSQF010000064.1 GCA_017446745.1 Bacteroidales bacterium
GCTCGGACGGCCTCCCAAGAACCCGGACCCAGAGAGCGTCCGTATGCAGCTCAAAGCATCAGGGGAGCGAAATGCCGTAGAGGCTTCGTTCGGCACGGCGAAGCGAAGGTTCAGGGCGAACAACATAAGGGCAAAGTTGCCCGACACCGCCCGAAGCTGGATAGCCTCTTGTTTCCTCGCGAAGAATCTCAAGAAGTTTCTTCGAGGGGTTCTTTTTTGTCTTTTCCGGATTTTTGCCCGATTCGTCGTCGAGAATCGATTATTTGGCCGCCGGACGGCACGCGGATGCGTCTGTTGCAATCTCGTGAGGTTATGACAAAAAGTGTTTTTTAGTAGACCCTAATTATTTTCCCGCTTGCGTTGATGTTCAGCCATATGACGGCTCAGGGGGGGCACCCACGGAAATCCTCCCCTGAGCCCCAATCTGTCGAAAATCCTAAAATTTAATCATTCATATTCTTATCATAGAAGACCTGTATAGTAAACCGGCAAGCAGGTAGTCTGACTGTCTTGCTGGTAGTCTTTTGTGTAAATTAGCAGTCGGTTGCCAATGCGAGATGAAAAATTTTTACAGAATTCATCCAGAGACTTATGGGTGCGGTAACCTGACGACTTGACCTCTATGGGCACAATTTTGTCACCTTTTGACAGCAGGAAATCGACCTCATAATTATGGTTGTTGTTGTCCGGGAAGGTATAGTAGTAGAGGCTGTTACCGGAAGCAGTGAGCATCTGGGCCACCATATTTTCATATACGTATCCGATATTGGCCGACAATTTATCAGACAGTAGTTTGTCGTATATTGTGTTCTCGGTATAGTCCTTGTCCCAAAAAGCCAGCGTGACGAAAAGTCCTGTGTCTGCCAGAAAGAGTTTATATCGCGAATTGTCGCTGTTCAGAAACGGGGTGTTTGGCGGATTGGAAATCCTTATATTAAATTGCGTCGGATTGCAAATCCGACGCAACGGACGCAACGGGTGTTTGGCGGATTGGAAATCCTTATATTAAATTGCGTCGGATTGCAAATCCGACGCAACGGGGACGCAGGAAAAAATGATTCAGGTCACGCATATTCTCAAAAAGCTCATCCACTTCCGTTGAACTCTGGGCGAAATCGACAAGCACGTATGAGTCGTATTCTTTTTTCGCAAATTCTTCCACTAATGTCGACTTGCCGACGCGCCGGGCACCCTTGACCAGAAGAGCGGTACTGCCATTGCGTTCCCGCTTCCAATCCAGCATTTTATCGTATAGTTTCCTCCTAAATACCATATTATTTATGCTTTATAATCTGAGTGCAAAATTACGTCATTTTTCTCTTTCCGCAAAATTTTTTTTGCTGTTTTGTGTAAGAATCGCAAAATCTTTTTGGGCGTTTTGTGTAAGAATCGCAAAATCTTCGTCGCTGGTAAGGAGTTTCATTTGTTCCGTTGTATCGGATTGAAAATCCGATACTGACAACGTTCCGTCATTCTAGTTTTATTATTTAGTAGATTGATAATTATTATATTAAGTTGCATTGGTCTGCAAATCCTACGCAACAATGCCGAACGTCCTTCGCTATAGGTTGATTTAGCTGTTTGGCGGATTGGAAATCCTTATATTAAATTGCGTCGGATTGCAAATCCGACGCAACGGGAACGGGAGATGTTTGGCGGATTGAAAATCCTTATATTAAATTGCGTCGGATTGCAAATCCGACGCAACGGGATCGGATTGCAAATCCGACGCAACGGACGCAACGGGTCCGACGCAACGAAACAGAATACAACAAACAAAACGGTGCGGCTCTTTGGGTGGGGAGACGCACCGTTTTTGTCGGACGCAAGCGAGGAGGCTTGCGTGTCATTTGTGGTCGTCAGACGCTATTTTTCTTCAATCACGTTGCCGTGGTCTTTCACAATCTGGCGATAGAACCACTGCGGGTATTCGGGCTGTTTGGGCGATGCACAGCCGCCGAACTCAGTGGTCTTGAACTTGCCGTTTTCTTCCTTCTTGATGTTGCCGTCCATATATTTCACAAGCAGGTAATGGTCCAGCTTGGTCCACTGGTCCATCATCTTCTTGGCCTGTCGGTCGCTGAAGTCGTTGAGGAGCGTGGTAAGCTCGTCGTTGGTGGCATTCTTGGCGCGGCTGTCGAACTTCTCCACGTCGGCGATATAGCCCTCTTCCAGGCTGGTCTGAACCTTCTGAAGGTCGACGATCATGTCCTTGTAGCGGCTGTAGACGAAGTTGGTGACGCGGTTGAAGAGCCAGAATGCCGAGGTGGGGCTATAGGTCACCATGTCGCCGTTGCCTTGGCGGAAGCAGAGAGGTGTCTCGGTGATGCCGCAGTACATGGGGCAGTAGACGGTGCTGTAGGTGTCGTCGACGCCGAACCAGAGGATGCCACCGATGCGTGCGGGGAGCCATCCGCGGCATTGGGCCACGAAGCTGAAGCCGGTCTGCTGTGTCGAGGTGGCGCGCTCGTGGATGTATTTCTTGCCGTCAATCTCCCAGTTCATGGGGCGCCAGCGGTAGGGCAGTGCGAAGGGGCCGGCGCCGACATCCTGCGTCATGTCCATGGCGGTGCCCTCGTAGTGGTCGCGCATCAGGTTCATTACCTCGTGGACGTCGACTTTGTGGTCGGGTTTGATCCAAAGGGGCATACGCTCGGCGTTCTTGTCGCCCATGGCGTAGCGTTCGTATTTCTTCATGTCTTTGTTGACGCGGTTGAACATGGCGTAGACGCGGGCGTCGCAGGCACGGATGCCGCTGAAGGTGAGGGGGGCGTAGGTGTCGGTGAAGCTGAAGTCGGCGTCCTTGCCGTCGTACCAGCCGCAGGCGCGGGCATAGGTGATCACCTCGTTGCTGTAGACGCATTCCACCTCAGGCTCGAAGATGTAGTCCAGATGGCTGCTGCTGATGGCGGTGTGGAGGCCTTTGCCTTTGGCCTTGTTCCACTTGCCCTCCTGAGGGAACTGGGTGATACGTGCTTGGTTAGCGTGACCGCTGACATAGCCGTCAGGAATCATGCGTGCCACCCATACGCCACCGTCGGTGTAGTTGTATTTCAGTTTCTTCGCCAGGTCGGCTTTGACGGGATCGTGGCGTTTGCCGATAAGTTCGAAAATCCACACCTCGTTGGGGTCGCAGATGCTGAAGCTCTCGCCCTCGCTGTGGTAGGGATAGTCCTTGAGGAAGCCTGCCAGCACCACGATGGCCTCGCGGGCGTTGCGGGCGCGCTGCAGGGTGAGGTAGATGAGCGAGCCGTAGTCGATGCCACCCTCTATCTCGTTGGCCAGTTCTTCGCGGCCACCGTAGGTGGTCTCGCCTATGGCCAGCTGGTGTTCGTTCATGTTGCCCACCACGCTATAGGTCTGTGCCACTTGCGGGATTTTAATGAGCGGTTTGCCGCTGTCCCAGTCAATCACCTGGAACATGGTGCCGGCGGGATAGCTGGCGGCACGCCGATAATAGAGCTCGCCATAGAGCACATGGCTGTCGGCGGCGTAGGTGATCATCGTAGAGCCATCGGTGGTGGCTCCCTTGGTGAAAAGGAAATTGGTGCAGGCCTTGCTGCTTTGCAGCGGCATCAGCATCGCCACAAGTACAGCGGCCAAGAATAATTTTTTGTGTTTCATTGTATAGGTATTGATTTATTATAGATTTTCGGTTGTTAGGAGGCCACGATGAGCGTTATGTGGCACATGGCAATGTATGCCATTTCGCACAATCACTTACATGACGTTCTGCACTTGTAACGGACATATACATTTATTATTGTATAAAGCATGAAATTAAATTTCTCAATTTATTTCTTAATAATTGTTTAAAAAAATGCATTTCTCATTCTTTTTGTGTAGATTTGCAACGCGAAATTTTTCGTTTTAAAAAGTATAATAAATTAATTAATATAACATTATAACATAGGAGTTACTATTCGATATGTCCAAAGAAATAAAATTCAGTCTTGTTTATCGCGACATGTGGCAGTCGTCGGGCAAATATCAGCCTCGTGTCGACCAGCTAACAAAAATTGCTCCCGTCATTGTTGACATGGGCTGTTTCGACCGTATCGAAACAAACGGTGGTGCCTTCGAGCAGGTCAACCTCATGTATGGTGAGAATCCCAACAAGGCGGTGCGTGCCTGGACCAAGGAGTTCAACAAGGCTGGCATTCAGACCCACATGCTCGAGCGAGCCCTCAACGGCTTGCGTATGAATGGTGTCCCTGCCGATGTACGTCGCCTGATGGCCAAGGTCAAGAAAGCGCAGGGTGTTGACATAATGCGCTCGTTCTGTGGCCTTAACGACCCTCGCAACTTAGAGCTCTCTGTCAAGTATGCCAAAGAGGCGGGCATGATTTCGCAGGCCGCTCTCAGCATCACCCACTCACCCGTGCATACCGTTGAATACTATATGGCTATTGTCGACAAGCTGGTGGAATTCGGGGCCGACGAGATAGCCCTGAAGGATATGGCAGGCATTGGTCGTCCGGCCACTCTGGGCCGTCTGGTGCACGAGATCAAGACCAAGTATCCCCACATCATAGTGCAGTATCACGGCCATACCGGCCCGGGACTCTCGATGGCTTCCACCCTTATGGTGGCCCAGGCCGGCGCCGATGTTATCGACTGTGCCATGGAGCCCCTCTCGTGGGGTATGGTGCACCCGGACGTCATCTCCGTACAGGCCATGCTTAAGGACGCCGGCTTCCTGGTGAAGGACATCAAAATGGATGCCTATATGGAAGCCCGCAGGCTGACGCAGGAATTCATCGACGATTTCTTGGGGCTTTACATCAATCCTGCCAACCGTGTCAGTACTTCGCTCCTGGTGGGCTGTGGCCTGCCGGGTGGCATGATGGGCTCGATGATGAGCGACCTCAAGGGTGTGCATGGCGCCATCAATATGGCCCTGAAGAAAAGCGGCAAGCCCGAAGTCTCGTTCGAGGAGCTCACCGTGCAGCTCTTCCAAGAGGTTGAGCACATCTGGCCCATGCTGGGCTATCCCCCCTTGGTGACACCCTTCAGCCAATACACCAAGAATATCGCCGTCATGAACCTCCTCTCGATGGCGCAGGGTAAGCCGCGCTTCAGCCAGATTGATAAGGACAGCTGGAACATGATCCTCGGCAAGGCCGGCAAGCTGCCCGGCCCTCTGGCCCCCGAAATCGTGGAGCTGGCGAAGCAGCAAGGCCTCGAGTTCTACGACGGCGTGCCTCAGGATGCTTATCCCGACGCGTTGCCGCAGTACATAAAAGAGATGGAAGAGAACGGCTGGGACCGCGGCGAGGACGACGAGGAGCTCTTCGAGCTGGCCATGCACGACCGCCAGTACCGCGACTACAAGAGCGGCATTGCCAAAGACCGCTTCTACAAAGAGATTGAGAAACTCCGCGCCGAGAAGCAGACGGCAGGCGGTGCCCCCGCCCCCGAACCCGGCGCCATGCCCAACTACATGAAGGAGCGTTACCGCAATGCCATCCCTGTTGTGGCCACAGCCACGGGGCAGCTCCTGTGGCAGGTCGACTTCCAAGACCGGTCGGTGGCTCCCACACCGGGCCATACCTACAAAGCCGGCGACACATTCTGCATCATTCAGGCCAGCTATGCCATGATGCCCGTCGCCCTCGAGGTCGGTGGCCGTCTGGTCGACACCTGCATGCCGCAGGGTGCGATGGTCAAGAAAGGCGATGTTATAGGCTGGCTTGAGCCCACGCAGGAATAGTATGCGTTTATGCGGGCGTCCTCGCCCGCAAAAGAGGGTTGGCACGTGGGTGTCCTCGTCCGTGAAAAATAACCCTCATGAAAAAAATATTTGTACAGTTTAAAAATAAGGTGTAATTTTGCCGTCTGAATGTATCGTAGGAATACGTTATCTTCAGACGGTAAAATTTATTGAGAAATAACAAAATAGAATATTATGGATCCGCTAAGTCCTTTTGCTCTTATTATAGGAGCCATCTTTGTCAACAACGTCGTATTGGCCCAGTTCCTGGGCATCTGCCCCTTCTTGGGAGTCTCGAAAGACGTGAAGAGTTCGTTGGGTATGGGAGGTGCTGTGCTTTTTGTCATGCTGCTTGCAACGGTGGTCACCTACCTTATCTATCAGTATCTCCTGGTGCCGTTCAACCTCGTCTATCTACAGACCATTGCATATATTCTGGTGATTGCCGGACTTGTGCAGATGGTAGAGATAGTGCTCAAGAAAATAGCACCGGCTCTTTATCAGACCCTCGGAGTTTTCCTACCACTGATCACCACCAACTGTGCCGTGCTTGGTGTAGCCATCTTGGTGATACAGAAAGAGATGAATCTTCTGCAGAGCACCATCTATGCTGCAAGCATTGCCATAGGGTTCACGCTGGCTTTGGTGATCTTTGCCGGTCTGCGTGAGCAGATGGAGCTCACCGGTGGTGCCAAAGGCATGAAGGGAGTACCTATCGCGCTGGTCACCGCAGGCATCCTCGCTATGGCCTTCATGGGCTTCGGCGGTATCGTGCCAACCCCCTGATGATATAAACGGAAAATACGTTAATTGGACGCTGAAATGCCTAAATTAACAATTAAAATGTCATACATCAATGCGGTGTATGACATTTGTATTTTACAGTAAAACAAATAAATAGTATATCGTTAAGAATTTTTAATGTTTTTTTTTGATGCATTGTTGCTGAATTGTAGTACTTTTGCAAACTGTAACAACATTAGAAATAACCAATTTAAATTCAAAAACAATGAAAAAAGTATTTTTAGCATTAGCAGTCGTCGCCATGTTCTCTTTCGTGGCTTGCAATGGTAACAACGAAGCTCAGGACACCACCGCCGCTCCCGAGGCTACCGTCGTTGATGAACCTGTTCAGGAGCCCGCTTGCGATGAGGCCACTGCCGAAACCATGACCGAGGACGCTGCAGCTGAGACTGAAGCCCCTGTTGCTGAATAATCATTATTCAACACATACGGAACGACAGTTCCGCAGAATTAGAAAGAAGCCTTCATGTGAGGCTTCTTTTTTTTTCTGCCAATCCGAATAATTTGTGTACTTTTGCAAAATCTTACTTTGCAATAGATAAACAAGTAAATGGAAAAAAATATCGTTGAACAAGAGTTACCATAAATTGGACAGGAATTAACCAAGAATTAGTTATAGAACTTGAATATCCATGAATGCCCGTGAATTATCGTAAATGTCAAATAAATTTGACTAATTACTCAAAATTAGCGCTCATATTCTTTTAACAGCAATTAACAGCAATTAACAGCAATTAAACAGCAATTAAACAGCAATTATCCAGAAATTATTTATAGAACGTGAATTACCATGAATGCCTGTGAATTATCGTAAATGTCAAATAAATTTGACTAATTACTTATTTATAATATGTCGCCCTACGGGGCTCAATGTAACTGCCTGGTTTATACCGTGGGCTTTCGCCCACGGCTAATATATGCCGCCCCTACGGGGCTCAAAATGAATGTTAATTATGAACAGTTACTTATTTTTTTACCGTCACTAAACAATTAAACGATTAAACAAATATGAACAACCACTTTTGCATAATAATGGCCGGCGGCATAGGGAGCCGCTTCTGGCCTCTGAGCAAGAACAATTGTCCTAAGCAGTTCCTTGACGTGCTTGGTACGGGGAAAAGTTTTATCCGCAGCACTTTTGAAAGGTTTCTTCCTGTAGTGCCTGCTGAGAATTTTCTTGTCGTCACCAATGCTGCCTACAGACAGATGGTTTTAGAGCATCTGCCGGAACTGCGTCCCGACCAGGTACTCTGTGAGCCTATGCGCCGCAACACAGCGCCATGCATAGCCTATGCGAGCTATAGGATTAGCACAATCTGCCCGGATGCTCTGGTCGCCGTGACCCCTGCCGACCACTTAGTGACCAACGAACGGGTGTTCCAGCAGACTATCTCCACCGGTTTTGACTTTGTGGGCAAAGAAGAGAATGCCGAGGCTTTGCTTACCATTGGCATCAAGCCCAGCCGTCCGGAGACAGGCTATGGCTATATCGAGCTGCCCGAGGGGCCCCACCCGCAAGGTCAGGTGACACCTATCAACGGTTTCAAAGAAAAACCCGACCTTGAGCGTGCCAAGCAATTCGTGGCGGCAGGCAACTATCTGTGGAATTCCGGCATTTTCATTTGGTCGTTGGCAGGTATTCTCACCGCTTTCCGTAACTTCCTGCCCGACATGGCAGCAATCTTTGAAGAGGGTAGGCCCTACTATGCCACCGACAAGGAGCAAGAGTTTATCAACCGTCGTTTTGCCGACTGCCAGAATATCAGTATCGACTACGGTGTCATGGAACGTGCGCGGCAGCGTTACACCATCCCCGCCGACTTCGGCTGGAGCGATATCGGCACATGGGGCTCGCTCTTCACTCATGCCGCCAAAAGCGAGGGCAACAATGCCGTGAAAGGCAAAGCCTACATCACGTCCACCACCGACAGTGTGATTAATATAGAGGAGGGGACGGAAGCCATCGTTGAGGGGCTCGACGGCTACCTCGTGGCTTATCGCGACCATTCCTTGCTGGTGTGCCGCCTCGCCGACGAGCAGCACATTAAAGAATGGGTTGAGGAACTTTGAAGACCAGAGAAGGCGACTGGAATCACTTCCAATCGCCTTCTCGCTCTTTCAATTCAAGCACAACTTGATTTCCAGCCCCTGCAGTTTGATGCACTGCGTGCATCGGGCATAATTCAGTATGTTCTTGATAACCCTTTGCGAGGGTTGTAGGGTGCATGCAGATTCCGAAGATGTATTTGTGCCGTAGGGTGTGCTGCCCTTTGTTTGGTCGTAATCATGCATCATAAGCACCTTTTTTAAAGTTGAACAATAATGTTGACTACTCTTTTCTGTAATCTCTTCTGGCATATTAACTATAGAAACTTTGTTTTATTGTGTAGGAATGTTTTTTTAACATTTTTCTTTTTCCTGATGCTGCTGCCATTCTGCAATCGGGCTGAGTGTCAGCCTGATTACAGGGTGGTCTTCTGGAATGTGGAAAACCTGTTCGACATCTATGATGACAGCACACGCAACGACGATGCTTTCACTCCGAGGGGCGCGAACGCGTGGACTATGAAGCGCTACGACGTCAAGCAGACGCATATAGCCAAAACCATAGTGTCGGCCGGGTTCAATGGGAAGGATGGCTTCGAGTTGCCGCTGTTGGTGGGCTTGGCCGAGGTGGAGAACGACAAGGTGCTGCGCGACTTGTGTAGAGGTACTCCGCTGCGGCGGTTCGATTATGGTTTTGTGCATTTCGACTCGCCCGACCGGCGAGGCATAGATGTGGCGTTGCTTTATCGTACCAGACATTTCGTGCCTTTCCTGTCGGAGGCCATCAATGTCAGCGACACTGCCGAGGGTTATTTCACGCGCGATTTGCTCCTTGTGGAGGGCGTTACAGCGCGTGGCGACACCCTGGTGGCTCTGGTGTGTCATTTCCCGTCGAAACTGGGAGGCACCACGGCCGACAAACGTCGCAAGGCCATCGCCAAGCATCTGAGGACGGTAATGGACAGCGTGACGGCGCGTCATCCCTCCGCGGCATTGGTTGTGATGGGCGACTTCAATGGCGCACCCGACGAAAGGGAGCTGAGAACAGTCTATAGCGGAGACTCTTATGTTAACCTGATGGCCAAGGTGGAGAAGGGTAGGGGTTCCTATAAATATCAGGACTACTGGTCGTGTATCGACCAGATAATTGTTTCGGCAAATATGAATGGAGGCGCAAGCCCGTGTCCGCTGATGATTATGTCGGACACCGGTTGCATCATGGAGAGCGATTTCCTGTTGCTTGACGACGACAAGTTCTTGGGTCGAAAAGTGTTCCGAACATTCCTGGGCCCTAAATATCAGGGAGGGTACAGCGACCACCTGCCGGTATATGTTGACATATACCGGAGGTTTTAGGGTGTCGAGCAAAAAGAATGCTTTTTTTATGGGGGGGGGGAAGAGACGGGTGACGTGACGTCAGAACTCGATGTACATGTTGTGGTCTTTTGCCAGGCGGCGCAAGTTGATGATGGCGTAGCGCATACGTCCCAAAGCGGTGTTGATGCTCACGCCGGTGCGCTCGGCAATCTCTTTGAAGTCCATCTTGCCATAGTGGCGCATGATTACCACGCGACGCTGCTCAGGGGGCAACATTTTGACAAGCTTGCGGATGTTCGAGCTGGTCTGTTTCTTGATGATAGTTTTCTCGACATTGTCGTCGTGAAGCTTGAGGGTGTCGACCACGTCGCAGTCCGGTCGGTTGGGTACTATAGGCATCTTGCCCAGCCGACGGAAATAGTCGACAATCAGGTTGTGGGCGATACGCATCACCCAGTGGATGAATTTGTTCTCGTCTTTGTACAGACCGGAGTTGATGGTGTAGATTACCTTGTAGAATGTCTCTTGAAAGATGTCGTCGGCGATGTCCTTATCCTTGACGACGGAAAAAATATAACCGTAGACCTTGCTCTGGTACCTTGCCAGCAAAGTCTCGAAGCATGAATAATCACCTTCCTTATAACCCATTATCAGCTCATTGTCGGTGAGCGTGCATGTCATTACTTCCATGATTGTCTCTTTCTTAAGATGGTTATCAAAAAGGTACTTTTGTTCAATATGCAATAGGATTGGTTATACTTATTTTCGGACTGCAAAGATACGAAGTTTATTTTAATTGAACAAACCTCTACGTTGATTTTTTGATTTTAGTATGCCGTGATAATAATTTATTGCACTAAATGACAAAAAATTAGGTTGGGAGATTTTTTTAACATTTTAAAGTGCTGATTTAGCGTTTTCTGCTTCAGAATAGAGCTGAACGACCTCCTGAACTTTTAATTTCAGATTTTTTTCTCCGTCAATCCAATGGATAACCACCCCGTTGCGTTGCATGCGTCGGAACCAGGTCATCTGCCGTTTGGAGAAACGCCGTATGTCGGTAAAGAGGTTTTGGAACATCGTCTCATAGGGGTAGTCCTCGGTGAGGTATCGCGTCACGTGTTTATATTCCAGACCGTAGCGCAGCAGACGCTCTTTAGGAACGCCGTTGTCGAGCAGCCGTTGCACCTCGTCGACCATGCCCTCTTCGAGACGTTGTCGGAGGCGTTGTCCAATACGCTCCACGACTTTCTCGCGAGGGAAACTTACTCCGACTACGAGATGCCGCATGACGGGGAGGTGGGTGTATGCATCAGGGAATTTTTGGCGGAATTCATGGATTTCAAGGGCGCGGAGGAGGCGGTCGCGTGTTTCGGTGTCGGTGTGGTTGTGGAGAGAGGTAAGGGCTGCGAGGCGACGTGTCAGCTCTTCGTCGCTGAATGGCTCCATGGCGGTGCGGAAAGATTCGCTGACAGGGGCGTCGGCCAGTTGGTAGCCGCGCACGATGGCTTCGATGTAGAGTCCGGTGCCGCCGCACATTATGGGGGTATGGCAACATCCCACGATGTGGTTGAAGGCCTCAATGAAGTCGTTCTGAAAGCGGTAGACGCTGTATTCCTCGCCGGCGTTGCAGATGTCGATGAGGTGGTAGGGAATGCTGTGGCCATCAATGGTGTAGTCGGCCAGGTCCTTGCCGGTGCCGATATCCATGCCGCGGAACACTTGGCGTGAATCGGCGCTGATGATTTCGCCGTTGAGCCGATAGGCCAGAGCGGTGGCTAAAGCAGTCTTGCCACATGCTGTGGGTCCCAGGATGGTGAGCAGCAGGGGAGGGCGATGGGTGTCAGTCATCGAAGGTGAGCTTGCCGCGTTGTTTGTCGAACTGGTAGGCGCCGAAGCGGTTCAGCCCCTCGCGGTTGATAATGAATTTGTAATCCACACCCTTCACCACGACGACCTCGACGTTGAAGAGGTGCTTCTGCCCTATCTGCATCTCTTTGAAGATGATGGTGGTTTTGTCGAGGATGTTGCCCTCGTGGTCGAAAGCGTTGTCTCGGTCGGGGAAGTCTTCTTTGTTGATGCGTCGCTGGTAGAGGAAGTTCATGGCCTCTTCCCATGCTATGGCTATGGGTTCGGCGTAGCGCTCATCGATGAGCATAGGCATCATCGAGCCGTTGACGATGCAGGAAATCTCGCCCTTGGCCGATGAGATCATGGTGGCGTTGATGGTGCCCTCGTCGTGAATAATCTCGGGTTTGTAGTCGCTCTCTGGTATGGGAGTGCTAACCAGGTCTATCACCTTGCCGTCCTCGGTGCGTTTGGGGGCCTGATTGTCTGTGGCCAGGTTGTTGATGAGAGTTTTGGAGACGTAGTCGGTGCGGAGAATGAGGAATTCGAGGCGGCGGTTGAGGAGGTGAGCGGCTTCCTGGCGCCCCTTGTCGGCCATGTGGTTGATGTAGTCGCATTCCAGCGTGGTGCCCTCGGCGAAGGAGTAGGGCTTGCCCTCCACGCGCACGGTGATGTTGCGGTCGAGGGTGCGCGGCACGCGTTCGGCATAGCCCTTGGCCACGAGGCGCTCAGGCTCTATGCCACGCGAGATAAGGTAGTCGACTACCGACTGAGCGCGGCGCTGGGAGAGGGTGTCGTTGGTGAGCCCCAGGAAGGGACGGCAGTCGGTGTGGGCGCGAAGCTCGACGACGATGTTGGGGTTGTTGACCATCACGAGGTAGAGGTCCATCAGCGAATCCATGAACTCTTCCTTGAGGTCCCATTTGGCGAGGTCGTAGCGTATCTCGGGCAGCACGACGGGCTGTTTTGGGACGGGTTCGATGCGGAAGTCGTGCACTATATCCTTGTCGGTGTTGTAGCCGCAAGTGCTTTCCGAGCCTTCGAGCGAGAAGTAGTCGACTTTCGAGACGTACATTTTGTAGACCACGTTGCGCATTATCTGGTCTTGTCCGAAGCGGTAGAAGCCCTGTTTGTTGGTGTAGGTTTCATACTCCTTGCCGTCGGAGCCCACTATGCGGACTTTGGCGTTCTCTACCAGCTGCATGGACTTCTCGTCGCGAACGGTGCCCTCGATGCTGTAGAGCAGAGGAGGCAGTTCGAAATAGAAGAGGTCGTCGTTGATGGGAGGGGTTTTCTTGCCTTTCTTGTCGGTTTTCTTGCTGTGGGGGTCGTCGAAGGGGCGGTTGGAGGAGAAGTATCCGCGCTCCATCATGTAGTGGTCGCTTTCGGGGTAGTAGATAATGCTCATCTCGTCGTAGGAAGAGTTGATGGGGATGCCGAGGTTTTCTGGTGTTGACCATTTGCGACCGTTTTTTGTTGAGCGGAAAATGTCGAGGCCACCGACACCAGGCAGGCCGTTGGAGGAGAAGTAGATGGTGGAGTCGTTGCGGAGCACAGGGAATACTTCTCGGCCGGCGCTGTTGATAGAACTGCCGATGTTTACTGGTTTGCCGAAGTCGTCGTCGATGCTTTTGCGTGTCACCATCCAGATGTCGTAGTCGCCGTAGCCGTTAGGCATGTCGGACGAGAAGTACATGGTGAGCTGGTCGCGTGTGAGGGTGGGGTAGAGGTAGTTGTATGAGGTGTCGCCCAGATTAATGCGGATAGGTTCCGACCAGCTGCCGTTGAGGTCGGCGTTGTCGTCCTTCTTGCCTTTTTTCGAGCTTTTCCCGTCGAGCGAGGCGTCGCCTTTGCGGGTGAAGTAGACGTAGCAGCCCTGCGTCTCGTGCTCGCGCGAGTCGCAGCGCGAGAAGTATAGGCTATTGCCGTCGGGGGAGAACCAAGCCTCGCCCTCGTTGACTGGCGAGTTGATGACCTCGGTGTTGTCGAAAAGCTCTACGCCGTCGGTCCAGTTGCCCTTACGGTCCTGGAAGACGGTGTAGAAGTCGGAAAAGGCTTGTCCGGTCCAGGCATCGTGTTTCTCGCGATCTCCGTCGTTGAAGCGTGACGAGGTGAAGATGAGTTTCGAGGTGTCGTCGCCCAAGAATCGCGGGGCCCAGTCGTTATAGTCGGTGGACCACTTCTCAAGTTTCACGATGTTGTGGCGTGTGCGGTTCATAAAGAGTTGGTTGACATAGATAATCGAGGCTTTACGCTGCTGAGCCAGCTTGTCGTCGGGCACCAGTTCCAGATATTTGCCATAGTATTCGTCGGCTTCGTCAAATTTGTTTTCGAAGCGGTACATCTCGGCCATGTAGTAGTAGAGCTTTGGTTCGGTGGTGTAGTATTTCTGGTTGATGAGACGTTTGTAGACGCGTTCCGCCTTAGGGAAGTTGTTCATGAGGCGGTAGCATTCGCCCATCTGGAAGTAGCAGCGGTTCTTCTCGGCCTTGTTCGAGGTGATTTTATTGTAGGCTTGCTCGTATTTCTCGAGGGCTGCGATGTACTGTTTTTGGTTGAAGAGGTCGTCGGCTTTTTGTGCCAGACTTTTGGTCTGTGCAAAGCAAACGGAGGTGAAAAAAATCGAAATTGCCAGAAGCAAAAGACTTTTTTGGATAGTTTTCATATATAAAAAGTTATTCCAATTTCTTTATTAACTATATTATAATCAGTGTATTAAAACCCTTATGATGCAGGTTTTAACACACGAAACCGAAGTGCTAAAATACACAAAAAAATTAATTCAGAGCTGTAATGTGGTTAAAATATTTTGTCAAAGGTTGAAAAGCCTTGTGGCGTTGTCGGATGTTATGCGTGCCACCTGACTGAGGGGAATGCCTTTTATTTCTGCTATTTTCTGAGCCACGAGAGTCACGAAGGCGCTCTCGTTGCGTTTGCCGCGATGCGGTGATGGAGCCAGGTAGGGTGCGTCGGTTTCGAGGACGAGGCTGGAGAGAGGCACGGCGTCGACGATGTCGGCGAGAGTGTTTTTTTTATATGTCACCACTCCGCCGATGCCAAGCAGGAAGCCCAGGTTGATGGCGTGGAGGGCATCGTGGAGTGTTCCGCTGAAACAGTGCAGGACGCCCCGGCAGGGGTTGCCGCCTCGTTGGTTGATGATGTTGAACAGGGTGGTGTAGGCGTTGTGCTCTACGCTGTTGTCTTTGCTGTTGCGCAGATGGAGGGCTACCGGTTTTTGCAGCTCGGCAGCCCAGTCGAACTGAATGCCGAGGGCGTAGATCTGCTGAGACTTGAAGGTGGTGTCCCAATAGAAGTCGAGGCCTATCTCGCCGATGGCCACATATTTATCGGGATTGGCGAAGAGGCGTCGCCGTGCCTCGTCGAGTTCGAGTGAGGGGTTCTCGCCGACCGAAGTGGGGTGTAGCCCCATCATCTGAGCGAAGAGGTGCGGATGAGAAGAGGCGAGAGCCTCCTGCCTGTCATGACTCTCGTTGTCGATGGCCGGGAGCAAGATTTTGGAGATGCCGGCTTGGATGGCAAACTCGATTACCTCGTCGCGGTCGTTGTCGAATTCCTCGGCGTAGATGTGTGAATGGGTGTCGATGAACATGGTTGATGCATTCAACATGCTTACTTAGCAATAATTAAAAAATAAGTTGATACAATCAGATAGGAGCAATATAAAAAAGTAAGGACAACTGTGTTTATGCGTCGTGGTACGCGGGCGTCCTCGCCTGCGATTTGAGCACAAATCTCTCGAATTACACGAATGCTTATTTTGTCTACGA
>JAFSQF010000065.1 GCA_017446745.1 Bacteroidales bacterium
AATCATCAAAAAATAAGTTGATACAATAAAGCCCTGGAGGGGCTTACTCTCAATAACCCCGCACGTAGTGTGGGGCTGTTGACAACCAATATTCTATGCGTTTCGTAGAAACGCGCTCTCATTTTATCCATCATATTACCTTATTTTTTTACCGTTGCTTAGTTGAAAAGAAATCATTCAAAGGATATGTAACTGATCAGGGTTGTCTTTTGTTTTCATGAACGGTAAATCGTTGACACAGCTATGCTAAGTCCGTACAGGAGTTCGAGGGAGAACCCCACGCCGCCCGACCACTTCAATGTCCGTTCGGTCAGGCCGTATTGGATGAAGTTGTGTATGTCGAGTAAAACGTCCTTTTTATTTTGCAAAATAACTAATCTTTAGTAATATACGCAAGTTTTCATGCTATTTTTTTGAAAAATTATACTTCCGAAACTTGAAAAAATAATAAATGATGTAAACTAATTGCACGTCGATTTGTTATTATATAAGTAAAAGGTCATAAATAACTATCATTTCCTTTAGGCAATCATTAAAAATAAGTTGATACAATCAGACGGGTGCAATAAAAAAACTGTGTTTATGCGACGTGGTACGCGGGCGTCCTCGCCTGCGATTTGAACACGAATCTCACGAATTACACGAATGCTTTTTTCTCTACGGATTAACACAAATTACACGGATTTGTTTTGAACACGAATTAACACGGATTTTTTTCTCTACGTATCAACACGAAATAAGTAACGATAAAAAAATAATGTGTAATGATGGTGCTATCGAAACGTAACTATAATTCGTGTAATCTTATTTCGCTTGCGAAAAAAATAGTTCTATATTCAGTGTTTCATATCTTGAAAATCATGTAATTCGTGCCAATTCGTGCTAATTCGTAGACCTCAAAAAAAACAATCGTTTTACCTTTTTTGCGCCTACCCGATTGTATCTACTTATTTTTTATTATTGCTAAACCCATCCTCCCCATCCCTCCTCGTAGTCCCATCTTCCAAAGCGACTTTTGAAACAAAAAACTCATTCGTATTAAATAGAAAATCAAAATTATACTAAAAATATTCAAAAAAATTTCACACCTTTGTCACACAATTCAAAACTTTTTGCCTCTAACTTGGCGAAAGAAGTTCAAAACAATAAATCGAGTACCGATGAAATAATGTATCGAAACACAAAACAACAATATTACAGACGAAATAATGAAATAATATGGAATATAACACGTTATAGAAAGATGCTAAAATAATTGACATCGAGCCACATGCCTACGGTGCAGCAAGAAATAGAATTCAGCGACCTGCTGAAACGCAACTACCAAACCATAAACAGTATCTGTCTCAGGTATTGTGGTGGCAATGCATTCTATTTCGACGAACTCAGACAAGAATGTACCTTGGAACTTTGGGAGGAGTTCAGACGTTACAGCCTCACACGGTTCAGGGGCGAGAGTACGGAATCTACATGGATTTATCAAATCTCATATCATGCTGTCACACACTATTTGCGCAACCCAAATCATAGCGAGTTCCTGTCTATCGATAATATGTATGATATCGACAACCAAGCTATCGATTCACGCTCTGACGACTGGAATCTCATCGACGAACTCACAGAACAATTGAACAATAAAGAACGCGCACTTTTGACACACGTTCTTAACGATGATTCATACTACACGATAGCCCGCACCGAGGGCATCACCGAAAACAACGCACGTAAACGAATGTCACGACTTTTAAACAAATTGAAAATATTAATCCACAAATAATTATCAACAGCCTCTCCTTACCTGCGGTGACGTTGCTTCGATTCGGCATTGTGAGCAAGCTCCCACTGCACTCACTTTGCGCAACGTTCCCTCTTTACCATATTGTTTGTAGGTGGGGGTCAAAATACTTATTATCAATGAAGAAAGAAAAAGAATCGCCAGATTTTGTCCAGCAAGAGGAAAGAGGTCACGACCGTCCCGTCACTGATGACGATATCCGTCGGTTGCGTTCTGCTCAGAGGCTAATGGATGACGTCGCCTCGCGGATACCGCCGTTCTCCACAGAGCAAATACATTCGGTGGTTGAAGGCGACCGTCTTCCGCAGTTCCAGCTCCGCCGTCGATGCGACCGCTATCTGCTAATCTTCTGCCTGTTGCTCCTCGCTCTTGCGGCAAGTATCCTGTGGCATACCGCACCAACGGGAGCCACACCCGTCAATGTTGCAGTCCTCATCCTTGCCGTCGCCGATGCTGTGATAGCCTTGCGTGCCGCCCGTAGCCTTTGGCTTATGCGGCAGACGCTCCGCCTTCGCCACCGACCCTACCGTATGTCCCACTATGCCGACCGCCTGGGCCGCCTCTCCCGCCGTCGTCGCCGCTGGCTGGGGTTTGTCCTCGCTGGCAGCTACAATTCCGTTTCCACGCACGTTGACCCCTCTACGCGCTCCACAGGAGCTTGTACCAGTTGGCAGGAGTTCTTCTCCCTCCGACTCCCGTCCTACTCCATCGCGGCCTGCCTCTTCCTGCTAATCGCCCTTAACGCCGACAAGGCCTTTGCCGCCACTCGTGACTATGTCAAAGTAACCACCACCACTGAGCATACCGCCACCGCGATTTGCGATAATATTAACAATACAATCGAGCGGCAATGAAACGTCCTTTTAATAAAAAACGCTTTTGGCTGATCATAGCCATCCTGGCTCTCGTGGAGGCGCTCGTCTGCTACATAGCCATACAGTGGAAATACATCTTCCCTTCCAACGAGGTCAGCGAAATATATGCTCGTTATGAGAAAGTTGAAGGTATCGATGTTTCTTTTGTCAAGGATTATAAAGTAAATGACACCGTCTTTGTCGATGTCACACTGTTGGAGGCAACAGATTCCGTTGGTTGGGCCACTCTTAAAAAGGATTTTGAAATACCCAATCCGTCTCCTGATTTCCAACAACGCATTGACAGTGGAAAAAATATGATAGGCGTTAAAATTATTCCCAAATCAATCGCTGTTGATACCACCTCAAAAGAATACCCCAATAATCTTCTTGCCATCTCCTATTTGAATCATACATTAACAATTTTCCACATTAAGAATGATGTTGAAAAACATGCAGTAAAATACCATAACTTCGACAAGTCGACTAATCAATAAAACAAATATTATGCGTAAAACATTTACCACAATTGCACTCTTTGCAGTGCTTGGTACTCTGGCTGTCAGTTGCCAGAAAGAAAACATCATTAACGAAACATCCATTGTAGCAGAAAACGACAAAGTTTACTCTGTGTATTATACCGTTGACGGCGTAACTCACCAGTTTACGCTTGTCGGTGACGAGGCCTGGCACGATTTTCTCAACCGTATGTTCGTCTTGGCGGAAGAAGGACACGAGGTCAGCTTTCGCAACGAGGAGACTGCTTCACGCATCGTTTCTACCAAAGAGGTTGTAACCTTTACCACAAAGGATCACGACAAGGCCTACGCCTGGGCGGATGCAATGGTTGAAGAAGGATACACTGTATTTATTAGTTATGACAGGGAAACTGGAATATACACTTGTGAAGCAGCAAAATGGTTGATTGTCAATCGTGTAAAATGTAGAAATATGTGGTTCAATAAGTAAAGTTGTTAATTTTGTATAATAAACATAATCACAAAATGAAAAAACATGCACTTCTAATCCTGTCGTTGGCGTTCTTGCTGAATGCCAATGCGCAGTCGTACAGTTCTATTGACGAGTTCCTCGGCATCATGGGTACTGACGTGCTGCGGCGATACGACAACACCAACACCTATTCTGTGACCTATCTGACTCCGGGGCGATGCACCAACCTATTCGTGGTGATGCACGGCGACACTGCGTACTACTTTGATTTTTGGGAGCCTCCGTTTGGGACCATGCCTATAGAATGCGTGACCGGCTATACCATCTATGACATCGAGATGCTTGGGCGTACGTGCTATTTCTGCGGCAGTCGGTGGCGGAACACGGGGAACCTGATCTACAACCTTGACGGGACGTCCTACTACGAGATTGATTCGGTTGGCTTCATCGGCAGGTTCAACGTCGTCGAAGTGATGGCGGGGAGCGGCTCGTATGAGATACTGAAGATAGAACACACGTCGAGGCTGGAACGTATAGCGCCGACTAACTGCGGTGCCGAGGCCGTTGGGACGCTTGCCGACCACGCTACGCGGTGTATGGTGGAGTTGCGCGACCATGTCCATTCGTCGGGCTACATCGACTACAGCTACCGTGTCGTAGTGTCGTCGAGGGCCGACGAGACCATTATGGACGTGGTGAACTCGGGCGCCCATACTGTGACCCTCTCGCGCTTCAAGGAGCCGTCGGTGCCCGACTTCGCCAACTCGTTCGCGCTACGCTATGGCAGCTACGCCAACTTCTACAGCACCAATGCCGGCCACCATATCTACGATGTCAACATGGCATACCCTATGGGCGAGGCCGTATTCACGACGCTCGGCGACGTGCATCTCAGCGCCACGAATGTGGGCGAGGGGGTGGTGGTGTCGTACCTCGGCGAGGCTCCGTCCGACCTTCACGGGCAGGCTTTCCTATACCGGTTCGACAATCCCGGACAATCCTCTACAGAGATACAGAACTCCGTCCTGCCATATAGTCACAGGAGAATTGTTGATGCCAGGTTCAACAGGCCTCTTGTGGAAACGACAAGGATGGCCATGCTCCTTGACGATGAGTCTGGTATGTCAATGCTGCGATTCCCCTTGTGGGGAATGACGAACGACTACGGCGACACGACGTTTGTTTCCTACGAGCATAAAATCACAACGATAGACCCCTATCAACACATGTCGGACGAACTAAATGTTTTGGACGGTGGCTACTCTTATGCTGGAGGAAATAGGTTGACGCATTTTCTTCAGCGACGTATACACGACTCGTTTTACTTTTGGTTCAGTCATGCCTGCCTGCCTCACGTCTTTGGCAAATGGCATTATAACAACATGATGATTGAACCGGGGTACAACCATATACAGCTTCAGACCTGCCATTATAGTGGATGTGTACAGTTTGATAAAAATCAATTCAAATCGCATAAGACTATTTATGTGAATAAATGTAGTGATAACAATTAAAATTATATACTTATGAATCCGAGATTGTTTTTTTCTGTAGGAGTATTATTAATGATCACCAATTTTTGTGTGGCTCAAATTTACGACGACCTTGACACTATAATCAGTCGGTCTCCCAATTATTATTATTCAGAATGGTACGACGAGTGCCCGAGGTTCAATACTGAAAATGCGGATTTCTATAGTGTGGTATACTCATGTGGCTCAGGAAAGGTGATTAGAGAGAACTATACGTCAAAGCCGATACAGATGAAAGGTGTGGTTGTGTTTACTGACAAGGTTATGAATATATATCACTCCAGAAATCCATTCCGTGCACCAGAATATGCCTATGCTTATCAATATGACTATTCTAGGCCAGATAGTTTGTTGTTGATTGACTCCGCCAGATGGGATACCGTAATGCCAAAACTCATAAGATTTCCTTCCATGGCCGACTCGCTCACCAATATAGACTCGTTGCACTATCCAAGGTACTTTGAGTGCTATGCTTATGAGGCATATTTTGACAAGCCCATTACTGTTGATTCAACTTTTTTCGTGGGAAGTTCGTGTAACAGTAATTCCATCACTGATGAATTCGGTGTAGATGTTTATATGAACACAGACTTCTTCTGCATATGCCCTGTGAATAATGGTACTACAGGTTGTTGTTATCTGAAATATAGGAAAAAATATATGTCCAATGATTTTATACTATGGGATTACATGCCGTTTGAGCCAAAGGACAATTTTTTCGGGATGTTCCTTCCCATAGTCGAAAACCACTACCTGACGGTGAACAGTGCCGACGAGGGGATGGGCTACGCCTTGGGTTCGGGCCTTTTCCCCGACATGTCGATTGACACCATAGAGGCGGTGTCGCATACGGGATACAGATTCCTGCGGTGGAACGATGGGAACACCAACAACCCGCGTGTCATCTGCCTGACGTGCGACACGTCGTTCACGGCATTTTTCACCGTCGACACCGTCCCGGGCGGCGGGGTCGGCATGACTGTGGCCGAGGCCTTGCAGTTCAGCCTCTCGCCCAACCCGACGCATGATGCCGTCACCATCGCCATCGTCGAGGGTGGCTCGCCGGACTGCCGCGCGTCCATCGTTGATGCCTCCGGACGCATCCTGCTGACGCGCGAATTCACCGGTGCCACGGCGACCATCGACATTTCCGCTCTCCCCGCCGGACGCTACTTCGTGACCCTCACCTCCGCCGACGGCAGGCATGGCCGCCGCGCATTGGTGAAGGACTGAAGACGATATTCGGTGGCATTCCGCATTCTGCGAAAAAAGTAACTGATTAAAAACAACTTTCATTTTCTTTAAACAGCAATTACCATGAATGAACAGCAATTGCCATGAATGAACAGCAATTGCCGTAAATGAACAGCAATTGCCATGAATGAACAGCAATTACCATGAATGAACAGCAATTGACATGAATGAACAGCAATTGCCATGAATGAACAGCAATTACCATGAATAATATTATAGAACTTGAATGTCAATAAATTATCATGAATGCCAATTGAATTTTACTGTTTACTCGAAAAATAATAATAAGTAGTGTAAACTAATTGCCCTGCGATTTGTTATTATATATGTAGATGTTGAACGGAAGCAACGTTTTTATTTACGTATTCTGCGAAAAAATAGCCAAGGTGCTTTTCACATTCTGCAAAATGAAATCTGCAAAAACTGTTCTGAATGGGATGCCAATATCTTTTAAGCAATCATCAAAATAATAAGTTGATACAATTTGACAGGTGCAATAAAAAAAGTAATAACGACTGTGTTTATGCGACGTGGTACGCGGGCGTTCTCGCCTGCGATTTGAACACGAATCTCACGAATTCTTTTCTCTACAGATTAACACGAATTACACGGATTTTTTCTCTACAAATTTACACGAATTTAGTATCATTTCGACAGAACAATCGTTACACCTTATTTTTTTACCGTTGCTTAAATGAATAAACATTCCAATAATCTGGTGTTGCTCACAAAATACGTATGTAAATGAAAATGAACAGAAATCAAAAAAAAACGTCATTGAACCCCTTGACACCCTCCGCCTTGGCTCATATCACCGCTTTGGCTCGTCAAGATGATGAAGGGCTTGCTCAGCGGTGTGCACGCTACCGCCGCCGTGTCGACATCTGCCGCGTGGTGCTTGCAATCTGCATATTTGTCGTGGCTGGCATTAAAACCGACGCAATTTTTGCCCAGACATCGGAATACACTGAAAAAACCGTCTCAAAGAATATGTCCACAGCGCAGGCGGTTAATGATGTATATTATATGCTTCGTGGAGAATGAAACCTTCGGAAAAAAGAAGACGTTTCTGGATATGGATTGGCATCGCCCTCATTGTTGAGGTTGTGGCCATAACGCTCTGTAAACGTATGTGCTGGCTTTTTCCATCTGGTCAGACCAGTGAAATATACACCAGATATGCCGATATGGAAGGCATCAACGCTGCATTCTTTAAAGACTTCAAAATAAATGATTCGGTCTTTGTGGATGTCACCATTCTTGAGGCTACCGATACCAATGGGTGGAAAATTTTGTGTGACGATTTCAGTGTATCACCATGGGATTCCATCGCACCAAATGTAAGTGCCGCTATTAAAAACGGCAGAGACTTGATATTCTCAAAGCCATTTCCAGTCACAAGCCTACAGCAATCAGCACACAGTGTCTCCACCGACACGGTGCTACGCTCGGTGTCGTATGTCAGGAAAATTGTCAGTATCTTTCATGTAAAAAACGAGTCCGAAACGAGAGCTGTTTTATTTTATAACCTTAAGAAATCTATAAAAGAATAGGTATGTTCGTTTGGTACGCAGATATCCTCGCATTCTATTTAAATTATTGCCTTTGAGCAAAAATAAAAAAATAAGTTGATTCAATCAGATAGGCAAAATAAAGAAGAAAGCACCATGTTTTATTACACCTTATCTTTTAACCGTTACTGAATGGAAGATATCGAGCGGCAATTATACGACAAGTTCGACAACCTGATAAGTAAGTATGGGCCTCTTATCGAACGTCTTTGTATTCGTTTTGCCTCGGGCGACGAGTATCTCTGTGCTGAGCTGCGACAGGTTTGCTATATCTGCATCTGGCATTATCTTCCAAACCTACGCGCCGGGTCGAACAACTTTCAGGAGAGGGCGTTTGTTGTCTGGCACTGCCGAAGCGTCTTCTCGCACCGAAGATACAGCCGCCTTGAAATCCCGTTCCAACCCTTAGACAAGACCATGGAAGCCATCGCCTCAGAATGTCACGACAACGATGCTAGAATTGTCATAGATGAGCTCGCCATGCGCCTCAATCCTCACGAAAGAAGGGCTTTCCTCCTTATGGCAGAGGGCTATGGCGCTAAAGAAATCGCCATAGAATTAGGCATAAAACATAGAAGCGCCGTTATCCTTAAACACCGCATCATGGTTAAACTTCGGAGGTATGTAAATGAGAAAAATAATGAAGGTAAATATGTTTAATTATTGATGAGTAACAGAGCGAGAATAGTTTACATTTTAGGGCTGTTGTTTAGATTTGTTTTGGTAATATTGATTTTGTTCTTCGTTTTACTATTCGTGTTCAAATCGCAGGCGAGGACGCCCGCGTACCACGTCGCATAAACACAGTCGTTTTTTTTATTACAACTGTCTGATTGTATCAACTTATTTTTGATGATTGCTAAATGACCAGCATCTAATCGTAATGATTTTTTGTTATGTCGGGGTTATTTTCTGAAAACCAGTAATTTTTGCTTGTGTGTGCATAAACGATAACTCGGTAGCGTATCTTTATTGGCATTGCTCGGAAAACCCTTATGTCTTATTGTGAAAATTCAGTGTTTTTATTGTTGTTATAAAACATTGATAATCTTCTTTGTTTATTATGACCTGTTATGATACTTTGTTTTTATGTTAAGATTTTTTTAATCGTTTGAGAAAAAATATGTAACTTTGCACGCTTGTTACCTTGAAAGGGCGAAAAGTGTAATTATATTGTAAATAAGATAATTAAAACAATTATTAACATATAAATTAAAGTATTATGTCATTATTGTCAACCCTTTTGGAAATGTCCGCCGAAGCGGCGAAATTCGTTGGAGTGCTTGGTGCCGGTATTGGTGCCGGTCTGGCAGCCATTGGTGCCGGTCTGGGTATCGGTAAGATAGGCCAGGGTGCCATGGAGGGCATAGCCCGCCAGCCCGAGGCCGCCGGAACCATCCGAACCACCATGATTATCGCCGCCGCCCTCGTTGAAGGTGTGGCCTTCTTCGCTGTGGTTATCTGCCTCCTCGCAGTGCTCTGATCGGCAGGCTTGCTTTGCCGTAGGCCGCTGGCGATGGGCCCGCGGCCACGGCTTTGTTTATGCTTCACCGTCATTCAGGACAGCACGCGTTTTGGCGTGCAGACCATAAAAAAACAACCTAATAATCAAATATTAAACCACCCCATATATGAACAACCCTTTAGTTAGTCCCGGCCTGGGAGTCATCTTCTGGATGCTGATAGCTTTCGGCATCCTGGCTTTCATCCTGATGAAGTTCGGATGGCCCGTAATCCTTAAGGCCCTCGACAAGCGTGAGAAGGACATCAACGATGCCCTCAATGCCGCAGCAGAGATGGAGGAGAGGATGAAACAACTCAAGTCGGACAATGAGGATCTTCTGAAGCAGGCCAAGTTGGAACGCGACGAGATACTTCGTAACGCCCGAGCCACCGGCGAACAGCTTATTGAGGACGCCCGCGCCAAGGCCACCCAAGAAGCCGACCGCATCGTGGAAAATGCTCGTGAGAACATCAACTACGAGAAGCTCAAGGCTATGCACGACCTCAAGAACCAGATTGCCACCCTCAGCATCGAGATTGCTGAAAAGCTGATGAAAGAGGAGCTCTCCGACAAGCAGCGCGCCAATGCCTTCGTGGCCAAAGAACTGGAAAACGCTCACCTCAATTAATCATGGTACGCGGGCGTCCTCGCCTGCGAAAAAATGAACAACTGTGGAAGATTACAGAATTAACGTCAATTACGCCAAGGCTCTCTTCATCGTAGCCTCTGAGGCTTCGATGCTCGACGACGTATGCCGCGACATGAGGCTCGTCGGAGAGGTTTGTGCCGAAAACCGAACACTCAACGTCGTCTTTGCCAACCCTGTTATCCGTGAGGGCAAGAAGGTGGCCATCCTCAACGACCTCTTCGCCACCCGCGTATCGAAAATCAGCATGCTCTTCCTTGCCTTCGTGGCTAAGAAACGCCGAAGCATCAACCTGAGAGGTATCGCCGGAGCCTTCGTCGAGATGTATCGTCAGGAGAAGGGTATCGTCCTGTCGCATCTGGTCACGGCCACTGAGGTCGACGACAATGCGCGGCAGGCCGTCAGCGACGCCCTGGCTAAATACACCAAGAAAGCTGTTGAATTGCAGACCAAGGTGGACCCCGAAATCATGGGCGGTTTCAGCGTGGCTTTCGACAATAATTTGTACGATGCCACCCTCAGCACTGCCGTGGCCCGTCTGCGTAAAGAGTTCAGCAAGAACGTCTACGAGAGCAAGCTGTAGGAAGCTGGTACGCAGGCATCCCCGCCTGCGAAAGTCTGGTACGCAGGCGTCCCCGCCCGCGAAAGTCTGGTACGCAGGCGTCCCCGCCCGCGAAAAAAAACTAATCACTCTTTCTTATCCTAAAAACAATTAAACCAATTATATGTCAGAAATTAAACCTGCCGAAGTATCGGCGATACTTAAGAAACAGTTGGCAGATGTCAATCTGGACGTTGCTCTGGAAGAGGTGGGCACCGTGCTGACCGTCGGCGACGGCATCGCGCGTGTCTATGGTCTCAACAACGCCCAGAGCGGTGAGCTTGTGGAATTTGAGACAGGAGAGCAGGGCATCGTACAAAATCTGGAAGAGGACAATGTCGGTATTGTTATGCTTGCCGAGTCGAACACCATCAACGAGGGCGACACAGTGAAGCGCACCAAGCGTATCGCCTCCGTCAAGGTGGGCGAGAGCCTTGTGGGTCGCGTCATCAACACTATCGGTGAGCCCATCGACGGCAAGGGACCCATCGAAGGAGAGCTCTTCGACATGCCCATCGAGCGTAAGGCTCCCGGCGTCATCTTCCGTCAGCCTGTGGAGCAGCCTTTGCAGACTGGCATCAAGGCCATCGACTCCATGATACCTATCGGACGTGGCCAACGCGAGCTTATCATCGGCGACCGCCAGACTGGCAAGACGGCCATAGCTATCGATACCATCATCAACCAGAAGAACTTCTACGATGCTGGCGACCCGGTTTATTGCATCTATGTGGCCTGCGGCCAGAAAGGCTCCACTGTGGCCAATCTGGTGAAGAACCTTGAGGAGAAAGGCGCCATGGACTACACCATCGTTGTTGCCGCCACGGCTTCCGACCCTGCCGCCATGCAGTTCTATGCCCCCTTCGCCGGTGCTGCCATCGGCGAATATTTCCGCGATACTGGTCGTAACGCCTTGGTTATCTACGACGACCTCTCCAAGCAGGCCGTGGCCTACCGCGAGGTCTCGTTGCTCCTCCGTCGCCCGCCAGGACGTGAGGCCTACCCGGGCGACGTCTTCTATCTCCATTCGCGCCTGCTGGAACGTGCAGCACGTATCATCCAGAGCGACGAGATAGCACGCCAGATGAACGACCTCCCGGCCTCGCTCAAAGACAAGGTGCGCGGTGGCGGCTCGCTCACCGCCTTGCCTATCATCGAAACCCAGGCCGGCGACGTCTCGGCCTATATCCCCACCAACGTCATCTCCATCACCGACGGCCAGATATTCCTCGAGACCAACCTCTTCAACTCAGGTGTGCGTCCCGCCATCAATGTCGGTATCTCGGTGTCGCGTGTGGGTGGTAAGGCTCAGATCAAGTCGATGAAGAAAATCGCCGGTACCCTGAAACTCGACCAGGCGCAGTACCGTGAGCTCGAGGCTTTCTCCAAGTTCGGCAGCGACCTTGATGCCGCCACCAAGGCAGTGCTCGACAAAGGCGTGCGCAATGTCGAGATCCTCAAGCAGCCCCAGTACTCGCCTATGCCCGTCGAAGAGCAGGTGGCCATCATCTTCTGCGGCACCAACGGTTTGATTCAGAAGGTGCCTGTCGACAAGGTGCACAACTTCGAGACGGAGTACCTCTTCTTCCTCCGCCAGAACCATCCGCAGCTACTCGCCAACCTTAAGGCCGGCAAACTGCTCGACGACGACCTGGCCACTATGCGTACCGTTGCCGCCGACCTCAGTGCCAAATATGCAAAATAATAATCTTAATCCCTACTATGGCAAATCTTAAAGAAGTCCGCACTCGCATTGCCTCGGTAAGCAGCACTCAACAAATCACGTCGGCCATGAAGATGGTTTCCGCTGCCAAGTTCCGTAGGGCACAAAACGCCATTCTCGGCATGCGACCCTATGCCGCTCAGCTCAACGAGATTATCGCCGATATCGATGTCGAGGATGGTGTGCAGACTCCCTATCACGAATCGCGTCCGCTAAGCCATGTGTTGCTCGTCGTCGTGACGAGCAACAAAGGGCTTTGTGGGGCTTTCAACTCTAATGTCATCAAAGAGGCTTCTTCGCGCCTTAACTATTACAACACGCTATCCCCAAGCCCCGAGGTGAAACTTATCACCATCGGCAAACGTGCCTCGGAATTCTTCGCCAAGCAAAAGGGCCTGGTCCAGGCCTCATACGACGATATGCTCGACAACCCCACCTTCGATGCCATTGCTTCCGTTTGTGAGGGTGTTATGGACGCGTTCTGCAAGAAAGAGTACGACCTCGTAGAGCTGGTTTACAACCAGTTCAAGAACTCGCTGACCCAGATCCTTTCCACCGAGCAGTTCCTGCCCGTGGCTCCGCGCAGTGCCAAGAGCGCCAAGGCCACCCGCAACGACTATATCTACGAGCCCGGCAAGGTGGAGATCCTCCGCGAGATGATACCTCTCACGTTGCGCTCGCAGTTCTATCGTGTGATTCTCGATTCGTTGGCTGCCGAGCATGGTGCCCGCATGACTGCCATGCAGAAGGCCACCGATAATGCCACCGAGCTCCTTAAGGAGCTTCGCCTCTCCTACAACAAGGCGCGTCAGGCGGCCATCACCAACGAAATCATCGAGATTGTCAGTGGCTCGGAAGCCCTGAAAGGCTAATAGCTGCGTGATGACGACAGCCTGATACGCAGGCGTCCCCACCTGCGACAGTTTGGTACGCAGGCGTCCCCGCCTGCAACAGCCTGGTACGCAGGCGTCCCCGCCTGCGAAAAAAAATAATAATAACACTCCCATCAATGGAAAAAAAACAGAACTACACTATCCCTATCATTGTGATGATTTTCATCTTCGCAATGATTTCGTTTGTCACCAACATGGCCGCCCCGTTCGGCAACATCTGGAAGAACAGCTATGAGTGGTCGGGCATGTTAGGCAATATGATGAATTTCCTTGCCTACCTCATCATGGGTATTCCTGCCGGCAAACTTCTGTCGAAGATAGGCTACAAGAAGACCGCCCTCATTGCTATGGGCGTGGGTTTCGCCGGTGTTCTTGTCCAATATCTGTCGAGCCTTTTTGGCGCCGATGTCGACACCTTCAGTGTCGGCGGACAGGCCGTGAAGCTCAATTTCATCATCTACCTGCTTGGTGCTTTTGTGTGCGGCTTCTGTGTTTGTATGCTCAACACGGTGGTCAACCCCATGCTCAACCTGCTTGGCGGTGGCGGCAACCGTGGCAACCAGCTTATCCAGACGGGAGGCACGCTCAACTCGCTGACGGGTACGCTGACGCCACTGCTTGTGGGGGCCTTGATAGGTCAGGTCACCGACCGCACCTCTATGAGCGATGTCGCTCCGCTGCTTTTCATCGCCATGGGCGTTTTTGCATTGGCTTTCATTATCATCGCTTTCGTCGCCATTCCCGAGCCCAATCTGGGCAAGAAGGTGGCTCAGGGCAAGGATAAATACAGTGCCTGGAGTTTCCGCCACCTGGTGCTTGGTGTCGTAGCCATCTTCTTCTATGTCGGGATTGAAGTTGGTATTCCTGGCGAGCTGAATTTCTACCTCACCGACGACCCGCTATGCGGTGCCGCCATAGGCGGTGCTGTTGCTGCCGTCTACTGGCTGCTTATGATGGTGGGGCGTGCCGCAAGCACAGCCATCAGCGGCAAGGTGTCGACCCGCACACAGCTCATTGCTGTCTCGGCACTTGCCATAGTGCTTGTTGTTGTGGCCATTGCCATGCCCAGCACGCTGCGCATCTCCATGCCAGGCTACAGTGTGGCTGACGGTTTTGCCATGTTCCAGGTGCCTATCAGTGCCCTGTTTCTGGTGCTGTGTGGCCTCTGCACCTCGCTGATGTGGGGCGGCATCTTCAACCTCTCGGTCGAAGGCTTAGGCAAATACACCGAGCAGGCCTCGGGCATCTTCATGATGATGGTGGTGGGTGGCGGCGTCATGCCTCTTATCCAGAATGCCATAGGCAAGAACGTAGGCTACATTGCCAGCTATTGGCTTGTGGTGGCCATGCTCGTCTACATCCTTTTCTACGCCATTGTGGGCAGCAAGAATGTCAACAAAGACATCCCCGTGGAATAAGCCTTTGGCTGTTGAATTGTTGATTGTTGACCTGTAGGAGGTCGGGATTTCTTATTTTACGATAAGTTTCGCTGTTCCCATCCCCTCGTTGCTGCAAGAACGGACAATATACATTCCGGGCATTAGGTCGGCGACACTAACGACGACCCGTTCGGAAGTGGCCGTCAGCGAGCGGCAAAGACGGCCAGACATATCGAAGATTTCTATTGCCGAACCCGGTTTGATCTCGTTGATTGTTACCGTGCTATTGGCGGGATTGGGAGATAGGTGCATGTGACCGCTCTCAGATCCGGCAACCGTAATTCCGGCGGTGCTGTTGCCGTCGAAGAGGGCTTCTATCATCCAACTGAACTGCCATTCTTCGCCGCGCGATGTCAAGTCGTCGCCCACAAGCATGCTGTTGGGGTTGCCACCGTAGATGGAGAACACGGCAGGGGTGTCGATTTCGGTGCATTTCAGCTTAATCCATAGCGACTTGCTTCCGTCGATGGCTATGGGTGAGGGGAGTTGGTGGGTATGGAAGGTGTATTCGTAGTCGAGGCTGTCGAAGAACGTGGAGCTATAGAGTTCCTCTTCCGGGGCGTTTGTGCCGGCGAGGATGGTGAGGGTGTGGGTGGCAGCCTTGCGGCCCATGAAGCGGATGGCATTCAGTGTGCTGCCTGCCGAGAGCGATGCCGCGGAGATTTTGATACCCCACACCGAGTCGCATCCCAGCCCATCGGGAAGGTTCGAGGCGCGGTTCATGGCGTTGTCGCAGGTGTGGTAGCGCACCAGGTTGCCCTGCACCGGTGCGAACTGGGCCGTGAACGACACCTCGCCGCCGGTGGCAACGGTGACGCGCGGGTTGTAGCGGCATCCGTCGCTCCACTGCACAAAACGGCTATGCTCGTTGGTTGCTGTGGCGGTAAGCACTATGGTGTCGCCGAACTGGTAGGTGCCGGCACCGGAGACGGTGCCGTCGCTTTGCAGGGCTCCATTGATGCCCTGTGTGGCGGTGAGCACGGTGGTCTGCGAGCCTTCGCTCCACAGCGCATAGGGCTCTATGCCGATAGTGGCAGTGGCAAAAAGGTCGAAGTGGTAGCTGCTGGGCCCTTGGGTGGTGGATGAGGGATTGAGGTTGTCGAGGCTGCAATAGCCGTCGTATTTGCCTCCCCAGCCCCAGTTGAAATGGAATTTGTCGGTGTTGGCATTATAACCGTCGATAACGAAAGCGTGGCCCGACTGAACCTCGTCGTAGCCAGCGTAAAGGATGGGGCGGTTGTGCTCCAGCTCGTTGAGCATCAGCGCTTCCCAATCTTCTAAGGTGTAGTCGATTCTGAAAGCCGTCCATACGTAAGGGCTGTAGCGGAAGTTGTATTTGAAAGCATTCTCCGACGATGGCTCGCCGCCGTAGCCATAGCTGGCTGTTTTGCCGGCGCTGCCACCGATTTTGTAGGCCATGTGTACCGCCACGCCTACATGATACACCAGCGTGGAGACGGCATTGATTTGAGCATCTGAACTATTGTTGTTCAGTAGGACAGGCATATTGTCCCAGTCGTAGGTGGTTTCACCATAGTTGGCGTTGAGGTCGCCAAAACGCCAATGATGATATGCTCCGGAGCCATATCCTGTTGTGGGATGCTCGAAGTATTTCATGATTTGAGCCGTGGCAATGGCGGTGCATCCTGCCGGAGGACGGCGGCGTGCTGCTGAGTCGTAGGGACACAGCTCGTTGTAGAGAGGTTCTTGGTCCCATTGGGTTCTAATCATGCGAGGGATGCTGGCTTTCGCCGACTTGTGCATATTGCCGCTGAGCAGGTCGCGCCATTTTGCGCGTGCTGTGGCTGCTTCTTTGCCTTCGTTGTAGCTGTTGGCCTCGATTTTCTGTTCATAGCCTCTGTACCATGCGCGGACGTGCGGTGGCATGTCGCCCTTAGGGAACGGGTTTTCGAGCGAGTAGGCCACTATGGGGTCGGTATTGTCGTCGGCGGCGACAATGATGAAGCCCTCCTCTTTGCCGATGGCGAACACATACATGCCTGTGAGCGGGGTCGCCGCGGTGATGTCGTCCAGCGTGGCTGATGCCTTCGAGGGGTCGAGGTAGGCAAGGAGCATAGCGGCGGCTTTGTGTGCCGTAGTGGGGTCGACGGGGTTGGCACGCAAAGTTCCGATAAATGATGATATGAGGGTAAGTGTCAGAAAAACAATGTTTAATACAGATTTTTTCATAAAATAAAGTGTTGTAATGAATGAGCAAAGGTACGAAAAAAAAACAAAAAATGCGTGGAGAAGAAAAAAAGATGTATTTTTGCAGCGGTAACAGTAATCCAGGGGTCCTTGACAACCCCCTTTAACAAAACAAGTTATGATAAAAGAGAAGCAGCAGGTGAGCGTCCTGTTTTTGATTTTTTCTACGCTCTTCACTATTTGCCTTATAGGCTCCAATCTTTTTGCGGTAAAGCCTTTCAGTGTTGGTCCGGCATCGTTCACGGGTGCCATTTTCGTGTTCCCCATCAGTTACATCATCAACGATGTGGTGTCGGAGGTATGGGGTTTCCGTCGTGCGAAGGCGTTGATATGGACGGCGTTTCTGATGAATTTCCTGTTTGTCCTGTTGGCCTTTTTGGTCGATTTGGCGCCCGGTGCCCCATGGTGGGGTGAGGAGAGTTCGTCGGGATTCCATGCCATTTTCGGACTGGCGCCGCGGGTGGCGCTGGCTTCGTTCCTGGCTTTTTTGGTGGGCTCGTTTGTCAATGCCACGGTGATGTCGAAGATGAAGGTGCGCAACCAGGGACGGCACTTCACGTTGCGTGCCGTGGTGAGCAGCCTGCTTGGCGAGTTGTGCGATTCGGTGATTTTTTTCCCCATAGCCCTTGCCGGTGCCGTTATTCCGTGGAGCCAGATGCCACGCTTCGTGCTCTGGCAGGTGGGCCTGAAAACGGCCTATGAGATTATCATTCTGCCCATCACTATCCGGGTGGTTCGCTGGGTGAAATCGCGCGAAGGCGTCGATGTCTACGACACCGATATCAAGTACCGGATAATCTAACTGAACAACTGTAAAACGAAGACCGTAAAAATCATTATTTTATAATTTGGAAGCTTTAAAAAAAACGATGCGCAACGACGACCTTAAGGCCCTTGGCCATAAAACAACATACAGCACCGACTATGCTCCAGAAGTGCTGGAGACTTTTGAGAACCGGCATCAGGATAACGACTACTGGGTGGAGTTCCACTGCCCCGAGTTCACCACGCTATGTCCCATCACCGGGCAGCCTGACTTTGCCGAAATCATAATACGTTATATTCCTGATGTCAGGATGGTGGAGAGCAAAAGCCTGAAGCTCTATCTCTTCTCGTTCCGCAACCATGGCGATTTCCACGAGGTTTGTGTCAATATCATCATGAAAGACCTTGTGCGGCTTATGGAGCCTCGCTATATTGAGGTGGTGGGCCTTTTCACCCCCCGTGGAGGCATTGCCATCCACCCCTATGCCAACTATGGCCGGCCCGGCACGCGCTTTGAACAGATGGCGCAGCACCGCCTCCTGAACTACAAATGCGTGAATTAGCGTAGAGGCTACCGTTGGCACTCCCCACATTGCGAAAATCGGAGATTTTTTTGTGCAGTGTTATTGAGATTAAGCCTCTTTGAGGCTTTTTAGTGCAATCGGAAATTCTTTTTATCAATCCCCATAGGGGATTCCGTTCAATAGACAACGCCCTTCACATTCCCTTCTCTCACTATCCCCGTAGGGGATTCCGTTCAATAGACAACGCCCACCACATTCTTTTCTCTCGCTATCCCCGTAGGGGATTCCGTTCAATAGACAACGTCCACCACCTTCCCTTCTCTCACTATCCCCGTAGGGGATTCCGTTCAATAGACAACGCCCACCACATTCCTTTCTCTCGCTATCCCCGTAGGGGATTCCGTTCAACAGACAACGCCCTTCACATTCCCTTCTCTCACTATCCCCATAGGGGATTCCGATCAATAGACAACGCCCACCACCTTCCTTTCTCTCGCTATCCCCATAGGGGATTCCGTTCAATAGACAACGCCCTTCACATTCCTTTCTCTCGCTATCCCCATAGGGGATTCCGTTCAATAGACAATGCCCGTCACATTCCCTTCTCTCGCTATCCCCGTAGGGGATTCCGTTCAACAGACAACGCCCTTCACATTCCCTTCTCTCGCTATCCCCGTAGGGGATTCCGTTCAACAGACAACGCCCTTTACATTCCCTTCTCTCACTATCCCCGTAGGGGATTCCGTTCAATAGATAACGCCAACCACCTTCCCTTCTCTCACTATCCCCGTAGGGGATTCCGTTCAATAGCATCAGAAGATTTCTTTGATTACGAAGATGATGGCGAAGATGGCGTAGGCCAGCTTGAGGCCTGTGCCGGCGAGGAAGCCCACGAAGGCTCCCCAGGCGGCATGGAATGCCTCTTTCTGAGCTTTGCCGCTGAGCAGTTCGCCTATCAGGGCGCCGATGAAAGGCCAGAAGACGACGCCAAGCAGACCCTGTGGCCCGAAAGGCAGTCCGATGATGGAAATCACAAGCCCTATGTTGCAGCCCCAGATGCCGGCTTTGCTGCCGCCATGCCTCTTGGTGCTCCACGACGGCACCACGTAGTCGAGCACGGTGATTATGGCTGCGGCTATGGCGGTGACAACCATAAAAGTGGGGCTGTAGTGCCCCTTGTCGGACAATTGCACCATCAGCAGGGCCGCCCAGCTTAGCGGCGGCCCGGGCAAGCCGGGCAGCACGGAACCCAGGAGACCTACAATAGCGAGGATTACAGCAAGAATGATTAATATCATAGCGCGAGTTCGTCGTTTATCATGCGTTGCATGTATTGTTGTATGATGGCTTTCAGGCGTTGCTCATGGATAGAGGGGTGGGAGCGGAGCGGGCGGTACATCATGGGGTCGTTTTTCGTGTCGAAGGCTTTGAGCACCTGGTGGCCGTCGAACTGTATCAGGGTGTCGTTCTGCAGATACTGGTAGATGCCGTTGCTGTAGTTCACCGTCCAGCCGAGGCTGCTGTCGGCAGAGGAGAGCAGGTCGCGTCCGAAGGCTACGTAGGGGCGCTGGTAACCCAGCAGGCTCAGGAGGGTGGGCATGATGTCTATCTGCTGTGCCATGCCGGGCATCACGCCGGTGGGCAGCTCGCCGCGGGGATCGAAGAATACCACGGTGCCGCGGAATACACCCTGGGCGGTGCGGTAGATGTCGTAGTTGGTGAGGTTGGTGTGGTCGTTGGTGATGACGAAGATGGTGTTGTCATACCACGGTTGTTGCCTTGCCGACTCGAAGAAACGGCGCAGGGCGTTGTCGGTGTAGCGTATGCATTTGTAGATGGGCAGCTCCTCGTCGGGGTAGATGTCCTTGTATTGCTTGGGGATGTTGTAGGGGTGGTGCGACGAGGCGGTGAACACCGAAGTGATGAAAGGCTGCTTCATCGTGTTCATCTTAGACACATAATATTGCAGGAAAGGCTCGTCCCAGATGGCCCAGGTGCCGTCGTAGTCTTTGTCGCCTGGAGTGGAGGGATCGTCGTCGTATTCGAAGCGGCCAAAATATTTCTGGAAGCCGGTGCTGCGCGCGAAGGCCTGGAAGCCCATCGACCCGTTGTCGGCGCCATGGAAGAATGCCGAGCTGTAGCCCTCTTTGGCCAGTTCGGCGGCGAGGCCGCTGACGCGGTTCAGCGAGTAGCTGGTGGTGAAGAATGGCTCGATAAACATGGGGATGCTCGAGAGTATGGAGGGCATGGCGTCGATGCTCTTGCGCCCATTGGCGTAGGTCTCCTGCCAAGTCAGCGAGAGGCCCATGAGCGAGTCGAAGAATGGTGTGTAGCCTCTGTAGCCGTCCATCCCGGGGCAGGTGCCGGCAAAGGGGCCGTTGTGATAGTAGCCTATGTATTCGCGGGCGAAGCTTTCGATGATGATAACCACCACGTTGCGGCCTTTGAAGCGTCCCCACAGGCTGGTGCTGTCGGCTATGGCCAGGCTGTCGGGAGGCATGTGGACGGGTGTGAAAAGCCGAGTCATGGTGGCTTGGTCGAAATAGTGCGGGTCGACGAACGTGGTCTTCCCTATGGTGCGTATCACGGAGAACGGAGTGTTGAGCACTATGGCGGCCTCGTGGGGCTGGTTGACGTACTGGTTGGCGTTGGCTATGGTTATGGGGCGAGTGGTGCGTGTCAGCCCGCCGCGCATGGCCACCACGGCCACGGGGAAGAGGAGCACGAACAGAACGCCATGGAATACATAGTAGGTGAGGCGCGACTGCTGCACGCCACGGCGGTCGTTGAAGTCGGGTTTCACATAGAGCACCCACATGAGAAGAATCAGGGCTATGGCCGCCAGCACCAGATACCAGTGGTTCCACATCTCGGTGAAGATGATGCCGCCCAGGTTGCCCTCGTTGCTGAACTCGTGGAAGAAAGTGCTGGTGGTGCGGCGTCCGGTATATTGCGAATAAACGGCGTCGCTGAGGTTGACGATGACAACGAGCGAGTTGATTACCATGTAGACCCATTTTGTCATGGTGTGCCACCACTGGCGTTCCTTTGCCAACAGCGGCAGGAGCATGAGGATGAGGTATAGACCGTTGGTGTAGAAAATGGCAGAGCTGTCGTAGCGGAGGCTTCCGCGCAGCAGGTCGCCCATGTTCAGGGCGTCCCAGCCGGGCGCGAAGAGGCTCCAGTTCTCCCACACGTAGACTATACGGCAGAGCATAAAGACGACGTAGGCCAACGCCAGGTTGCACAGTGTGGCGATTATTGTTGAGTAGGGCGACTGTTTGATTTTCATGACGAGTGTTTGTGAATAGTGCTGGGATTATGTTTGGTTTTCTGGCAAGAAATATTAAAGTTATTGTATGCAATTCAATGGTTTGTCAAGAGACATATATTGAAAAAACAATGTGCAAATGTACACTTTTTTTTGAGTATGGTGTTTTTTTAGTCATACCAAAAAATGTTTTTTCTGTCGAATGACGCAGTATATGAAAAATAAAGTGTAATTTTGCAAAGTCAAAAAAACACGTTTCGTGCACGCCATTTCCTGTCCTATGGACAATAATACATTATGATTATGAGAACAATCGTTTTTTTCGTGCTTTTGCTGCTTGTCGGTTGTGGCTTGGGGCGGAGCCAGGGCATTGCCACGCTTCACTTTCCCTCCTATCTGTGCGAGGGTGGCGGCATGCTTGTCAGTTTCGGATATGACGACACCAACAGCGTTGTTGTGGTGCCTCCTGCCGAAGCCTCGCTAGGTCATGGCGACCTCATCTTCCTGCCCGACGGCGAGCCCTGCGGAACCATGGGGTGCAGCTATCAGTCGGCAGTGGAATTCACTTGTTTTCATGAGGGTGGGGTCATATCGTCGGTCAACGATATCAAGTATTTGCGTCTGAAGATGGAGCATTCTTACATTGGCGACCTCTACATCAACCTTACCTGCCCCAACGGCAGCAAAGCCGACATCTTGCGTTATGGAGGTCCATTGGCAGGCTCCGGGTGTACCGAGCATATCCCGGCTCAGTCGGTGGGTTGGCAGACGGGCAACAATATTGGCAGTAGTAGCTACCTTGGCATAGCCCACGACAACGAGGACGCCAATGCCCTTTGCGACGCCAATGCACCGGCCAATGCCCCCGGCATAGGATTCAACTATTGCTGGAGCAGCAGCACGGCCTACGGCTACAACTACGCGCCGGGCGATGGCATCATCTACCGCTCAGGCAATGTGCATGGCATTACCGTCGACTCGAGCTATGTGGCTATGGGCCAGCATTTCTATCATCCCGACGAGAGCTTCGAGACCCTTGTGGGATGTCCCCTCAACGGCGAATGGTATATTGAGGTCCAGGACGGATGGACCATGGACAATGGTTACCTCTTCGAGTGGGAACTCGTTCTCAACGACAGTCTTCTTCCACAGGTGTGCCAAGCGGATCGCTACGAGCTGCAAGGCTATGGTGTGACGCCGCTTACCGACTCAACGTTTTTCATCAATATGCCCGCCAATCTCGCCGCCGACACCGTGCTGCACTACGATATCCGCATTTTCTACGATTGCGACACCGTGGTGGACACCAGCATCGACCTCATGGTGCGCCACAGAACTCATACCAACCATTATGCCGAAACGCCTGAAAACAGCCTGCCTTTTCCCTATCAATATGCCTTGTTCGACAACGATGTGGAAGACAGCCTGTTCGTGCTAACCGATGGCTATGGATGCGACAGCAATGTGCATTTCTATCTCACGGTGTGGCGCAATACGAGCCAGACCTTCGACACCTTCCTCTGCGGCAGTGTTTACCCCGTCACGTGGCATGGCTATTCGTTCAACGGCCCCGACAGCGTTGCGGTGACCTATACCGACAGCCATGGCGCCGACAGTGTCGAGGTGCTGATTGTGCGTACGGGGGCTGAAATCAATGTGGTGAATAATGTGACCATCTGCGAAGGCTCTTCCTACAGTTGGGTTGATGGCAACAGCTATTCCATGCCCACCGACCTGCCGGTTTTCAGGGTGTCTTCCGACGAGGCGTGCGACACTGTTTATCATCTGCATCTCTCGTTCCCGGCAGTGCCCATTGTGGCCTCCATGGGTATCTCGCCCAGTCAGGTGCAGTCGGGCGACGTGGTTACCCTCACCGACCTCTCGGGAAGCGTCGACCGGATGTGGCAGGTGCTGAACTACAGCTCGACCGACAAGGCGTTCCGTTTTGTTTTCCCCACCGATCTCGACTCCGCCGAAGTCCAGCTCACGGTCCACGACCGTTTCGGGTGCACCGACACTGCTGTGCGGTGGATTTTCCTCGACAACCATGCGGTATGGCTCCCCAACGTTTTCACCCCCGACGAGCAGCTGAACAACCTTTTCTCGGTCTATTCCAACGATGTCGTCACCGGCACTGTTGACATCTACGACCGTCGCGGGCTCCATGTCGCCACGTTCGATATGCTTGGAGGCAGCTGGGATGGCCGCAGGGGTGGCGTGGCTTGTCCGCAGGGCACCTACGTGTGGCGCCTGCGCTACGTCACGCGAGCCATGCCCAACGTAGAGCAGGAGGAGAGGGGCACGGTCTTGCTGCTGCGATGAGGAGACTGTTCGTTTATCTTCCCCAGCTGTCGCGGTCCAGGCTGCGGTAGTTTATGGCCTCGCTGAGGTGAGTGACGTTGATGCTCTCGTCGCCAGCCAGGTCGGCGATGGTGCGTGCCACCTTGAGGATGCGGTCGTAGGCGCGTGCACTGAGGCCGAGGCGGTCCATGGCATTCTTCATCAGCTCCTGGCATTCGGTGTCGATGTCGCACCATTGGCGGAACAGTTTCTGGTTCATCTGTGCGTTGCAATGTATGCCTTTGTAGCCCTTGTAGCGTTCGTCCTGTATCTTGCGTGCCGCGATGACGCGTTGGCGGATGACGGCACTGGGCTCGCCGAGCTTTTTCTCGGCCAACGCGGAATGGGGCAGGGGCGTCACCTCGATATGGAGGTCGATGCGGTCCAGCAGCGGGCCGCTGATTTTGTTGAGGTATTTGTTGACGGCCCCGGGGTTGCAGGTGCATGCTATTGTGGGGTGGTTGTAGTAGCCGCAGGGGCAAGGGTTCATGGCTGCCACCAGCATGAAGGCCGCGGGGTAGTCGGTGGTCATTTTGGCGCGGCTGATGGTTACGTGGCGTTCCTCCATGGGTTGGCGCAGCACTTCGAGGACGGAGCGTTTGAACTCGGGCAATTCGTCGAGGAAAAGCACCCCGTTGTGCGCCAGGCTTATCTCGCCGGGTTGTGGGTTGGCGCCGCCGCCAACGAGGGCCACGTCGCTGACGGTGTGGTGAGGTGCACGGAACGGGCGCACGGCAATCAGCGAGTCCTCGCGGCGCATTTTGCCCGCCACGCTATGGATTTGGGTGGTCTCCAGCGATTCCTCGAGGCTCAGCGGCGGCAGGATGCTTGGGAGGCGTTTGGCAAGCATGGTCTTGCCGCTGCCGGGAGGGCCAATGAGGATGACGTTGTGGCCGCCGGCTGCGGCGATCTCAAGGGCGCGTTTGATGTTCTCCTGCCCCTTGACGTCGGCGAAGTCGAACTCGTACTGGTCCAGGCTGCGTGCAAATTCGGCCCGGGTGTCGACGATGGTCTGCTCGATGGTGCCGGTACCGTTGAGGAATTTGATGACCTGGCCTATGTTTTCGGCTCCATACACTTCAAGGTTGTTCACTATTGCCGCCTCGCGGGCGTTGTGTTTGGGCAGGATAATGCCCTTGAAGTGCTTGCGGCGTGCCTCGATGGCCATGGGTAGGGCCCCTTTGATGGGGCGCAGGCTGCCGTCGAGCGACAGCTCGCCCATTATTACATAGCGTTCCAGGTCTGTGGCCTGCAGCTGTCCGTCGGCGGCAAGGATGCCGATGGCCAAGGGGAGGTCGTAGGCTGAGCCCTCCTTGCGGATGTCGGCGGGGGCCATATTGATGATGACACGGCGCTGCGGTATGTGATGCCCCACCTGCAGCAGTGCCGAGTGTATGCGTTGCTGGCTCTCGCGCACGGCGTTGTCGGGCAGGCCTACAAGGGTGAAGCAGACACCTTGTTCCACGCTGACTTCGATGGTTATCGTGATGGCACTGACTCCGTAGATGGCACTACCATAAGTCTTTACTAACATAGTTGCTGCTATTTTAAGGATTTAAAGTGGGCGGTGCTGTAGGCTACCATTTATGTTGATGCTGGGCTTGGGTGTTTGGAGGGCGAGGCTGTCCTGCTGGTTGCGGAGGCGTTGGGATATGCGGGTGTAGACCTCCTCGAGCACTAAGGGCTGGTGGGAGTAATAGTCCATGCTGCTGTCGAAGAGGGCCGGGTCGATGCCATGTTTGGCAAAGAGCGTGTCGTAGGCGGCGTCAACGTAATGCCCCAGCGAATCGCGGTTGTCGCTCGCTACCGTATAGGCGTAGCTCTCAATGAGGTGCGCCTCGTAGAGGAAGTCGGTCAGCGTGGCGGTGTCGATGATGCCTGATGGCGGACGTTGCTCTTTGCACGCCGCAAAGGCCATTATGAGCGGCAGCACGAAATATAGAGTTCTGTGATGTGGCATGATGAAATGTTAAAAAATAACGGAGAAAACGCCTCGCTTTCTCCGTCTTGAGTGGGAATTATTGGGCTCGAACCAATGACCTCTTGCTTGTAAGGCAAGCGCTCTGAACCAGCTGAGCTAAACTCCCTTTTGTTGTGATTCCCTGACGCCGAAAATGAAAAAAATCAGTCGGAAATCGTGTGCAAAAGTACTATTATTTCGCAAAGTGACAAAATTTTTCTTCAAAGAAAAATGAAATCTTATTGTTAGGTATTGAAAATCAAAACAGTAATTGGCTGGTTGTTTTTTTTGAAACAGACACTATTCTATCCCTGTACGGCTCTTTTCCAGTGATAAATAGTCCATAATGGAAGCCTATTTAGCCCCCCGAACAAGTACAAGTTGTAGTGGATAGGAAGTGGCAGTACCTTGGCAACGGTAAGTAATTAGTCAAATTTATTTGACAATTACGATAATTCACGGGCATTCATGGTCATTCAAGTTCTATAAATGTTATTTATGGTAATTGCTGGTCATTTATGGTAATTGCTGTTCAAAAAAAATGAAAGTTAATTTAGGGTTTACTAAATAATAATAAAAATTTGAAATTCAGATAATAAAATATATAATTTGACGTTGTTTAAGAAAAAGAACAGTCATATTAGTGTTAAAATAGCATGAAGTACTACTCCCAGAACCAGACAGAGTTGCTCAACGAGCTTAAGGATACCCTGCAAAGGCTAAACAAGGACAACCGATGGATACGACTTGCCGACTCCCTGCCTTGGGACGGAATCGAGA
>JAFSQF010000066.1 GCA_017446745.1 Bacteroidales bacterium
ACCTAAATTAACTTTCATTTTCTTTGAACAGCAATTACCATAAATGACCAGCAATTACCATAAATAATATTTATAGAACGTGAATGCCGGTAAATGCCCGTGAATTATCATAAATGTCAATTAAATTTGACCGCTTACTTACAATCAGATAGGCTACATAAAAAAAAATTTATACTTTTAATTAATATGCCGCCCCTACGGGGCTCAGATAGGATAGAATCTTTTAAATCCCGTGGGCTCTCGCCCACGGCTGTTATATTTAGTTCTCCGCTTCGCTATCGAAAGCTCCACTGGAGCTTTCTTCACACCTACGGGGCTATATTAAGGTTGTTATATGCCGACACCACGGGGCTATATTAAGGTTGTTATATGACGCCACTACGGGGCACAGATGGAATGGAATGCAGCTCCTTTGGCAGGGACTTATCGAGTGGCAATCTTTACGGGGTTATCTTAGCATATTTAGTTCATTTCGATTATTTCGCGATAATAAAAATCAGAAGAAACCGGGTTTGAAAGTAGAGAATGTTTCATAGAGCGGCAAAGTATAGACAATTATAAATCAAGACTATAAACACTAATAATACGACGCATGCAATCTATAATTATTGGATGCAAATTTACACTTTTTTTCTGAAAAATAGACCTTTTGCCAAAAAAACATCGGTAATAACAAATAGTAACTGGTGCGAGATGACCCTAATATGCAAAAGTGGGATGCCCGAATGCAGGCACCCCACTTGGAAGAATTTGCTGGATTATGGAGAAAATCCGCGGGATAGTCAGAGCAGTGATTACTGCATGCCGCGCATGGCTGCCTCGACCTCGGCGAACTGCGGGCTGGCTATGAAGTCATCCATTGCCTTGAGGCGGTCGGCGCCACCCTGAGCGGCATAGGTCTGGAAATCAGCCTCCGAGAAGGTGATTTCAGGACGATTGTCGAAGGGGTTGCGCATGAGGCGCTGATGCTGGCGCAAGCTGACCACCTGATAGAGGAAATAGGAGGCATCCGTGGCCATTCTGCCGACGCCGCTGCTCTTGTCGGGCGGGAATTGCTTGGCATAGGCAAGCTGCTGCTGGTAGTAGTGGAAGATATCGCAGAGGATGTCGATGGCTTTCTGCTTGTCGCCCACATGGGCATAGGCATACACCATCATGAGCGCGAAGCGGTCGTTGGGGAAGTTGGAGGAGGGGAAGAATTCCTCGCGTTGTTGCAGTATCTTGACGGCGCTTGCCGTGTCGCCCTGTTGCAGGAGTTGCTGGCTGAGGATGACAAAGGTTTGGCGCTGCACGTCGCCCATGTTCTTGCTGACGGGGTCGATGTAGATGTCGGCATTGAGGTTGCCCCACTTGAGGGGTTGGTAGGAGCCGTCGGCGTTCTTGTAGCCCTTGAGGAAATAGTCGGTGGTGCGCGGCGTGTAGGAGTAGGCGCCCATGACGGGGTAAGGCACAATAAGCGAGAGCATGCCATCGTCGATGCAGTAGCGGTCCACCACGGGGAAGACATCGCGAATGTAGCCGGGGTTCATGATGCTGACGGGGCGCATGAAGCGGTTAGTGCCGAGGAAGTCGAGCATAGCCATCTCGCTGCGGGTGAGGTAGCCCCTGCGGATGTTGACATCAAATACCACCACATCGGGTATAGTGTCGGCCATGGCGGCATCGATAACGCCGCGAGCCACAAGAGCGGGCTTGTCGAGAGTAATCTTGAACTTGTTGGTGGGCAAGTAGACGACGCTGTCGGCGCCACGGTCGGCGCGCACATACTGTCGGCGGTTAGATGCCACGGCATTCAGAGCGTCGGTGACCTCCATTCTTGGTCCGTCGGGGTTAAGGACAAAGATTTCGTGGCCGAGGCCGTACATATCCTTGGGGAGGGTGAACGGGAGGGCTTCGCTCTCGTAGAGCTTATTGTATAGCTGTTCGATATACCAGTGCATACCCGATAGGGTGTAGTTGTAGATGCGGACGTCGGTGCGCCAGCCTTCCACCTCCTGGATATACCACAGCGGGAAGGTGTCGTTGTCGCCGAAGGTGATGACCACGCCTTGCTTGTCGGTCAAGCCCAAGTAGTTGCGAGCGAAGTCGCGAGCTGCGGTTTTCTCCGAGCGGTCGTGGTCGTCCCAGTTCTCAGCGGCGAGAAGCACGGGGACAGAGAGCGAGAGGACAAAAGCCAGGGGGAGAGCCACCACATGAGGTACGGTGACGAGGCTCACAACAATCAGAACCGCGCCGACCATGGTAAGTACAAACCAGGCGCCATTGAACAGGATGCCGAGCAGGATGCAGAGAGCGCCGGCGATAAGGAAAATCTGGCGTGGTTTCTTCTCCATCCGTGAGGAGAGCCAGTCGTAGAGAGCGTAGACGCCAAGGCCAATCCAAACGGAGAAGAAATAGAAGGAGCCCACGAAGGCGTAGTCGCGCTCGCGTGGCTGACGTGGCGGCATATTGAGGTAGATAGCGATGGCCAGACCAGTCATGAAGAACATGATGAAGGTTACGAAAGCATCCTTGCGGTTCTTGGTGCAATGGTAGACCAGGCCGAGGAGGCCGAGGAGGAGAGGCAACATGTAGTACTTGTTGCGGGCCTTGTTGTTGGCAAGAGCGTCGGGCAGGTTGTCCTGCGGGCCGAGGCGGTGCTCGTCGACGAAATTGATGCCCGAGATCCAGTTGCCGTCGGTGTAGTTGACAGTTGCGAAATGGACATTCTGAATACCCGTATTGTCGTCAAAATGATGGCCCTGGATGTCGTTCTGACGTCCGGCGAAGTTCCACATGAAATAGCGCCAGTACATCCATCCCATCTGATAGCGATGGAAGAAGGTGAGGTTCTGTGCGAAAGTAGGTTTCTGGCCTGCCGGGGGCTCGCCAGCCCAATACTTGTAGTATTGAGGATGCTGGCGCGAGTTGTCGGGGCTGTACATACGGGGGAAGATACCGGTATGAGCCTCGTCGTATTTGTATTTCTGGGCATAGGCTGCCACTTTGTAGAAGTCACGACCCTCGGAATCCTTGGTACGGATATATTTGGCATAGTCGTTCTCGGCGCCATTGGGGTTGCCGGCGGTATAGTAGGGACCACTGAAAAGCGGGGTCTCGCCATACTGTTCGCGGCCCAGATAGGCGCGCATAGCCACGGCATCCTTCGGGGCGTTCTCGTTGAGGGGCGTGTTGGTATTGGCGCGGATCACGAGGATGAAGAAGGTGGAGTAGCCAATCACGAGGACCAGCAGGCTTAGGAGTGCGGCATTGGTGACCTGACGGTTACGGCCTTTGACAATGTACCATGCTGCGACACCCAAAGCACAGAGTACCACGAAGAAACCGAACGAGAAGCTGTGGGCTCCCAGTTTGGCGATGAACATCAATGCCAGAATAACCGCTGGCACAATGATGTTGACGGTCTTGCCAGGGCTCTTCAGATGCGAATTGTTCCAGAGTCCCCACACAATGAATGCCGCAATGAGCAGGAAGAAGATAACCGTGCCGGTGTTGAAGCCGAAGTGGAGCGAGTTGACGAAGAAGACATCGAAATCGGAGGTGAGGTTGACGATGCCTGGGATGACGCCCCAGAGGATGACAGCCAGAATAACCAACGATATGACGCCGCTGACAATGAATCCCTTGACCGTAGTTTGAGGCCATTTCTTGAAATAGACCACATAGACGATAGCCGGAATGGTAAGCAGGTTGAGGAGGTGGACACCAATGGCGATGCCCACGAGGAACGAGATAAGGACGAGCCAGCGCAGCGAGTGGGGGTCGTCGGCCTGCTCCTCCCATTTAAGGATAGCCCAGAACACCACGGCGGTGAAGAACGACGACATGGCGTAGACCTCGCCCTCTACTGCCGAGAACCAATAGGTATCGGTGAAGCAATAAGCCAGAGCACCGACGATGCCCGAGGCAAAGACAGCCCACACCTTAGTATTGTTCAGAGCCAGATTATCGTTGCCTATAAGCTTCTTGCCGAGCAGGGTGATGGTCCAGAAGAGGAACATGATTCCCAGCCCGCTGCACACGGCCGACATCACGTTGACTGCGAAAGCTGCATGAGCGGGGTCGGTGAACAGCGAGAAAAGGCGGCCGAAGATTTGGAACGTAGGAGCTCCGGGGGGGTGCCCCACTTGGAGTTTGAATGCAGTGGCGATGTACTCGCCGCAGTCCCACCACGAGGCCGTGGCCTCGGCAGTGAGGATGTAAACAGCACAGGCAATGATACCTATAAGCCATCCCAGTGCATTGTTTACGATGTGATACTGTTTTAGAGTTTTATCCATATTAGGGCTAAAAATTAAGTAATATGTTGAATTGTTTGAACGTTTTATTGTTTAAAGGTAGATACATCGTTCCATGCAGAGGGGGCGGCATCATATATCGTCACGGTTGATTGGCATGGTCATGCATCGGGCGCCGCCGCCGGCGCGAGGCAGTTCGCTTGCGGCGAAGGTCACCACGCAACGGTTGTAGTCGTCGGGCTTGACGTTGCCGTTGACGATGTCTTCGGCTGCCAGCACGCTGAAGCCGGCCTTGTCGAGGGCATCGATGGTGTGGCTGTTGCGGCGGTAGCCTATGACCTTGCCTGGGGCGAAAGCGAAGAAGTTAGCCCCGCTATGCCACTGTTCGCGTTGCTGCATCCAGAGGTCGTCGCCGCCGCAGAAGACAGGCTCGACCTCGACGCCGGCTTTCTTCAGAGCTTCCTGGATATTGCGGCAGTCATGATGACGCACCTTGCCGTTGTCGATTTCGATCCAAGTGGTGGCCTTGCCAGCAAATTCGGCGGTCTTGCGGAGCATAGGCTCATACATCATGCAGCAGTTGCGGTCGAGGAAAGTGAAGACCATATCAAGATGGATGAACGAATCGGGATGGTGCGGCAACTCTTGTACCACGATATTGAATTTGGGCTTATCACGGAACGTATGAGCAAGGAATTCAATACCTTTGGCATCGGTACGGATACCCTGGCCAATGCATAGCAAATTGTTGCGTCCAATCTGCACATCGCCGCCCTCGGTATGGGCACGGGGGTCCCATTGTTGAGCGTTCAATACCTCGGCGCCGAAAAAATGTTTGAAGATGGCTTTGTAGATCAAATTCTCACGTTTGCGGACGTCGAACGACATCGAGTTGATGAGGACGCGGTCGAATACCGACGAGGAGGCGTCGCGGGTAAAGAAGAGGTTGTAGAGCGGGCGCAGCACGTAGCGCTGGTCGGCGAAACTGGCGGGGTCGCGTCCCTCCTTGTAGGGGACGCCCTCGATTATCTCGGCAGCCAGCTGCTTGGTGGGATGGCACATAAGCTCGTCGACCAACCATTCGCAGCCTTCCATTTGGCAGCTTTGGGTGACAAGGGAGTTGCAGAGGTCATCGTCGTCGAGCAGACGCTCCAGGATGTCCTGCACATAGTATACATTGGTGATTTTTTCAAAGACACCACAAAAATAGCGATATTCTTCATCAACAATACGTTTGTTCAGAATATCGCTGTAGAGAGCCTCGTTGGCATTTTGTGGGGTCATACGTTCAATCTCGACACCTGGGCGGTGGAGAAGAACGGCATTTAGTTTACCTATCTCTGAAGTGACATTGACTGTTATTTCTGGTCTATTTCTCATAAAAATAGCGATAGCTTGAGTTGAAAAAAAACATTTTGCAGTTGATTATCAACGACATCAACGACAAATATTCAAATTCTTTAAAAATGCAAATATACATTTTTTTTTAAAACTGAGCAGCAAGAATGAAACAATGTAGCCACGTTTAGCAATAAGTGAAAAAAAAGTTGATACAATCGGGTAGGCGCAAAAAAGGTAAAACGATTGTTTTTTGGGGGTCTACGAATTAGCACGAATTATCACGAATTACATGATTTTCAAGATATGCGACACCGAATATAAAACTATATTTTCGCGTCGGATTGCAAATCCGACGTAACCGAATTTACACGAATTATGGTTGCATTTTTTACATCACTATCGATACACACATTTTTTTTACCGTTACAATAAGGATTTTTAATCCGTTATATTGCGGATTAAAAATCCTTATAATATTTTGCGTCGGATTGCAAATCCGACGCAACCGAGTTATTTTGCGGATTAAAAATCCTTATAATATTTTGCGTCGGATTGCAAATCCGACGCAACCGATTTTTTTTCTCCGCTTCGCTATCGAAAGCTTCACTGGAGCTTTCTTCACACCTACGGGGCTATTTTAATAGACAACTTAATTTTGAAAAGTTACATAATAGTCAGATAAAGGAGCCACATTATTACTGGGGTGACAGTTCGTAGTTGACGGTGAACTCGCGGTAGCGGTCCTCGCCGAAGAAGAAATTGCGGCTCAGCAGCTGAGCTTTCACGATGCTTATATAATTGTCGCCGACGAAGGAGGCGCGGTTGCCGGAGTCAATATAACGGAGCTGATGGTCGTGGAGGTCCATAGAGAAGACCACCGTAGCGTTCTCGTACTTCGCCTCCGGTTCACGGTTCATAGCCACGAAGACAATCGTGCCTTCCACTATTTTCCAGTCCGTTATCTTGCCAGGGATGAGGAGCTTAGTGCCGCAATAGAAGCCATACTCGCCGGCAAAGAGGACAGAGGTGATAAGTGTTTCGAGGTCGTAGCTATAGCACGACGGCATGTCGTCCTTCTCGATGTAGATGATGTGGTGGTTGACGCTGTCGATGAGGCGCACTATAATCTCCTTGTCGAGAGGCAAGAGAGCCTCGAACTGAACGGCCTCCTCCTTGAAATAGTCGAGGTCGCTGTAGGTGTCGGAGGGCAAAGAGTCCGAAGCCGAGGTGACGACAGCCTCGGCGCGGGTGCGGTCGCGTCCTCTTCCGACGAAGAAGAGGGTCAGCGAGACGGCACAGAGCAGTGCCACCGTACCGACAATATTCCAGTTTATGGGGGCTTCGAGACGCACGAAAGCAAAGCAGTTAAAAGAAACACTTACAATTCCTTGACAGCCTTAATGGCACGTTGGAGGCCCTGGTCGTAGTCCTGCATCACACGGTAATAGTACTCAATGCCGAAGAGGTTGCGGGCAATGAGAGCCTTGAGGAGATAGCCCATATAGATGTCGCTATGCTGATTGATGCGAGCGCTGCGTTGGTCTTCCTTCAGAGCTTTTTCTTTAAGATTATCAATAAAGTAAGGGTCTTTCATCAATTGTTCAAGGTAGTCGGCATAGTTGCGCGCGTGAATAGAATGGGCGGTATCGGAGACGCTCTTGCGAGCCTGATCGGCCATCCATGCCGCCACCCAGTCGCCCTTGACGTCGCTGCGTTGCACCTTTTTCGTTGCCGCATAGTCGGCGAAGGCTCTGATAACGGCGAGGGAATCGTAGTTGCGTTCAAAAGCCTTGAAGTCGGCGTAGGCGGTATCGTGGCGATGGTTGTCGGCCCAGGAGAGCGAGAACGTGTTGAATACGCCGGCGGAGCGTAGAGAGAGGAAATAGTCGGAGAGGCGCATGGTGTCCATCGGGACGAATATGTCGGGCATGATGCCACCGCCGCCGTAGACCACCCTGCCGGCGTTGGTGAAGAATTTCAGCGAGTCGGGATAGTTTATAGAATCGGCGTTGACGAACTCGTCGTGGTCGTAACGGCGTTGCAGCTCATGGTTGTAGGCATCGGTGCCATCGTTGTAGGGTTTTTGGATGCAGCGTCCGGAGGGGGTGTAGTAGCGTGCCGTGGTCAGTCGGATTTGTGCGCCGTCGTAGATTTCGAACATGCGCTGCACCAGGCCTTTGCCGAAGGTGCGCCGACCCACGAGGGTGCCGCGGTCCCAGTCCTGCACAGCGCCGGAGACAATTTCGGACGCCGAGGCCGAGTACTCGTCGATCAAGATGACGAGAGGGCCGGAGGTGTAGCTGCCGCCACGACGGGAGACGAAATTCTGTCGCGGCGACTTGTCGCCCTTGGTATAAACCACCAGGCGGTGAGGTTCAAGGAATTCGTTTGCCACGGCAAAGGCAATGTCAAGATAACCGCCGCCATTGCCGCGGAGGTCGAAGACGAGGCGTTTCATGCCCTCCTTCTTGAGTTTGCTGATGGCGTTGCGGAGTTCCTGGTGCGAGGTGCGTGCAAAACGGGCCAGTCGGATGTAGCCCACCTCGTCGTCGAGCATGAAATAGGTGTCGACAGAATAGATGGGAACCTTGTCGCGCACGATAGTGAATTCCAGAGGGGTGTCCATTCCCAAGCGTTTCACCGACAAGCGCACCTCGGTGCCTTTTTTCCCACGGAGGTGGGAGAAAACGAAACTGTTGTTCACCCCCTTAAAGGTTGCCACGGTGTCGTCGACCTTCAACAGCTTGTCGCCGATCTGCAGTCCCATCTTTTCCGAGGGCCCGCCGACGATGACCTCGGTGACGGAGATAGTATCGTTAACAATCTGGAATGCAATACCCACACCTTCGAAATTGGCCTGAAGGCCCTCGTTGGTGCGCTGCACGTCCTTGGCGGCGATGTAGATGCTATGAGGGTCGAGCTCGGTGAGCATAGAAGAGACCGCTTTCTCGGTGATTTTTTGGTAGTCGGGCTCTTCAACATAGTAGTCTTCTATGTATTTGTTCACCTGATTGATACGGCGGAAATGGTTTGTATCGTTGTCGGCAGGCTTCTGGGCCATAGCGGCAAAGCCACCGGCGAGGAGCAGGGAGAGAATTATAGCGTTTTTTTTCATTCAGTTGTGCTTATTTTCCTTATTAGTTCGCACCATTTAACGCAAAACGTAGAAGATTATTTTGCGACATAAAAAATAAAATAAAGTCCCGAGCGTTAAGAAAGGGAAAGCAGTAACCTCAAACACATAAAAAATGTCTGACACAAAAACGAACACACCATTCAGCAAGATTATGCTGGCCTCTGGGGTGGGCACCCTCATTGTCCTCATCTTGGTAGGCATTTTCAAACTATTGTTATTCTTTGGCATCATCGGTTCGATGGCCTCCGGGACGGCTCCCACGGTGGCCAAGGATTCATTTCTAAAGCTTGACCTCACAAAGGGGATGACAGAACGGTCGCCGGGCGAGTTGGATTCCTGGATGACCGAGGGGAGCACCGTAGGGTTCATTGATATGCTGCGTTGCATCGATGCCGCGGCCAACGACAAGAACATCAAAGGCTTGTATCTTTATTTCGGCAGTCTCTTCCCCATGTCGTGGGGCCATTGCGAGGAGTTGCGACAGGCGCTGATAGACTTCTGCGAGAGCGGCAAGCCCGTGCTGGCCTATGCCGATGCCTATTCCCAGAAGGGCTATTTCGTGGCTTCGGTGGCCGACAGCATCTACCTGAACCCCTCGGGGATGGTGGAGTTTCAGGGCATAGGAGCCGAGACGATGTTCTTCAAGCAGTTGCTCGACAAGCTGCAGGTGAAGATGTCGTTGATAAGGCCAAAGAGCAACAGCTACAAGAGTGCTGGCGAGACCTACACGATGGACCACATGAGCGATGCCAACCGGCAGCAGGTGCGCGAATACATCAGCAGCATCTGGGACTACGTGGTGGAGCAAATTGCCGAAGCCCGCGACATCAGCACCGAGCGTCTCAACCTCATGGCCGACCGTTTAGAGGCATGCCTGCCCGACGATGCACTGAAGAACGGCCTGGTCGACAGGCTGTGCTTCGAGAACAACGCTGTGGCCACCATGGAGGGCTACAGCAGCAAGCAGACCGTTGCACTGGAGGATTACAAAGCCACCGTTATGGACGAGACGAAAACGCGCGACAAGATTGCCGTCATCTACGCCGAGGGCGACGTCGTGGCCGGTTCGGGCTTCCAAACGGCAGTGTATTCCGACAAGATAACCATGGCCCTCAACGATGCCGCGAAGGACGACGCTGTGAAAGCCATAGTGCTGCGCGTCAACTCGCCAGGAGGCATGGTGACAGCCTCGGAAATAATGACCAACGCCGTGCTGCGTGCGAAAGCCAAGAAGCCCGTAGTGGTTTCTATGGCCGACGTGGCGGCATCCGCAGGGTACGAGATATCATGCAATGCCGACTATATCATCGCCGAGCCCACCACGGTGACCGGCAGCATAGGTGTCTTCGCCACACTTCCCGAGGTGGGCGGTACGCTACGCAAATACCTTGGCATCACCACCGACACCGTGAACACCAATGCCAACTCGAACGCGCTGAGCGTATTACGACCGCTCTCGCCAGCCACTATGGAGCTTATGCAGCGCAACGTGGAGGAGTTCTACACCGTTTTCGTTAGTCGGGTTGCCAAGGGGCGTGGGCTGGAGTACGACTTCGTCGACAGCATAGCCCGCGGCCGAGTGTGGACGGGGCGTGACGCCCTGAAGCTTGGGCTGGTGGATGCCCTGGGAGGTCTGGCCGACGCCATCGAGGTGGCCGCCGACAAGGCCGGCATCAGCACCTACAAGGTGGTGGACTATCCCGAGAACGAGAGCCTCTTTGCCGAGCTGCTGAACCGCAAGAACAGCTCGTCGGGCACCGCCTCGACCAACGCCATCCAGACAGAATGGCAGACACCCTACGCCCTGAGCGGCGACGGAGTATGGACCAGCGGCAAAACGATGATACAAACCCTGAACCGCATCCTCGACACCAAGGGGCTGCAGTCGCGCGTGGAATTCTTCATATTAGAAGACTAGAACGTGTTGAAGTGTTGAATTGTTTAGCTTTTCAATTGTTGTACTCGAATCCATGTAAGCTTTTCTCGCCAGAGACTTTATTTCAAATATTTCGCATACAAGCGAAACGTGACTAACTTATAATCAAAACTATCAAGCATATCAGCAAACCACTTGTCATATTATCCCTTTTATTGATTCCGCTGTTTGCGGTGGCGCAGCCGGCATGGCTCAACGAGGTGAGCAGTGCCATAGAGACGCGACACCATTTCTACCCTACCAAATGGGTCTGCACCGGCGACACCATGAGGGTTGACACCACCGAGCAGAACGGCATCATTGTCTTGCTCGACGGCTATTGGATTACCTGTCAGGAGATTAGCAACGACATTTGGCAATGGTACGTCCTACAGTTGCACGAGAAAGCCCCGGAGCCACTAAAACCTGCCACGTCACGCACCGCCGCGCAGATTGAGGAGCTGTGCCGACAGCTGAACCTGTCGACGCACGGCACGTGGAGGCTGCCGACCCTAAAGGAATGGTTTTTTGCCTACCACGGCGGCCTTTTCAGCGAGGGCTACCGCTTCGCCGGAAGCAACCGTCAGGAGTGGGTGGCCTGGTGCAAGAAAAACAGTGGCGGCAAATTGCACGATGCCACACAGCTGATAGCCAACGAGCTGGGGCTGTACGACATGTCGGGCAATGCCGCCGAGATGGTCACGGAAGGCGACAGCATCGTCTTCGTAGGTGGTTCATGCCTGGACGATATGGAGGCTCCCTCCCCCACCCCGCCGCCAGAGGTCTGCGGCTTCCGGCTGGCAATGCCGCAGCCGCTATGGTTCGACAAGGAGGGTCAGCGGATATACAGATAGAATCATTTCATAAACCGTCAATCCATATCTACACTCACTTCACTTATTTATTTCTCATAATCAACGATTAAACGATAAACGACTAACAACCACACATACAATGAGCAAAGTAAAAATAGGCATAGTGCAGCTCAGCTGCAGCGCCGACAAAGAGGCAAATATCGCGCGCTACAGCGAGAGAGTGCGCCAATTGGCATCCGAAGGGGCACAGATAATATGCCTGCAGGAGCTCTTCGCCTCGCTATATTTCTGCGACACTGAGGACTACGACAACTTCCGGCTTGCCGAAGCCATCCCCGAAGGGTCCACAACACAGCATTTCATGCAGCTGGCCCGCGAACTTGGGGTGGTGATTATCTGTTCCATGTTCGAGAAGCGCGCTGAGGGGCTTTACCACAACACCACGGCAGTTATCGATGCCGACGGAGCCTATCTGGGCAAATACCGCAAGATGCATATCCCCGACGACCCAGGCTACTACGAGAAATTCTATTTCACCCCTGGCGACCTGGGCTACAAGGTTTTCAACACCAAATTCGCCCGCATCGGAGTGCTTATCTGCTGGGACCAGTGGTATCCCGAGGCCTCGCGCATCACCGCCCTTATGGGGGCCGAGATCCTCTTCTACCCCACCGCCATCGGGTGGGCCACCGACCAGGACGAAGCCACCAACGACGAGCAGTATCAGGCCTGGCAGACCATCCAGCGCAGCCATGCCGTAGCCAACGGTGTCCCGGTGGTCAGCGTGAACCGCACGGGGCGCGAGGGCGACATGCAGTTCTGGGGCGGCTCGTTCGTGGCCAACGCTTTCGGACGCCTCCTCTGGCAGGCACCCCATCTGGAGGAATGCACCCACATCCAGGAGGTCGACCTCGCCGACAGCGACCACTACCGCCGCCACTGGCCCTACCTCCGCGACCGCCGCATCGACAGCTACGCCCCCATCCTCAAACGCTACATCGACGAGTAGGAGGTCGGGCTTCCAAGCCCGGCCAAGGGAAAAAAGAGGCGAGATGGCCTACTACAGTGGCGAAGCTGGGAAGCTTCGCCTCCTACCAATAGGAGGTCGGGCTTCCATGCCCGAGCAACGAAAAAAGGCGAGATGGCCAACTACAGTGGCGAAGCTGGGAAGCTTCGCCTCCTACATTAAACAAACCAAATCTGCTTCTAATTAATAATCCATAATATATGCCAGACCCATACCACCCTCTTTTCTTGGAAAAGAAAAAACATGTCGACATCTCCACAAGCAGGCTACCTCACTGGCATCAAGACCACAAAGTACAGTTTGTAACATTCCGTTTAGCAGACTCACTGCCCCAAGAAAAAATAAACGAATACAAAAGCATCAAAAAGCAATGGACTGACAAACACCCCCTGCCATGGGACAATGCCGCCAAAGATGCTTTCCACAACTTTGTAGGACAAAAAATAGACTACTGGATAGACCAAGGTTATGGCAGCTGTATTCTAAAAGAAGAGAAGATCCGAAAGATGATAGTTGAGTCGTTAATGTTTTACGATAATGTAAAATATTTCTTATATCATTACGTTATTATGCCAAACCATGTCCACCTGTTGGCATCGCCTATTGAGCCATACACCATCACAGAAGTCATCGGAAGAGCAAAACAATACACAGCAAAAGAGATAAACAAATTATCAGGCCACCATGGACCAGTTTGGCAGCACTCAATGTTTGACCGCATGGTACGCGATGAGAACGACTTCGACAGATATGTTAACTATATCAACAACAACCCAAACAATTTGCCTATCGGTACTTTTACAATAGGAGGTCGGGCTTCCCTGCCCGACCAAGGAAAAAAAGAGATATGACCTACTACTGTGGCGAAGCTGGGAAGCTTCGCCTCCTACCAATAGGAGGTCGGGCTTCCAAGCCTGACCAATGAAAAAAAAGTGAGAGGGCATCCTTCAGTGGCGAAGCTGGGAAGCTGCGCATCCTACCAATAGGAGGTCGGGCTTCCAAGCCTGACCAAGGAAAAAAAAGAGGCGAGAGGGCCTAATACAGTGGCGAAGCTGGGAAGCTTCGCCTCCTACACGAAGCTTCGCCTCCTACACGAAACAACTTCAAACACTATCAACTTCAAACACTATCAACTTCATATAATTAGAATGATAATCTCTCCAACACCTAAAGAACGCGGATTCTTCATGCCCGCAGAATGGCATCGCCATGAGGCCACATGGCTCAGCTACCCCCACAACGAGGATTCATGGCCAGGGAAAATAGACACTATCTTCCCATCCTACAACCTCTTCATCAAGACCCTCACCGAGGTGGAGACCGTACACATCAACGTGCAGGACCAGGAGATGGAAGAGCGTGTGAGCAAAGAGCTGAAAGCGATAGGTGCCTTCATGGTCAACGTGGAGTTCCACCGTTTCCCCACCAACGACGCCTGGTGCCGCGACCACGGTCCGGCATACCTGCTGAACAGCAAGGTGGCCGGGATGCGTGCCCTCGTCAACTGGGACCACAACGCCTGGGGCGGCAAGTACCCCTGGCAGCTCGACACCCTGATTCCCGCCCGCATCGCCGACACGCTGGGCATGATGATGTTCGAGCCCCACATCGTGATGGAGGGCGGCTCCATCGATGTCAACGGGCATGGCGACCTGCTGACCACCACATCGTGCCTGCTCAACCCCAACCGCAACCCCGACCTGAGCCAAGAGCAGATAGAGGACTACCTGCGTGCCTACTACGGAGTGGACAATATCATCTGGCTTGGCGACGGCATTGAGGGTGACGACACCGACGGCCACGTAGACGACCTGAGCCGCTTCGTGGCCGACGACGTGATAGTGACCGCCGTGGAGGAGGACAAGAACGACGCCAACTACGCCCCGCTGCAGGCCAACCTGAAGTTGCTGAAGAGCTGCCGTCTGCTGGGCGGCAAGCAGCCCACCGTGGTGGAGCTGCCCATGCCGTCGCCAGTCTACTATGATGGGCAGCGTCTGCCGGCAAGCTACGCCAACTTCTACATCTGCAACGGCCTGGTGATTTTCCCCACCTACAAGTGCGACAACGACACCCGCGCCGCCTACATCCTTGAGGAGTGCTTCCCCACGCGCGAAATCGTGGGCATCGACAGCACCGACATCATCTGGGGCCTCGGCAGCTTCCACTGCCTCAGCCAACAGATGCCCGCATGACCCGGTTTCGAACACATCGAAAATCGTTTCAATGCATCTTTTACCGCCCGTCCAAAATATATAACCACAAAAAAATAAATCATTGATCCTAAAGCACTGATATACAATTTTACATTATTAAAAAAATTATGGGGATACGGCAAGATTTCGAACCGTTCATAAATGGTAGAATAGTCAAAGGACTCTACGGTTCCTGAAGCATAAGTTTTAATTACCGAATTTATGCTACAGGAGGTCGGGATTGTATCCTGACCAATGCGAAGAGATATAAGAGATGGGTCGTTGGATTGGCGAAGCTGGGAAGCTTCGCCTCCTACCAATAGGAGGTCGGGCTTCCCTGCCCGACCAAGGATAAAAAAAGGCGAGAGGGCCTACTACAGTGGCGAAGCTGGGAAGCTTCGCCTCCTACCAATAGGAGGTCGGGCTTCCCAGCCTGACCAATGAAAAAAAAGTGAGAGGGCCTACTACAGTGGCGAAGCTGGGAAGCTTCGCCTCCTACCAATAGGAGGTCGGGCTTCCCAGCCCGACCAAGGATAAAAAAAAGCGAGAGGGCCTACTACAGGGGCGAAGCTGGGAAGCTTCACCTCCTATAGTGGCGAAGCTGGGAAGCTTCGCCTCCTACAGGGGCGAAGCTGGGAAGATTCGACGCCTACAGGGGGGAAGCTGGGAAGATTCGCATCATATAGGGGCGAAGCTGGGAAGATTCGACGCCTACAGGAGGCGAAGATGGGAGGAGATGGACATTGGGGGTTATTTCAGGTTTTTGAGGATCTGGAGGGTGAGGTTCCAGAACATCTGGACGGTCTTAATCTCAATACGTTCGTCGGGGCTGTGGACGCCGCGGAGGGTGGGGCCATAGCTTATCATGTCCATGCGTGGGTACTTCTCGCCGATGAGGCCGCACTCCAGACCGGCATGTATGGCGCGGACCACGGGGTCGTGGCCGAACATCTGCTTGTAGGTCTCCACGCCGACCTTCAGCACACGGCTGTCGGGGTTAGGGGTCCATCCGGGGTAGCCGTCGCTATGGCTCACCTCGGCGCCTATCAGTCGGAAAGTGGCCTCGATTTTCTGTGCTGCGGCCTGCTTGGCGCTCTCCACGCTGCTGCGCTGCGAGGTGGTGATGTAGATCTTCTGTTTTTTGTTCCCCGCTTCGCTATCGGCAGATCCGCTGGAGCTTACTTCATCCATCTTGACACTTGCCAGGTTGGTGCTGGTCTCGACGAAGTTGGGGATCTCGCGGCTCATGGCCAGCACGCCGTGGGCGCAGGCGAGGAGCGCGTTGAGCAGGTTGTGCTGCGTGTCGCGGTCGATGAGGAGCTGCGGCATGTCGATGGGGAGGAGCTCGACTTGGAGACCCGGTTCGGTGCTGCGGAACTCGAACTTCAGATGGTCAGTCATCTCGGCCACCATCTTCTTGAAGTCGGCATCCATGTCCTTGGCCACGACGACGTCGGCCCATGCTTCGCGAGCGATGGCGTTGCGGAGGTTACCGCCGTCGATGCGTGCGAGGCCAATCTTGTAGTACTCTGTGCCGTTCCAGAGGATGCGGGTAAGGAGTTTGTTGGCATTGGCGAGGCCTTTGTTGATGTCGTCGCCGCTATGGCCGCCTTTGAGGCCGCTGACCTTCACGCGGTAGGCCACCTCGCCTACGGGGCAGTAGCGGGTGTTGTAGTCGAGAGCCACTACGGTGTCGATGCCTCCTGCGCAGCCGATGCAGAACTCGCCCTCGTCCTCGTCGTCGAAGTTGAGGAGGATATCGCTGCGGAGCCATTCCGTGGAGAGGCCGCCGGCGCCGGTGAGGCCTGTCTCTTCGTCGACGGTGAAGAGAGCCTCGAGAGGGCCGTGCTCTATGGTGTCGTCGGCGAGGATGGCGAGGATAGCTGCCACGCCGATGCCGTCGTCGGCCCCGAGGGTGGTGCCGTCGGCAGTGAGCCATTCGCCGTCGAGGATAGGCTGGATAGCGTCGTTCATAAAGTCGAACTGCTTGTCGCCGTTCTTCTCGCAGACCATGTCCATGTGAGCCTGCAGGCAAACGCCCTGCGACTGCTCATAGCCTTTCGAGGCGGGCTTGCGGATAAGGACGTTGCCGAGGTCATCGTGGAGGGTCTCGAGGCCATGATCACGACCAAATTGTTGCAGATAGGCCGAGATGCGTTCCTCGTGTTTCGAAGGGCGAGGTATTTGCATTATCTCGCCAAAATAGCGCCATACGGCGGCGGGTTTCAGATTTGAGAGCATATAATTCATTGTTTAATTGTTAATATGTCGCCCCTACGGGGCTCGATTAGGTCAACTCGATACGACCGTGGGTTTACACCCACGGCTGTTATATGTCGGCCCTACAGGGCTGTTATATGTCGGCCCTACAGGGCTGTTATATGTCGCCCCTACAGGGCTGTTATATGCGCCCCTACAGGGCTGTTATATATGTCGCCCCCTACAGGGCTGTTATATGCGCCTCTACAGGGCTGTTATATGTCGGCCTTAATAATGTGCCGAACATAAGGGGTTGATACTGTCTTTAACTAAAAATATCAAAAAATATTGTAACTATTGTATACGTTTTATTATTTTTTGTCGTTAAAGAGTCGAAAAAGCCACTAAGGCTTTCAACTTTAAACACACAACGTTCAAGAAAAGCAAAATGATCGGACTGTTAGGAAGTGGCAGCTGGGCCACAGCGATTGTAAAGATATTACTCGAAAAGAGCGAGCGCACCCTGAATTGGTGGGTGCGCGAACAAGAGGCCATACCCTCGCTGCTTGAAGAGAAGCACAACCCCCTATATCTCAGCGAGGCCTACCTCGACACCTCGCGCACCATGGTGAGCAGCAACATCAACGACATTATTTCAGCCAGCGACGACATCTACCTCGTGGTGCCGTCGGCCTTTGTGCACAAAGCCCTTGCCGACGTGCCCCGCGAGATGTGGGAAGGCCGCCGCATCATCTCGGCCGTCAAGGGCATCGTGCCAGAATCGGGCCTTATCATCACCGAGCATCTGCACCGAGAGCTGGGCATCGACTACGACCGCCTCTGCATCATCAGCGGCCCGTCGCATGCCGAAGAGGCCGCCAAGCAGAAGCTGACCTACCTCACCGCGGCCTCGCACAACAGAGACTTCGCCGAAGAGGTGCAGCGCCAGCTCGACTGCCATTATATCCGCACCACCTATTCCGACGACATGGATGGCATAGAATGTGCCGCAGTGCTGAAGAACATCTACGCCATAGCCGCCGGCATGTGCAAGGGGCTTGGCTATGGCGACAACATCATTGCCGTGCTTATTTCCAATGCCTTGCAAGAGATGACAGAATACATGCACCAGATCTCTCCCATCGAGAGTGAAGGCAACAACGACGGGCGTCTGCGGCGTTTCGAGAGCTTCGCCTATCTTGGCGACCTGCTGGTGACCTGCTATTCGCAGTTCAGCCGCAACCGGACCTTCGGCAGCATGATAGGATACGGATACAGCATCAAAGGGGCGCAGCTGGAGATGAAGATGGTTGCCGAGGGCTATTATGCCGTGCAGGGAGTGGAGAAGATACGCCGTCGGCTGGGGTTCAGCATGCCCATCTCCGAAACGGTGTATGGGATATTGTATGATGGCAAGTCGCCGTCGCTCAGCATGAAAGCGTTATTAGAGAACCTGAAATAAGGCGAGGCCGGAGGAGGCTTGGGAGGTCAAGGTAGGAAAAGCATCAAAAAGAATAATTCTGCAACTTAGCAATAAGTAAAAAATAAGTTGATACAATCGGGTAGGCGCAAAAAAGGTAATACGATTGTTTTTTTGGGGGTCTACGAATTAGCACAAATTAGCACGAATTACATGATTTTCAAGATATGCGACACCGAATATAAAACTATATTTTCGCAGGCGAAATGAATTTACACGAATTATAGTTGCATTTTTTACATAACTATCGCTACACCTTATTTTTTTACCGTCACTTAAAACAATCAAAACGACATCAGATGAAAGTCAGTAGGTATCAGGAAACAATGCCTGGCATGGACAACTATTGTCTACAGCTCATGGCGCTCAGCATGAACGATTACAACTACGAAGACATTGAAGCCATATATAGGCAATTCGACCTAAATACCAAAGCCATTCCACGCAGCATAACCAACTGGAAAGATAAAGGATGGGCAGTATCAGCGGATTTATTTTTCTACAACTATCGTATAAGGATAAGTCCTACGGCATGGGAGGAGGTGATGCGCACCATAACTCCCGAGCGCCTCAAGATGCTCTTTAAGCTTCCCGCAAAATACCTTGGAGAGGTCAACAAATCAGCATTACTATTTTCTGAGGCCTACTCAAACTTCGTCAACCAGCTGCCCTACGAAAACCTGATAAAAAAAATCGACTGGAAATCTATGGCCGAATTGGTTTTCCCCATCATGACGCTGACCAACTCACTCGCCATCAGAGCCGCCAATGCCGATTTTGTGAAGCTGCTGCCGGATTATCTCATCAGCAACATGTACTACAGCCTATGCGTAGACAATTGGGCGAAACTGACGCCGTCGATAGCCGAGGAGCCGCTGCACACAGTGTTCCTCGACAACAAGCGGCTTGACAAGAACACACGAATCGTCTTCAACGACTACTATCAATACTATTGCCAGTTTCTTAAGAACGGCCATTTCCAAGAGGTCATAGGACAGCTCTCGGGGCTCACGGAGCTGAAGAGCACCCTGCGTGCCCTCGAGCTGCTGCACCAGGGGAAAGCCGAGAAGGCCTTCGAGGTGCTTACGCAAGAGCTGAAGGACGACAACGACGACATCTTCCACGATGGGCTTAGCAATTTCGCCTATGCCCTGAGCATAGGGCTGAGCCGCACCCCCTTAGCCAACAAGGTTGCCGAGAAGCTGCTTAAAAGCCGTAAAGCCAAAAAAGAGTATACCTGCCATGTGCTCTTGACCGTGCTGCACCATTTCTTCCGCAGCGATGCCGACGTATACACTAAAGAGCAGATGCTTTTCCTGAACCAAGAGCCGCTGACATACATACTTGAAGCGCTCTTCCTGAAGCACTATCATATAAAAAATGGCAATGATTATGAGGTGATGAAAGCCGAGAGGCTGTTGGCTGAAGGCCCCTACGACTATCTGAAGCTCCTCTACAGCTTCGACTTCAATAGGTTTCAGTCCTCGGCCAAAGAGCTGCAGCAGCGCACCGGCATCACGACGTCGCCCATGCCCTACGAAAGGGAGAAAGCCCAATGGGAGCTTGTCATCGACAAGATTATGAACATCAGTGCACCAGCGAAAGCCACGGCCACGGCAGCCGACAGCGAGAGGGAACGCATCATCTACCAGGTCAGCACCGACAGCTACACCGTTCAGCCCAGGCTGCAGAAGTCGAAAGACGGCGGGGTTTCGTGGTCCAAAGGGCGCAACATAGCCCTCGCGGCCTTCAAGAATGGCGACTACAGCCGCTGCATGACGCAGCAGGACTTCAAGGTTGCCGCGCTGGTGGACGAGAACAGCTACTGGTACGGTTCCAACAACTACAACCTGCGAGGCCATGCCGTGGTGGCCGCCCTCATCGGGCATCCCAACGTCTACTCCATGAACTCGATGCAACACATCGACATTATCGAGGAGCCCCTACAGATGACCGTTCAGCCCTCCGGCAAGGGTTTCACGATGAAAGCCAACGTAATCCTTAGCGGCATCAACGAAGGTGTATACATCAGCAAAGTGGGCGACAAGCAGTTGACGGTAATCCGCGTCAGCGAGCAGCAGAAGAAGATCTTGGAGCTGATGATGGAGGTGACATCCTTTCCGGAAGAGAGCCAGGGGCAGCTCACCGGCCTGCTTGAGAGCCTCAGCAAGGACTTCACCGTGATGAGCCCGTTGCTCAAGGATTCCAAAGAGATCCGGCGCGTAGAGGCGAACAGCCTTATAGCCGTCCAGATCTCGCCCTCGGGCAAGCAGAATTTCAGCGTTGCTTTGGCCGTGAAGCCTTTTGGCAGCCATCCGCCCTACCAGAAACCCGCCAAAGGCATGGAAGTGGTAAGCACCACCATAGATGGAGAACGGGTGCAGACCGTGCGCGACCTGGAGGCCGAGAAGGAGAACCTCAATTATATTTACGGGATTATGCTCCAGTATCCCCAAAGTCCGGACCTGGACGACCTATGGGACCTTGACACCGCCGAGTGCTTGGAATTGCTGGAGCAGCTGCGCAACTATCCGGACCGCTGCTTTATAGAGTGGCCGCAGGGGGTGAAGATGCGCGTGACGCGCCCGATGATAACAGCCGGCAATCTGAGTCTGAAAATCAGCTCGGCAGGGCAATGGTTCGAGCTGGAGGGCGACGTGAAAATAGGCGACAAAGAAAAGATAAAGGTGGCACAGCTCATGGAACTGCTGCGTTCCTCGACGGGCAATTTCGTCAAGCTGGAAGGCGACGAATACATAGCCCTCAACGAGCAGCTGCGCCGACAGCTGCAGGCCATCGACAAGATGCTTGTCGGACGAGGCAAAGAGCTTAAGATTGCCGCCATCAACGGCATGCAGCTCGAAGGACTTGAAGAGATTGGCGTAAAGGTGAAAGCCGACGACACCTTCCGGCAGCTCATTGGGCGCATCGAAGAATCGGGCAAACAGCAATACCCGCTTCCTGCCAACCTGCATGCCGAGTTGCGAGGCTACCAGGTGGTGGGCTACGAATGGCTGAGCCGCCTTGCCTACTGGGGTGCCGGAGCCTGCCTTGCCGACGATATGGGACTTGGCAAGACGCTCCAGGCCATTGCCGTCATGCTGTCGCGTGCCACCCAGGGCCCGCAGCTGGTGGTGATGCCCACCTCGTTGCTCCTCAACTGGCAGAGCGAGCTGCACCGCTTCGCCCCTACGCTCAACGTGAAGCTGCTGAACCCCCAGACTGCCAACCGCCAGCAGATAGTGACCACCGCCGAGAGCAACGACGTGGTACTCTCCACCTATGGCCTCTTGGTTACGGAGGGCGAGCTGCTGAGCCAACGTACGTGGACCACCATAGTGCTCGACGAGGCACACAGCATAAAGAACCGCGAGACGCAGACCTCCAAGTGGGCCATGCAGCTGAAAGCCGACTTCCGCCTGATGCTTACTGGGACGCCGTTGCAGAACCACCTCAACGAGATCTGGAACCTCTTCCAGTTCGCCAATCCGGGGCTGCTGGGCAGCTACCAGCAGTTCACCGACCGCTTCATCCTGCCCATCGAACGCGACCGCGACCGCGAGCGGCAGCAACTACTGCGTCGCCTGCTGTCGCCTTTCCTGCTGCGGCGCACCAAAGACGAGGTGCTGAGCGAATTGCCCGAGAAAACCGAGATCACCGTCCGCGTGGAGCTCTCGCCCGACGAGATGGCCCTCTACGACAACCTGCGCCAGCAGGCCATAGCCAACCTCGAGGAGGGCTCGAGCAGTGCCTTGCAGACCCTTGCCGAGATAACGCGCCTGCGCCAGGCAGCCTGCCACCCGCGCCTCATCGACCCCCAATTGCCGCTGAAATCCAGCAAGACCCAGGCTTTCCTCGCGCTGGTCGACAGCCTGCGCCAAAGCGGCCACCGCGCCCTTGTGTTCAGCCAATTCACAAGCCATCTTGCCCTTATCCGCGAAGAACTCGACAGCCTAAAGATACCCTACCTCTACCTTGACGGCAGCACGTCGGCCACGGAGCGCAACCGGCTGGTGAAGAAATTCCAGACGGGCGACCAGCCCCTCTTCCTGATCAGCCTTAAGGCCGGCGGCCTCGGGCTTAACCTCACGGCAGCCGACTATGTGATTCACCTGGATCCCTGGTGGAATCCCGCCATCGAGGACCAGGCCAGCGACCGAGCGCACCGGATCGGCCAGCAACGCCCCGTGACGGTATATCGCCTGATATGCGCCGGGACTATCGAAGAGAAGATCATACGCCTCCACCAGAACAAACGGTCTATGGCCGACGCCCTGCTGCAGGATGCCGACATGCACTCGCAGATTTCGCCCGAAGAGGTGCTCCAACTGCTGCGCGAAAACATCACGGTCGGTTAGTCTTTGGAACGCGGGCGTCCTGCCGGAAAGTACGCGTCCCCGCGTGCTTTTGGTACGCGGGCGTCCTCGCCTGCGATAAGAGATTGGTACGCGGGCGTCCCCGCCTGCGAAAAACAGCTGGTACGCGGGCGTCCCCGCCTGCGAAAAGAGACTGGTACGCAGGCGTCCCCGCCTGCGAAAAAAAACGTCCGCAGAAGATACTGCGGACGTTTTTTTTTGAGGGGGGGATGGGATTGGATGGCATCAACTGAAGGCGGCCTCGAGGATTTCGCCGTCGGAGCGCGCAACGCGGTCGACCATGTCGGCATAGACCTGAGCCGACTGCACCTTGGCGTAGCCGCACCAGCGGGCCACGACGAGGAGGTCTATGCCGGCGCGCAGAGCCATGGTGGCGAAAGTGTGGCGCGAGGTGGAGTAGTTGATTTTCTTGTCGATATGGGCATTGTCGGCCCAGAGGCGCAGGTGCTTGCCTATGGCCGTCTCGCTACAGAGATGGAAGACGCGGTCGTCGCGCTGCTCGACGGGGAGCTGGGCGTATTCGCTCTCGAGCGTTTTCAGGATATTGTTGGCCGGCTGGATGACCGGAATTTTCACCATCTCATCGAGGCCCTCGACACGGCGCACCAGCACGGGACCCATGCCGCTGTAGCGGATGCTGTCCCAGCGCAGCTGCTCCACCTCGCCGATGAGCAAGCCGGTGTAGCACGAGAAGAGGAAAGCGTTCTTGGTGCTCTGCATGGGC
>JAFSQF010000067.1 GCA_017446745.1 Bacteroidales bacterium
CAATGGAGAGAACTACCGCCTCCTCCAGCCTGTCTACTGCCTCAGCCTGGTGAACGACATAGGCTTCGACAGCGGCCCCGACGAGTTCTACCACGACTACGCCATAGTCAACACTGAGCATCCGGAGCGTCGCATCGAGGGATTGCACCTCGTTTTTGTCGAGCTGCCCAAATTCAAGCCCAAGACCATAGCCGAGAGGAAGATGGCTGTGCTGTGGCTGCGCTTCCTCACCGAGATAGGAGGCAATGCTAAGGAGGCCCCGACCGAGCTGCTCGAGAACGAGCTGACCAGCAAGGCCCTAGGCATCGTCGAGAAGTCTGCCATGAGCGAGAGCCAGCTCTATGCCTACGAGCAGTTCTGGCGTGCCGTGGTCGACGAGCAGGTGCTGATTGACGACGGCTTCAACAGGGGTCATAAAGAGGGCCGTAAGGAAGGCCGTAAGGAAGGCCGCAAAGAAGGATTAAAAGAGGGATTAAAAGAGGGTCGTAAGGAAGGCCGCAAAGAGGGTCGGGAAGAAGGGGCAAAAAACATGGCCATAGAGACAGCGCGCAAGATGAAAGACGACGGACTGTCGGACGAGTTGATTGCCCGATACACTGGCCTGCCAACCGAAACGGTTTCAAATCTTTGATATATGCCTCGAACACCAGGCAATAAGTCAACAGTGTTGTGCGCTCCTCAGATCCTTTTCAGCGTTTCTTCTGATATTTCTTCTTCACTATCTCGTATGAGTTGCGTGTAAGACCCTCCAGCAAATCGTTTGGCGCAACCGTGGGGTCGACGCCTATCCAGTGCTTGGACGATTCGTTGTAGGGGTTCCCAATGCAGTCGTGGCGCGACTTCAGGTCGTCTATGCGCTCTGGCTGGCATTTCAGCGAGACGACGGTGAAATCGTTGCAGTCGAAGAACGAGAACATGTGCCCCATGACATAGAACACCAACACACCCTCGCCATTCTTAAACTTCTGGAATGGCAGTTTCTCCTCCACGTCGTCGCCCAGCGACAGGCAAAAGTCACGATAACTCTCTATATCCATTATGATTCGAATTTTAGTGTTTTAAACAAAAACGGAAAATATCGCAGTCGGGGACACCCGCGTACCATGGCGGGTCATTTCAGCTTGCGGCGCTCCTCTATCTCGGTGCGGACCCATGGTTTCGTGGTGTCGAAAATGGCGTCGATGGGTTGGCTCAGCTTGCTCACCAACAGGTGGGTGTTGTCCTGATGCTCCAGTTGCTCCAGCTCGCGGGCTATGTTGGCCCAGTCGTGGACCGAATCGAGAAGGGTGACGAAATTGTAGAGGTCGAAGTTATTGATAATCATATTGTCCACACCTTCGGTCTCTATCCTCGAATGGGCGCGGGCAAGCTTTATTTCGCCCACCTCTTCAAGCACGTGCAGGTATTTCTCGTAAAGCACATATTCGTTGAGCAGGAATGCCACGGTGCGGTCGCAGAGCATATTCCACAGCGATGTCGGCAGCGGCCGCGCCACGAAGCGCCCCAGCATGAAAGCCCCGGCCTTAAGGCCGCTCAGCCCTCGGCTGATGCACTGGTCGGCGGCGCGCCGGAAGAAGTCCACCTTGCGGTCGCTCGTCAGCAGGTTGAACACGCGCGACTGGTCCAGGTGGTCGCCCATCTTGCTCTCAAGCACCTGCTGCACGTAGCGTTCGGCGTTGTCGCTGTACCAGATGTTCACGATGCCGCGTGCCTTGTCGGGCTTGTCCTGAAGCTCGCAGCGTATCAGGCGCGCCAGCTTGTTGACGTCGGTGATGAATGCCGCCTTGTCGCTGGTCACGATCTCCTGGTAGCGTGTGTAGGCGTGCTTCATCTGCTTGAAGAAGACCTCCTCCTCCGTGCTCAGCGGCACCTTCTCGCCGGCCAGGTATTTGGTGAAACGGGCGGGGCGGAAATCCGCCGTGCCGCGGTAGATGGTCTGCTGCTTGCTGGATATCGTTATCTTGTCGAGCTCGTTGATCACCAGCCCTTGCTGGTTTGTCAGGCTGTTGCCTTCCTTGCGTATGCCATAGCTCTGGAGGTCCATCAGGGCGGGGATGCCGTAGCCGCGGCAGGCCGTCACCACATGTATGGCCGCGGGTGTCATGCTGAGGATGGCATCGAGCTCGCCAAGCGTGATGGTGTCCTCCGGCACGAAGCGTTCCTGGCATAGGCATACCGATAGCCCTTCGCGTTTCAGCTCCTGCGCCTTGGCGGCGCTGAAGCATAGCGTGGCACTGATGGCCGTGCGGGGCAACACGCTGAGTCCCTTGCCGAAAAAGTCGAGGTGCGACATCGAGTGGTCGTCGATAGAGTTGCTCACTATCTGCCTCAGGTGGTAGGGTTTTATGAGAGTGGTGACGTCGTTCTCCTCGATAGCCCCGTCCTCCAGCATATCTATGGCGCTGATCATCGATGCCCTTCCCGTCATTTCGGAACGGTTCAGCTGCAGCACCGAGAAGAGGCTCACTTTGCGTGGACGTGTCTCCACGGCGAACTCGATGGTCACGGGCGACTTATGACGGCGCTCCAGCGAGTCGAGCAGCGGGTCGAAATGGAACACCGCCGGGTATTCCTGCTTTATCTCCATGCGGTCGCTGTAGGCCGTGTCTATCGACGTCACGTCGCCGGTCATGATTTCTTCGCCGAAGATGTTGCGGTAGCACTCTATCTGGCGTCCGCGCCCCGTGCGGCTGTGGCGGCTGTAGAGCACGCCGGGGTACGACTCCTCGTTGCCTATGGTCCACACCATGCGCTGCATTATCAGCGAGGGGTAGGCCTGCTTGCCCTGCATGAAGGTGAGTATCAGGTCTTGGTTCTCGCTGTAGAAGTCCCTCACATGCTCCACTAAGCGCAACACCTGGAAGTCGGCGTCGCTAAGCAGGCGCTCTCCGTCGGGGTGTGCCGCCACGATGCATTGCTCCATGGCGGCGATGCGCTCTTTCTGCTCTTCGGCCGTGAGCTGGATGTCGTTGCGGTCGTAACGGCGTTCGATGGAGAGGAACTCGGAGATGGTGTGCAGCGTGCTGAGGTATACCCTGTTGGCCATGGTGCCCGCGTGATGTTGGCATAGGCCTTGATAGGCGTCGCGCGTCACGCCGATGTTCAGCAGCGTGGGCATCAGTCCCGGAATATATTGCGGCATGGCGCAGCGCACGGCGAACACCAGCGGGTTGTCGGTGCTGCCAAGCTTGCAGGTGGTCATCACCTCCAGGTTGTGCACCGCCTTGGTCAGCAGCTCTTCAAGCTCGCCGTCTTTGTTGAAAGCATTGGCGGTGAGGATGCAGAAGTCCGGCACCGGGTAGCAGTTGCGCGTAAGGTCGAGGAGCATACGGCCCTTGTAGCTGATCTGCTCGTCGGTGAAGTCGCCGTCGACCAGCGTTGTGATAAGGTCGGGCGAGTTGAAGAGGGGGTGCGAAGCCACATAGTCCTGGCATTCATGGCGGAAGCTGTCGCGAAGTGCCTCGAGTTCCTCGATCTTCTGTGGCGTGTGGTCGCGGGCCATGCGTTCCTCGCAGAGGGCGTCGCCGAAGCGTTCGCGCAGCAGCAGCTCCAGGTAGTGGCGTTGGTCGGGGCCGCGCAGCTTCATCAGGTAGTACATGTCGTACCAGCGTGGCGGAATCTCGTGGCGTTCGCTGTCGCCGTCGAGGGTGTAGATCACTGTGCCGGGCTTGTTGCCTTTCAGCTGGTTGTCTTTGTCTTCGATGTTGCGGTTGAAAATTTCGCGCCCCATTTCGGCGTATTTTTTCACCATGAAATAGTTAGGATAGCTTGCGCGGATAAGGAAATCGGAAATCATAGTTTATTTGTGAACGTTCATGACATTATTGTTGCATAGAGCTGCAATCGCAGTGCAAAGGTACGGCTAAATCTCCAAACAGCAAAATATTTTTCACAAACAATTTGCGTTCAATGCAAATCCATTTATTACAAGCATCCAAAGATGTCTTCACTTTGAGCCCTTTCACAAGGAGTTCTTAGCAAGGAGCTCTTCGCATTCTGCGAAGTTAAAAAAACAAAAAAGTCCTTTTCGTTAAACATGAATGCCCACTAATACTTTTTTTTACGAACGGCAATGCCGACATTTTTCATCAATGCCGAGAAAACGAAAACGGCTGTTTTTATGCGCGTGGTACGCGGGCGTCCTCGCCTGCGATTTGAACACGAATCTCACGAATTACACGAATGTTTTTTTTTGTCTACGAATAAACACGAATTACACGAATTTTTTTGTCTACAAATTAACACGAATTTAGTATTATATCGACAGAACTATCGTTACATCTTATTATTTCATCGTTGTAAAAAAAGAGCAAAAAATGCCACATATAGGGTATAGAACAAATTTTTTTGCAATCAATACACGCTGACAGACTATGAAAAAAATAATCTTCACACTCGCGGTGCTGTGCGCTGTGGCGATGATGGCCGGATGCGGCACTCCTTATCCTTATGACGGGGAAGTTGTAATACATCCACGAGAAGACGTGCAGACCGACACCCTTCTGACGACTACGGACCCCTTAAATATATCTTGTGCAGAAGTGACACTGAAAGGCTATACAAAAGACACACTTTTCTTATCATTCTCAGATGGTTGTTTTTGGAGAGTGAAACTTATCGGTAGAATTGACACTACATACAGAAACGATTGGTACGATGAGTACTTGCCTGTATCGTATCACACGAAAACGACAAACGACAGTGACAGCATTGTTATAAAATATTGGATGTAATATGAAGAAAGCATTTTTAACCCTCGCGGTGCTGTGCAGCATCGGCTTCTGTGCCTCGGCACAGAGCGTGGAGACGGGAAAATATACCGAGAAGAAATGCGCTGTAGTCAGATACTACGATTACGAGGATGATGACAGCGAGATTGTTTACGTTGACTGCGACTCGGTGGCAATGTTTCCCGGCGGTGCAGATGCCTTGTTCAAATTCTTTGACGAAAACATGCAATTCCCAGTTGCATTGAGAGAAGTACATGTGGAAGGATACGTTTATGTGCAATTCAATGTGGAAAAGGATGGCTCATTGACTAATGTAAGGCTGCTTCGTGACTTTCATCCCGATTGCTGTAAAGAAGCATTGCGTCTTGTCAGCATAATGCCCAAGTGGATTCCAGCATCATACAAGGGTGAACCCATCGTGACGACAATTGTTTTGCCAATCAGTTTCAGTATTCAATAATAATATAATGTATAACAATAAAATTTCAACACTATGGAATTAGCACCCCGGATTCCCGACATCACCGTCGGCCACGCGGCCTGCTGTCGGCCAGCAAACACGACGGGCGAACGAGCCGCAATACAATAAATAATCCATTATTGCGTTAGTCATAAAAAAAATTACATTATGCCGGAAGTTTTCAGATTCTTTGGTTTCTCGTTTTTCTTCTATAGCCGAGAACACGAGCCGATACATATTCACGTGGAGGGCAACGGGGAATTGGCCATATTCGATTAGGACGGCACGTCGTTCGTGCTTCGCGAAAAGGAAAATATCAAGGCTGGCAACCTGAGGCGTATCAACGCAGTCATCGACGAAAACACAGATATTATCATTAACCGATGGATTGAATCATAAATGTCAAATAAATTTGACTGGCTACTTGGCAAAGTGCCTGCAATTTGCTTTCCGCAAGTTTTTTTTCGCAATTTTTTTGCAAGGAGTTCTTCACAAGGAGCTTTTCGCAAGGAGCTCTTCGCATTCTGCGAAGTTAAAAGAAATACAAAAAGTCCTTTATCAATGATTTAAAATTGCAGCTACTGCATCACGGTTTCACTATCAATGCTGCGGCGCTGTCGATAATGTTGTCGCGGTTTTGTGCCAGGGCGGCGGGCGAGAGCAGCACCAAGTGGTCGGGAGGCACGCCGTTCTCGTAGTTCACGCCGTCGGGGGCTATGGTGCGCGTCACCCCGAAGCGGTAGTACCATCCGTTGGGCAGCGCCCCGCCGGTGGGCACAGATAGGCCGCCGGCCGTGGTGTCGCCCATCACGGTGACGTTGTCGTAGCTCTTGGCGCACAGCGCGAAGCTCGACGCCGCACTGTAGCATCCACGGTCGGTTAGCACCACCACGGGTTTGTGGATTGACTCGTTGTCGCCGTTGCTGGGAGCGTAGACGCTTGTGGGCGAGGAGAAAGCATCGTGCGACGGGCCGTTCTTGATTTGGGTGGTGTAGAGCAACTGCCCATGGCTTGGCAGCATCGACATCAGGTTCCATTCGTTCTGGATCTGGCCGCCGCCGTTTTGCCTGATGTCGAGTATTATACCCTTGACTTCGGGAAAACGTTCCAGGGCTTTCTTCAGGTTTGCCGCCGACGCCGAATTGGAGAACGAGCTGTAGCGTATATACAGAACTTGGTGGTCGGCAATGTCGTTGTAGGCGAAGCCGCCAGTGGTGTGGTGGTCGGCACGCAGATAGGTGAGGGCCACGGTGTTGATGTCGAAGTTCTTTACCCCGTAGCGTTGCAAGAAGATTTGCTCGCTGCTGGCCACGTCGTCGCTGCTCCAGAGGTCCACATGGCCGTCGTTGAGGGTGTTGAGCATCTTGTGCAACACCCGGAATAGGCTGTCGTCGCTCATGCCGCGGTATACCTGCGGAACCAGACTGTCGTGAACGGCCTGCCAGTCAACATCTTTCACGTCGAAGAGAGCATAGTGGCTGTCCACTCGTTCCCACAGATATTCGAACACCGCCTCGGCATTGCCATCGCCCTCTTCCACCATGAAAAGTTTCTCGCATGATGTCAGGCTTGTCATCGCTACTATCAAAATCAGAGAATGAAATACTGATAATATCTTTTTCTTCATTGGTGTCGTTATTGTAAGTTATTGTATAATTGTAATATCACTCATAACTTGTCACTTACTTTTCAGGTTGATAAAGAAATCCACCACCAGAGTATGGTAGGCGTGGCGGAAAGGGGAGGAGCCACCGTAGTTCTCGTCGAGGTGCATCGACACCTTGTCGAACATGTGGAACGACCAGCGGTAGGAAAAAGAAATTTTGGAGAACTGGTCGGGGAAGATGTCGAAACCCACGTCGGTGGCCATCGCAGCAAAAGGCTGTAGCGTAATGTTATAGTCGGAGAACTGAGCCCGGACGACATTGTTGGTCGACGTGTAGTTGTCGATGTAGGCATACCCCGGGCGCACCACGCCGGCCACGGGCATGAAGACGAACTCGCCGTGTACGGCCTTGTTGCTCCAGAACTTGCCTTTGAAATATTGGTCGGTACGCACCGTGGCTCCTACCGACAGCTCGAGGCCGAAGAAGTCGCTCACCCCGACGGCGGCATTCTCGTAGGAGGGATTGACCGTAGCATCGAGGAAATTGGTCAGCGAAAGGCCTATGCTATAGTTGTCTATGCCTCTCTCCAGCTTTATCCGAAATGTGTTGAACACATCGTAGGCATCCAGGCTAAACTCCTTTGCCATGGCCTGCCTGTAGACCCCCACCGACGTGCTGCTTATGATGGAGAAACTATTGCCCCTCTTGCCTAACCATTTGAGGCCTAAATCGGTGGGCAGCAGCAAGCCCTTGTAGGCAAAAGGTGCTGTTCCGTCGTCGCGGAATTTGCCCTGTCCCAGGCCGCCGCCCAGCACCAGCATGGTCTGCCGCGTCCCCGAGGCCACCTCTTTTGTGCCGCCGGCATCCTCCTGTGCCGCAAGGTCGGCAGGCCATGCGTTGAGGCTTATGAGCGTAATTAATAACAATGAAATATAGCGTTTTGTATTGCCCATCGCGTTTCTTGTTGAAAAAATAATCGATATTCTAAAAAATAGTTGTACTTTTGCATTTCGATTTGCAAAGATAAAAACATTTTTTTGTATAGTAAAACAATATAAGTAAGCAAATGAAATTTTTTAGTTTAAGACATTCTATTGCAGCGTTCTGTGCAATTGCTCTCGGTGCAGCCATGCTCACCTCGTGCGGCAGCAATCCCGAAGAAATTTCCAACCAGGATGTGGCGGAATTGCAAAAACAGCTCGATTCCACAATGGCACAATACCAGCAACTCAAAGCTGCCAACACCGACTTCACGTCGCAGCTGGCCTCGCGCGACAGCGCCATCGACGCTCAGGCCCGCGAAATCCAAAGCCTCATCTCGCGTCTGAAAAGCCAGTCGGCCGGCAAAACGGCCCCGGCTTCCTCCGCCGACAACAAGCAACTGGAGCGTCAGCAAAAGGAAATACGTGAAAAAGAAAACACTATCCGTTCCCTTCAGAAGCAGATCGACAAGCAAGAGCAGCAGATAAAGACCCTTCAGGCCGCCACCTCGTCGACGAACTCCGACAACGGCGAGAAATACAGAAGTCAGATCACCAAACTCGAAAAGCAGATAGCCTCGCAGCAGAAGGAGATAGAGAAACTGGAGGGCGAGACGCGCACGCTCCGCAATTCTTCAGCCTCGAATGCAAGCAACTGCGACCAGATGAAGAGCAACTACGAAAGCCAGATAGCCTCACTCGACAAGCAGGTGAATGGCCTCAATGCCGAGATTGACGCCTACAAGAAACAGGTGGCCAACTTCAATGCCCAGATTTCCAACCTCAACAGTCAGGTGACTGCTTTGCAAGGCCAAGTAGCAAGCCTTGAGCAGAGCGGCAAGTCGGCCGACCAGGCCTCCCGTGAGCTTGCCTCCAAGTCGCAGGCCCTCCAGAAATGCGAAGCCGACAAGGCAGCCCTCGAGAGCCGCATCAACGACCTTCAGCAGCAGGTGGCAACCCTTACCTCGCGTGCCGACGATGGTAGCGCCAGCCAGGCCGTAGCCGAGTTGCAGAGCCAAGTTGATGCCCAGCGCCAGCGCATCGCCGAACTCGAGGAGAGCCTACGCCAGAAAGATGCAGCCCTCGAGGCCGCTAAGAAAGCCGGCAAAACCACCACGACTAAGGGCGAAGTGAACCAGCGCCTGGCCGAACTTCAGGCCTTGTGCGACGGCTATGTGGCAGAAATAGAACGCCTGCGTGCCGAAAACGAACAACTCAAGAGCGAGAACGCCGAGTTGAAGGACAAGGTGTCGTCGAGCGCCGAACTTTTCGCCGAGAACGAACGCCTGCAGCAGAAAGTGAAGCTGGCCTCGGTGCTGGTCACCACCGATTTCCGGGTGCTTCCCGGCAAGAGCGTCAAACCCGGCAACGTCGTCAAGTCCACCACCAAGGCAGCCCAAACCAAAGTGGTACGATTGGATTGCCGTGTGCTCGACAACAACGTTATCGACCCGGGCTCCATAACCATCTATGCCCGCATCGCCAATGCCGCCAACCGCGTGGTATGCAACGACGCCGATGCCAACCAGAGCTTCGACATGAACGGCGTCAGCATGCAGTACACCACCAAGCAGGACATCGAGTTCACCGGCTATGGCCGCAACATCACCATGCTCTGGAAACGTGCCGAATCCACCCAGCTCGACCCCGGCCTCTACTGGGTGACACTCTACGCCAACGGCTACGAAATCGGCAAGACCTCTTTCAAACTCGACTAATTTGTGAAAAACAACCAGCAACTTTACGACACTTATCGTCAGACCTACCGTGAGTTTGTCTACGACAATTTCAGATACGATGTGCAGTCCGACGGGCTGCACATCGCTTTCTTTTTTCATGCCCTCTCTGCCTCGGGCCAAAGGCATACGTTCCGCCCAACTGCTTTCTTCCCCTCGCGTCCCTTCCTGCATCCGGGAAGTGTGGACAAACAGCTGATGGACAGCCTGGTGTTCAATATCGGGATGGCGGAATTGATAAGCTATTGGAAGATTTTTTGTCCTCCGGTGGTTGTTGTCAAGCCTTTCGCACTCGATGCTTCGCAGTTCGCTTTCTGGAAGAAGCTATATTTCAACGGTCTCGGCGAGTTTTTCTATACTAATGGTATCAACGCCACCATCAACGACTTCATGACGCTCCGTTCTGAGCCTGATGGCGAGGACTCCTGCCCGTCAACTATGCACGCTGCGACGCGTGCGGTCCGGCAGGAAATGAAGCGCACTAAACCTATCGTCCCTATCGGTGGCGGCAAGGACTCGGTGGTCACCCTCGAACTGCTTGGCGGCACCCCATTGATAATGAATCCCCGTGGCGCCACGGTGGCCTGCATCGAAAAAGCCGGCTATCGGATGGACGATGTCGTTGAGATCCACCGACGCCTCGACCCGCTGATGCTGGAACTCAATGCCCAAGGGGCTTTGAACGGCCACACCCCCTTCAGCGCCATGCTGGCTTTATACACTCTTCTGGCTTCAGCCATGATGGACGGCATGCCCCGCATTGCCCTTTCCAACGAAAGCAGCGCCAACGAAAGCACCGTGGCAGGCACCTCGGTGAACCACCAATATTCGAAAAGCCTTGAATTTGAGAACGATTTCCGCCGCTACGTGTCGGAAAACATCTCGCCAGATTTCAACTATTTCAGTTTTCTGCGCCCTCTGAGCGAGTTGCAGATCGCCATGCTCTTCGCCCAGCTAACGAAATACCACGACGTTTTCCGCAGCTGCAATGTAGGCAGCAAGCAGGATATCTGGTGCGGCCACTGTGCCAAGTGCCTCTTCGCCTACATCATCCTCTCGCCGTTCATAGCCCCCGACAGGCTCAACGCCATCTTCGGCAAGGGCATGCTCGACGACCTTTCGCTAAAGCTAGAATTCGACCAGCTTATAGGTCGGGCTGCCACCAAGCCTTTCGAATGTGTCGGCACTGTGAGCGAGGTGAACAGCGCTCTCTCGATGGCCATAGCGAAATGGTATCCTGCCGAGCGTCCGGCATTGCTGCAAGGCTATGTTGCCATGCCGCCAACCACTCCGCTCGACACTCTCTTCACCGAACATAACCTCTTGCCCGACGACTTGCGGAAGTTGCAAAACGCTGTGAAGCATGGCATCGGCCACTCTTTCCTTGATGAACAGTTGAAGTCCCTCTTTGCCGAGAAGGAAATTCTTATTGCCGGCTATGGCCGTGAAGGCCAGAGCACCCATAGGCTGCTGCAGCGTCTTTTCTCTGAGAGGAGCTTCGATGTGGCCAACAACGACCACGAAGCCTGCTCTATGCTCCGCAAAAAACATTACGACTTGATAATGAAGTCGCCGGGCATCCCGACGATGCGCTTCGAAGGCCTCTGCGACCTCGAGACCCTTTCCTCCCAAACCGATATCTTCCTGCAGCTCTTCGGCCACCACACCATAGGCATCTCGGGCACCAAGGGCAAGAGCACCACTGCAAGTCTTCTCTATAAAGTACTGAAAGATAATCATGCATCGTTAAACCGCCATCTCGGCCACGATTATAATGATGTGGTGCTGGCAGGCAACATTGGTATCCCGTTGTTCGACATCCTGCCCCAGCTCGAGGCCGGCAGTTGGGTGGTGGCCGAACTGTCGTGCCATCAGCTCGAAAACATCCATCGTGGCCCAGCTATAGGCTTATTGCTCAATTTCTTCGAGGAGCATTTGGACCATTACCACAACTATGCCGACTATTGCCATGCCAAGCTTCAGATGGCTTTGCGTCAGCAATCGGGCGACACCCTTTATTATTGCAGCGACAACGACGACTTGCGCCGAGCCATCTCGGCGGCCACGTTGTCGTGCTCTGCCGTTCCATATAGTCTTGATGAGGCCGCATCGGCAACCTTTCTTGACGGCAGCCCGTTGGCCGGCGACCACAACCGCCTCAACACATACGCCGTATGGCTCATAGCCAAGCAGATGGGCATCGACGAGGCTTCGTTCCGGCAGTCGCTGATGAGTTTCCACCCCCTCGAGCACCGCTTGGAACGTGTGGCGTGCATCGACGGCGTGACCTACTACAACGACTCCATCTCTACCATTCCGCAAGCCACCATAGCGGCCATCGAGGCCTTGAAAGAGGTCGACACTCTTTTGCTTGGCGGTATGGACCGTGGCATAGACTATGCTCCGCTGGCGCAATATCTTACCCAGTCTGCTCTTGGTCTTGCCGTGAAGAATTTGGTGTTGGTAGGTGGTGCCGGCCAGTCGATAGAGCGGCAGCTGGCTTTGGCCGAGCCATCGATGCCGTGGCGTTGCTATCGCCATTTCGGAAGCGACTACAGCATGGAGGAGATGGTGCGTTTCGCCGCCTCTGTCACCGCCCGGGGCAAGGTCTGCCTCCTTTCCCCTGCCGCCAGCAGCTACGACCACTATAAGAATTTCCAGTTCCGCGGCTCCGACTTCAAATGTCAGGTCCTCTCCCTACGTCCTTCCTGACCAGACAGCACACCTCCCCACGTACATCGTATTCCCGTGGGCTCGCGCCCACGGCTAATATATACCGCACCTACGGGGCTCAGATTTTTTGTTTTCTGTGTTGCCGAACAAGTCGGCTTTGCACGGCTAATATATACTGCCTCTACGGGGTTCAGATAGGATAGTGCATCATCACACCTTATTTTTTTTACTGTAACTAAATCGATATTTTTTCTGCCGTTGGCACAATAATATTAGTACAATAACGTTTCATTATGTTCTTTATGGGTCGTTTTTCACATGTGGGCAATGATACCCTCGCTTCATGAAGATTTAACGACACTATGGAATATAATGAAAATGAAAGATATAGTTGAGATACGACATTTGCTGCACGACCATCCCGATGTCTCGGGATGCGAGTGCTTTGCTCACGACCTCGTGGTGAGTGAGCTTATCTCGTTAAACCCCGATCAACTCTACACCCACGTGGGTGGCAACGGTGTGGTGGCCTTCTGGCAGTCGCCCTCAGGCTCCGACCGCACTCTGGCGTTCCGCGCCGACACCGACGCCCTGCCTATAGGGCACCGCTGCGGCCACGACGGGCATACCTCCATCATGCTTGAGTTCGCCCGCCACATCGCCGCTGTCCATCGCCCCTACAACGTGCTGCTGGTTTTCCAACCCGAAGAGGAGACGGGTATGGGTGCTCGCAAGATTGTGGAGTCGGGGCTGTTGCAGAAGCACCATGCCACCGTCATTTTCGGCCTCCACAACCTGCCTGGCTATCCCTTGGGCACCGTGGTCCTCAACCGAGGCACCTTCGCCGCAGCCTCCTCTGGCGTAATCTTCTCTCTCAAAGGCCGCGAGACCCATGCCTCCACACCAGAGAAGGGCATCAATCCCGGTCTGGCCGTGGCGGAAATCATTCAGCGCTTCGCTGCATTGAACACCTCCTCGAATAGTATGTGCGACATCCCTCAGAGTGGTAGTCACCTAACCGATTCCTTCCGACAGTCTACGCTGATTTGCTGTAGGGTGGGGGAGGAGGCTTTTGGCACCTCGGCAGGCAATGCCCAACTGATGTTCACCCTTCGCGCTTTCTCCAACAAGGCTATGGAATCTCTTATGAATGAAGCCTATAGCATTGTTGACGACATAGCACGCCGTGAGGGACTTGCCGTCGGCCGCAGCGTCCGCGAACCTTTTGCTGCCACCGAGAATACGCCCGAGCTTGTCGACAAGCTTCAGGCCATCATGCAGCACCGTACCCCCTTAGTGACAACGAATGTGCCGTTCCGCTGGTCGGAAGACTTCGCCGAATACCTGAAAGTCCTCCCCGGCGCTTTCTTCGGCATCGGCAGCGGCGAACATCAACCCGAGCTACACCATCCCCACTACGACTTCCCCGATGCGCTTATCGCTCCGGCGGCCTCATGCTTTGATTTAATATTGAACAATATAGTATTATGAAAAAAATCGTTACCCTTTTGTCCTTGACCTTTTGTTTTGCCATTGGCTTCGCGCAAACGGTCGACGACTTCAATTCGCAGCTGGTCGACGGCCAGTCGTGCACCTCTATCATGGTGGGCAAGAAAGCCTCCACCGACGGTTCCGTCATCACCTCGCACACCTGCGACGGCCGCTACCGCACCTGGATGGAAGTGGAACCGGCACGCGACCACAAACGCGGCGCTCTCCACACCGTCTGCAAAGGCACCATGCATACCCGTCACCGCGACGACACCACCGGCGTGCGTATCGCCGGCACCATCCCTCAGGTGGCTCATACTTTTGCCTATCTCAATACCGCCTACCCCTGCCTCAACGAAAAGCAGTTGGCTATCGGCGAGACCACCTTCGGAGGCCCCGACACGCTGCAGAACAAAAATGGTATGTTCAATATTGAAGAGCTGGAACGTGTGGCCCTTATGCGTTGCGACAATGCTCGCGACGCCATCCGTCTCATTGGCAGCCTCGTCAAGCAGTATGGCTATGGCGACGGCGGCGAATGCATCACCATTGCCGACCGCAACGAGGTGTGGCAGATGGAGATTTTGGGCGAAGGCCCCGCGAAGATCGGCGGCGTGTGGGCCGCTCAGCGCGTGCCCGACGACCACGTGGCCGTCAGCGCCAACATACCTCGCATAGGCCGCCTCTACCGCAACAACCCCGACTGGTTCCTCTGCTCCGACAACATCGAACAAGTGGCACGCAAATATGGCCTGTGGGACGGCACCGGCGATTTCATTTTCTGGAAAGCTTTCAACGCCAGCTATGCCAACGGCAAGAACTTCCGCGAACGCGAATTCTTCATCCTCAACTCGCTGGCACCCTCCCTTGGCCTCTCGATGGATATGGACGAACTGCCGTTCAGCGTCAAGCCCGACCAGAATGTCGATGTCACCGACGTCATGCAGCTGCTGCGCTCCACCTACGAGGGCACCGACATGGACATGTGCCGCAACATCAAGACCGTCAGCAAGCGCAAGCTTAACGACGGCACCACAGTCTACGACACCGTCGTCAGCCCCGTCGCCAACCCCTGGATGGGCGGCAATATGCAGAGTACTCTCAACATGCTCAAACCCGGCACTGTCGATTTCAAACGCACCGTCAGCGTGGCATGGTGCTCCTATTCCTTTGTGGCTCAGCTGCGCGACTGGCTTCCCGACGAGGTCGGCGGCATCTGCTGGGTGGCTCTCGACAACCCGGGGCAGAGCCCTCGCGTCCCCGTCTTCTGCGGCACCACGCGCATGCCTCAGGCCTATTCCGTCTGTGGGCAGAAAGGCTACACCGACAAGGCTGCTCTCTGGCAGTATCGTCGCGCCAATAAGCTGGCCACCGTGGCATGGCAACGCACCAAGGAAGGCATGATGAAAGAAGTTATCAATCAGGAAGAAAAAGCCATCAACGGCCTCGCAGAACTTGAGGCCTCCGTCAAAGCCCTCAAGGCCCGCGAAAACGAGGACTTCGACCCCTCAAAACAGATCGCCAACCTCTTGAACGACTACACTTTCCGCATTTACGACAACACCACCTTCGCATGGCGTCAGCTCGAAGAAAAATACTGGCACCTTTTCGGCATGGGTTTCTAAAACCATAGAATCTATAGATTTTATAGAATCTCTAGAACCTATAGAAAAAAGTAAATCAATCAATGACACAGAATCTTGACAACCTTATAATCATCGGCGACCGTGTGCTAATACAGCCTGGCACCGCCGCGCATCGCACCAAAGGCGGCCTCTACCTCCCGGCAGGCTACCAGGAAAAGGAGGAAATCCAGTCGGGCTACATCCTCAAATGCGGCCCAGGCTATGCCCTCCCCAATATGGAGGGCGATGAACCATGGAACCCCAAAGACAAAGAACCGCGCTACCTGCCCCTACAGGTAAAGCCCGGCGACTTGGCTCTTTTCATGCAGAAAAATGCCGTGGAAATCAAGTACAACGGCGAGAAATACTTCATCGTCCCTCAAAATGCCATCCTCCTGGTGGAACGCGACGAATTTTAGATGACATATAAACCATTACACATCTGAACAATTAAACTTTTAAACAAATAAACACTTCAACAATAATGACTTCCCAAGAGATACGTAAAAAATTCCTCGACTTTTTCCAGAGCAAGAACCACCATGTTGTACCTTCGGCCCCTATGGTGGTGAAAAACGACCCCACGCTGATGTTCACCAATGCCGGCATGAACCAGTTTAAGGATATCTTCCTCGGCAACAGTGCAGCGCAATACCCACGCGTGTGCGACAGCCAGAAGTGCCTCCGCGTCAGCGGCAAACATAACGACCTTGAGGAGGTGGGGCACGACACCTACCACCACACCATGTTCGAAATGCTCGGCAACTGGTCGTTCGGCGACTACTTCAAGCGCGAGGCCATAGCCTACGGGTGGGAGTTCCTCACCGAGGTGATGAAAATCGACAAGAACAACCTCTACGTCACCGTCTTCGGCGGCGACGAGAAGGAAGGCTTGGCCATGGATACCGAAGCCTACGACTTCTGGAAAGAGCATATCGCTGAGGAGCGTATCCTCAAAGGCTCGAAGAAAGACAACTTCTGGGAGATGGGCGACCAGGGCCCTTGCGGCCCATGCAGCGAAATACATGTCGACATCCGCGACGACGCCGAGAAAGCCAAAATCCCCGGCAAAGAGCTGGTCAACAAGGACAACCCTCAGGTTATAGAGATTTGGAACCTCGTCTTCATGCAATACAACCGCCTCGCCAACGGCACTCTCGAACCCCTTAAAGCCAAGCATATCGACACAGGTATGGGCTTCGAACGCCTCTGCATGGTCATGCAAGGCAAGAAGTCGAACTACGACACCGACGTCTTCCAGCCTCTGATCCAGGAGCTTGCCAAACTCTCCGGCAAGACCTATGGGGCCGATGCGGAGGCCGACGTGGCCATGCGCGTCTGTGCCGACCACCTGCGCGCCGTCAGCTTCTCCATCGCCGACGGCCAGCTGCCCAGCAACGCCAAGGCCGGCTACGTAATCCGCCGCATCCTGCGCCGCGCCGTGCGCTATGGCTACACCTTCCTCGGGCAGAAAGAGCCGTTCTTGCATACCCTCGTGCCCACCCTGGTGCAGCAGATGGGACATCAGTTCCCCGAGCTCGCCAAGCAGCAGGAGCTCATACGCCGCATTATCCTCGAAGAGGAGCAAGCCTTCCTTAAGACCCTTATGGGCGGCATCGTGAAGTTCGAGAACTACATATCCAAAGCCATGGAGTGCGAGACCGGTTGCGAGGCTTGTGAACAGAAAGCCACGGTCGACAAAGTCATCGACGGCGCTTTCGCCTTCGAACTTTTCGACACCTACGGCTTCCCCATCGACCTCACGCAGTTGATGGCCGCCGAAAAGGGCTGGACCGTGGATATGGAGGGTTTCAACAAAGGCCTTGCCGAGCAGAAAGACCGCTCGCGTGCCGCCGCCAAGACCGAGAGCGACGACTGGGTGGAACTCCAGCCCGGCGTGGAAGAGCAATTTGTGGGCTATGACGAGCTTTGCATCGAGGTACATATAGTGCGCTATCGTCAGGTGCGCACCAAGGAACGCTCGTTCTATCAGCTCGTTTTCGACCGCACCCCCTTCTACGGCGAAGGCGGCGGACAGGTGGGCGACACCGGCACGCTTGGAGCGGGCGACGAGGTGCTACCTATTGTCGACACAAAGAAAGAGAATAACCTTATCGTTCATATAGTCACTAAGTTGCCGAAGGACTTGAATGCCACCTTCAAGGCCGAGGTGGACAAGTGCCGCCGCATAGCCATCGAGTGCAATCACAGCTCCACCCACCTGCTACATAAAGCATTGCGTAATGTCCTCGGCACTCATGTGGAGCAGAAAGGGTCGAGTGTCGACGACCAGCGGCTGCGTTTCGACTTCTCCCACTTTGCCAAGCTCACCAAGGAGGAGTACCGCGAGGTGGAGAAACAGGTGAACATCGACATCCGCATGTCGTTGCCCCTCGAGGAGCATCGCGCCATGCCCATTGCCGAGGCCCAGAAAATGGGTGCCATGGCCCTCTTTGGCGAGAAATATGGCGAGAAAGTACGTGTGGTGAAATTCGGCGAAAGCGTTGAGTTCTGCGGTGGTACGCATATCAGCAACACCGGTCATATAGGCTCTTTCCGCATCGTCAGCGAAGGAGCTATTGCTGCCGGCATGCGCCGCATCGAGGCCGTGACAGGTGCCGCTGCCGAGCGCTTTGTCAACGACCTTCAGGACCAGCTTGAGGCAGCCAAAGAGCAGCTGAAGAACCCCAAAGACCTTGCCGCGGCCATCAGCAAGCTGCAGGACGACAATGCCGCGCTCCGCGCTCAAATCAGTGCTTTCCAGAAAGAGAAAGTGCAAAGCCTGTGCCGCTCTCTTGCTCAGGAATTGAAAACCACCAATATCATCGCACGTCGTATGGACGACGACATCATGCAGCTGAAGGAAGGCGTCATGCAGCTCCGTGCAGACCATCCCGACATGGCTTTGGTTTTGGGCAGCGTGGTTGACGGCAAGCCCCAGCTGATGATTTGTCTTGGCCAGAACCGTGTGGATGCCGGCAAGAATGCCGGGACCATCATACGCCTCGCCGGTAAGGAAATCCAGGGTGGTGGTGGCGGTCAGCCTGCCTATGCCACAGCCGGTGGCAAGAACCCCGACGGCCTCGACAATGCTATTGCCGCAGCCCGCAACGAAATTGAGGGTTGACCTATTCAGTATGCCTGACGGGCTGCATACGTCCCCCGTGTGCAGCCCATTAGTAACATCATAAACAGATTCTTAATACATGCCTCCAGAAATAATTGCCGGAAACAAACATCGTTACCATATTGAATCGCTTGTAGGTACCAGCAGCACGGCCTACACCTATCGTGCCTTCGTCAGGCGTAGGAGTGGCAAGACCATACGTCGCCGCTACTACGCCTTGGTGTCGCCAAATGACGAACAGTCGCTCATTTCTTTCCTTTCCGACTTGAGACTGAGTATGATGACCACCCCTTTCCCCGTCAGGATTGAGGAGGAAATCAAGAGCGATGATGGTCATTTTTATGTCATCGCCCGTGGTATGAAAGAAAAAAAGAGACACCCATTGCAAGCTTATACCAACAAAGGTTATCTGATGCTTTTCCTTTCTGCTGTTATACTTATTTTACTGGTAATTAAGTTTTTTAGTTAATTAGATAACAATTCCTTTATGGCTTTAATAAAATCTTTCAGAGGCCATTTGCCCCGTTGGGGCAAAGACTGTTATTTCAGCGAGAATGCCACCCTTGTGGGCGACGTTACCCTGGGCGACCAATGTTCGGTGTGGTTCAATGCCGTGGTGCGCGGCGACGTGGCACCCATTACCATTGGCGACCGCACCAATGTGCAGGATGGCTCGTGCATCCACGTCACCCATGAGACTGGCCCCACGCATATAGGCAGTGATGTCACCATAGGCCATAATGTCACCGTTCATGCCTGCACAATATGTGACGGGGCCTTGATAGGCATGGGGACCACGCTTCTCGACGACTGTGAGGTAGGAGAGGGGTCCATAGTAGCTGCCGGTGCCCTCGTGCTGCAGGGCACCAAAATACCTCCACACGAGATATGGGGTGGCGTTCCGGCGCGCTATATCAAGCCCACCCGTCCCGGTCAGACCGACAATGCCGCCCATTATGTAGAGTACGCTAAAGAATACCTCAAGCAGCAGTAATTTCACCTCGTCGTACTTCCCGCCGGCCAACTTCCCCTGCCGTTCAGCACACGTTCCAGCGCGCAACCCGTCAACCCACTGCCATACCGACACGCGTCACTTACCATCAAAAAAACATAAAAGCACTGTGGAAAATGAACTGCCACAGTGCTTTTTTTGTTGAGTGCGGAAGCACAGCCTTCCCGATAAGCTCTTTTATCCCGCCACCGGTTCGGCGAAACTCTCGTTTATGGCTTCGCTCAGTTGCTGGCTGGCCTCTCCTTTTTCTATGTCGAAAACAATCTTGTCAGCCTCTTTACCGTCGGCGGCGTCGGTGGTGATGTGGATGGTGTCGCCTGCCAATATGTCAGCCTTGATAATCTCCTCGGCCAGGTCGTCCTCTATGTAGCGTTGAATGGCGCGTTTCAGCGGTCGGGCCCCATACTGAGCATCCCATCCTTTCTTCACCAGGAAGTCCTTGGCACTCTCATCTATCGTTATGCCATAGCCCATGCCTTCTATACGTTTAAACAATCCCTTTAGTTCGATATCGATAATTTTATGGATGTCATCGCGTTGTAGGCTATTGAAGTAGATGATGTCATCTATGCGGTTCAGAAATTCTGGAGCGAAGGATTTCTTGAGGGCTTTCTCAATCACGTCGCGTTCCATGTAAGCTTTCTCGGCTTCGCGGGCGGCGGTGTTGAAGCCTACGCCGGTGCCGAAGTCCTTCAGTTGGCGACTGCCGATGTTGGAGGTCATGATGATGGTGTTCTTGAAGTCCACCTTGCGGCCCAGGCCGTCGGTGAGCTGGCCGTCGTCGAGCACCTGTAGCAGCACGTTGAACACATCGGGATGAGCTTTCTCTATCTCGTCCAACAGGATGATGGAGTAAGGTTTGCGGCGCACTTTCTCGGTCAGCTGGCCACCCTCTTCATAGCCCACGTAGCCCGGAGGTGCTCCGATGAGGCGCGACACCGCGAATTTCTCCATATATTCGCTCATGTCGATGCGTATCATCGACTGCTCGCTGTCGAACAGGTATTTTGCCAGCACCTTGGTGAGGTAAGTCTTGCCGACGCCCGTGGGGCCAAGGAAGATGAATGTACCGATGGGCTTGTTGGGGTCTTTCAGTCCGGCGCGGTTGCGGCGTATGGCCTTACAAATCTTTTTGATGGCTTCCTCCTGACCTATCACGGTGCCGCTCAGCTCCTGCTCCATCTGTAGCAGACGGCTGCCTTCGTTCTGCGCTATGCGTTGCACAGGCACGCCGGTCATCATGGCCACCACTTCGGCAACGTCGTTCTCCGTCACCTGCACCCGGTTGTCGCGTTGCTCTTCTTCAAAGTGTTGCCGCATCTCTTCGAGCTGGGCAGTGAGCTGTCGCTCCTCGTCGCGCAGTGCCGCGGCCTCGTTGTAGCTGCGCTGCGCCAGCACCTCTTTCTTCTGCTTCACCACATCGGCTATACGGGCTTCCATATCAAGAATCTCCTGTGGCACCCGCACATTGGCGATGCGGACGCGCGCTCCGGCCTCGTCGAGGGCGTCGATGGCCTTGTCGGGCAGCAGGCGGTCGGTGACGTAGCGTTCCGTGAGGCTTATGCATGCCTTCAGGGCTTCTTCGGTGTATTGCACGCCGTGATGGTCTTCATATTTGTCGCGTATGTTGTTGATTATCTCCAATGTCTCTTCGGGAGTGGCGGCCTCGACAAGCACCTTTTGGAATCGGCGTTCCAGGGCTCCGTCTTTCTCTATATATTGACGGTATTCATCGAGGGTGGTGGCTCCGATGCACTGTATCTCGCCACGTGCCAAAGCCGGTTTGAACATGTTCGAGGCATCGAGCGAGCCGCTGGCGCTGCCGGCTCCCACTATGGTGTGTATCTCGTCGATGAATAGGATGATGTCGTGATTTTGCTCCAACTCGTTGAGGATGGCTTTCATACGTTCCTCGAATTGGCCACGGTATTTCGTGCCCGCCACCAGCGAGGCCAAGTCGAGCGAAATAACCCTCTTGTGGTAGAGTGTCCGCGGCACACGCCCGTCGACAATACGTTGCGCAAGCCCTTCGGCTATGGCCGACTTGCCGACGCCGGGCTCGCCTATCAGCACCGGGTTGTTCTTCTTCCGGCGGCTCAGGATCTGGGCTATGCGTTCAAGCTCTTTGGCACGTCCCACGATGGGGTCCAGCCGCCCCTCTTCGGCAGCCTTCGTAAGGTCGCGTCCGAAGTTCTCCAATGCCGGTGTCTTGCCGCTCTTTGGCGCTTCGCTGCGCTGCTGCGCGTTGGGGTTGGCATACGGATAGTCGTCGTCATCCTCGTCGTCGCCCATGTCAAATTTGGGCTCGTAGTCGTCGGCCTTACGCCCCTCTTGTCCATCTTCTTTCAGTTTGTTCTTCAGCAAACCATAGAATTTCTGATAGGTCATTCCCTCACGCTCCAACAGTCGCGAGGCTACGTTCTCGCCCTCCATAAGGATTGCCAGCACCAGATGCACGGTGTGTATCTCCGGGGCTTTAAGCTTGGTGGACTCCAGGTATGCGAGGCGCAGCACCTTCTCCGTCTGCTTCAGCATGGGCACGTGGCTGTCCTCCGCAAAAATGATGTCGCTCTGCTGCCGTCCTATGGCCGATTCGATGCGGCTCTTTAGGGTCTGCATATCAATGCCCTGTTGCGATAAGACCTTGTATGCCGAGCATTCCGGCTCCCTTATTATCCCTAAAAAAAGATGCTCCACACCCATATTGCCATTCTTCAGTCGTATGGCTTCGTCGTTGGCGTTGTTTATTGCTTTTCGGCTGTCTGAACTGAATTTTGGTTCCATGTATTCCTTTGTAAAAAAATGTATTGTATTATTGCTTACTTATTGTGTTCCGAGTTCAAAATTACTCTGTTTTTCTTTTCCAACAATTCCTTTGCCAAAGTTGTTTTCAACATGCTTTTGTGGATTGCGTCTGACAATATGTCAGTATGTTTATTTATTGTTAATAATTAATCTTTTTTTTTGTTAAAATGCGGCTCAAAATTGGAAGATTTTTACTACTTTTGCGTTCTGTCACGAAAGAGGCAACTATTCTCTTTCTTTCTAAACTACAATAGATTAAACTAATTCTTAATGGTATCTGATAACGAAAAAATCACTCAAGTTGATATAGAAACCGAGATGAAGTCGGCCTATATCGACTATGCCATGTCTGTCATCGTTTCGCGCGCCCTGCCGGATGTCCGCGATGGCCTAAAACCCGTCCAGCGTCGTATCCTCTATGCTATGAACGACATGGGCCTCACATATAACACCTCCTATAAGAAATCCGCCACCGTGGTCGGCGAAGTGCTGGGTAAATACCACCCCCACGGCGATTCGTCGGTCTACGGCGCCATGGTGCGTCTGGCTCAGCCTTGGGCTATGCGCTACATGCTCGTCGACGGCCAGGGCAACTTCGGCTCTATCGACGGCGACGGCCCGGCAGCTATGCGTTACACCGAGGCACGTATGAAGCAGATCTCCAACGAAATGCTCGCCGATATCGAGGAAGAGACCGTCGACATGATGCCCACCTACGACAACGACCGTGAAGAACCCACCGTTCTTCCCTCTAAAATACCAAACCTGCTGGTCAACGGCTCCAACGGTATCGCTGTGGGTATGGCAACCAACATGCCCACCCACAACCTCAAGGAGGTCATGAACGGCTGCATTGCCTTCATCGACAACCCCGACATCACTATCGATGAGCTCATGAAGCATATCACTGCTCCCGATTTCCCCGGCGGCGGTATCATCTATGGCTACAAGGGGGTACGCGAAGCCTTCACCACCGGACGCGGCTCCATCATCATCAGGGCCGAGACCTCGTTCGAGACCGACAAGAAAGGTCGCGAGATGATTGTGGCACACTCTATCCCTTACAATGTCAACAAGGCTGAGATGATTAAGAAACAGGCTCAGCTTGTGAAGGAGGGCAAAATCGTGGGCATCACCGATATCCGCGACGAATCGGACAAGGATGGTATCCGTGTGGTCTACTATCTGCGTCACGATGTGGTACCCAATATCGTCCTCAACAAACTTTTCCAATTTTCCGACCTCCAGTCTTTCTTTGCTGTCAACAACATAGCCCTGGTTAAAGGCCGTCCTCAACTCCTTAACCTCAAAGACTTGATACGCTGCTTTGTGGAGCACCGTGAAGACGTGGTGACCCGCCGCACCAAGTTCGAGATGGCCGAGGCCGAAAAACGCGCTCACATCCTCCAGGGTTTCCTCAAGATGATTGACATCCTCGACGAGGTCATCGCTCTCATACGCCGTTCCGAAACCCAGGACGACGCCCGTCAGGCCATGATGGACACTTGGGGCTTCTCCGACTTGCAGGCCCGTGCCATCATCGCCATGCGCCTTGGCCAACTCACCAAACAGAACCGCCTGGAATTGCAGGCCGAATACGACGAGAAGATGCAGTTCATCGAACGCTGCAAGGACATCCTCGCCAACCACGACGTGCTCATGAGCGTTATCAAGGATGAAATGATCGAGATCCGCGACAAGTACGGCGACGAACGACGCACACGCATCGAGTTCGACGCCTCCAACTTCAGCGTAGAGGATATGATTGCCGACGACAAGGTAGTCATCACCATCTCGCACATGGGCTACATCAAACGCACCCTCCTCAACGAATACCGGACCCAAAGCAGGGGAGGGGTGGGCTCCAAGGGCAGCTCTGTGCGCAACGAGGACTTCGTCGAGCACATCTTCATGGCCACCAACCACAACTACATCCTCTTCTTCACCGAGAAAGGACGCTGCTACTGGAAACGGGCTTTCGAGATTCCCGAAGGCAGCAGGGACTCAAAAGGTCGCGCCATCCTCAACCTCATCAGCATCGAACCCGACGACAAGGTCAAGGCTTACGTCAACGTCTCTAACCTCAAAGACCCCGACTACCTCAACAACCATTTTATCGTCCTCTGCACCAAGAATGGCATCGTGAAGAAAACCAACCTCGAAGCTTATTCCCATCCTCGCTCCAAGGGCATCATCGCCGTTGGTATTCGCGAGGGCGACGAGCTGCTCACCGCGCGTCTCACCGACGGCAACAGCGAGCTCCTTATCGCTTCGAGCATGGGCCGTGTGGTTCGCTGCAGCGAGAACGAGTTCCGCGACATGGGACGCGGCGCCTCGGGCGTAAAAGCCATTTCGCTCGAGAACGAGAACGACAAGGTCATCGGTATGCTCTGCACCAACAACGATGACGAGGATATCCTCGTCGTCAGCGAAAAGGGTATAGGCAAGAAATCTCAACTCCGACATGATGTGGAGAAAAATCTTGGCTATCGCCCCACGCACCGTGGCGGCAAGGGCGTGATGACTATGAAAGTGACCGAAAAGACCGGCAACATCGTAGCCATAGAAAATGTCACCGACGACAACGACCTGATGATTATCAACCGCTCGGGCATCACTATACGTATGCATGTGGCCGACCTCCGTGTCATGGGTCGCAATACGCAGGGCGTCAAGCTGATAAACCTTCGTGGTAAGGATACCATAGCTTCCATCACCAAGGTGGATGCCGAACCGGACGAGGCAGTTCCAGAACAGCAGCCTGCTGACGCGACGAATACGTCTTCCGAAGCAGATACCACGCAACCCCAAAGCCTTGACACGCCAGAGCCGTCGGATTCATCAGATATGAAAGAAGACAACGAGAATTAACCCTTTTTAACCCTTACGGCACACAATAATACTTGTTGAAACAATACTAAAAGGAAAATAACTTAAAACCAATTAAAGAAAATGAAAAAATTTGCATTGTTTACAGCGCTTCTCTCTTTGGGTTTTGCTGTCACTGCACAGACACTCAACGTTCAGAGTGCTATGACCGACCTTAAGCGAGGCTACTTAAAGAAAGCAAAGACTTCTATCGACAAGGCATGTGAACATCCCGACACTAAGGATGATGCCAAGACGTGGTACTATGCAGGCCTCATCTACAGCCGCATCGGCAATGAAGCCGGCAACTCCAAATCCAAAAACAAGGACATCGACCCCGAGTGGGCCGAAAAGGCCTACAACGCCGCCCTCCGTTGCAAGGAACTCGACAAAACCGGCGAGTACGACCTGAAGTATATCTTCGGTATGATAGGCACCGACTACTACAACAAGAGTATTCCGCTCTTCAACGAAGGCAAATATCAGGAAGCCCTCAACCTCAGCGACAAAGCCGTCATGGTCTTCAACAACTCTGGCGACAAGGACCAGGCCAACGAAGCTCTTTTCATCGCCGGCTACTGCTGCCAGATGCTGAAAGACAACGACGGCGTCAAGAAATACTACGGCCCGCTGGTGCGCAAAAGCACCTTTTCTAAAGAGTTCAAAGCCCGTATGCCTCACGTCTATCAGGTTATGTACGGCGTTTATATCGAGGCTAAGGACACCGCCAATGTGGTTAAGACCGCCGAGCGTTACACCAAAGCTATGCCCGAAGATCCTCAGGCTAACATTATGCTCGCCAACGCCTACGTGTGGATGGGCAACACCAAGAAAGGCATGGAACTGGCCGACAAGGCTGTGGAAGAAAGCAAGAACGACCAGCCCAAATATGTAAAAATCCTTTGCGCTGCAGCAGGTATTCACGAGATGGCTGGCGATTATGCTACGGCAGAACAGATGTACAAAACTTCGTCTGAGCTCGAAGCCAACCAGTTCGAAGCCAATTATGGTATGGGCAGTATGATGAACAACCGCGCTGCCGACAAGAGCGACGCTATCAACAAAATGGTTGAAGCTGGCAGCTTCTCCGACGAAGACCAGGCCGTTATGGACAAGCTGACCGAGGAACGTAACGAATATCTCCGCAAGGCTATTCCTTATCTGACGTCTGCTATCGCTTACATCGATTCTCTTGACCCGGAAGCTGCTGGACAGTACCGTCCGCAGCTGCATGGCTGCCTCAAGGCTCTCAACGCTTGCTATATAGCTCTTGAGATGTACGACCAGTCGAAACCCATCAAGGCCAGAATCGAGCAACTCGAAAAAGGCAATTAATTATATCAAGTCCCTTAGGTCGACTTAAAAAAATACACATAAAAAAGCATCCTGCAACGGGATGCTTTTTTATGGTCTATATTGCAACACAATTTCCATTATGTTAAGTAGAGGGTAGGAAAAATGACTGCGCGTATCACTACACGCAGTCTACAAGATTATTACCCATAGTTTCAAATTATCAAGTTTCAAATTATCAAAATGGAACAGACAAAAAGAATTAGCCAATTCTCATGACGGCATTGACAGAAATACCGCCGGCGTTGGTAAGCTGGAAATATTTTTTTCCATTATTGTCTGTGTATAGCACGTCGACATTTCGGTCTGAGTATTTGGTCTCTTTCAGATAGTTGATTTCAAAATCTTTGATTTCTGGTCGTCCATTACTTCTTGGTTGGCACAATTCTGGAACACAGTCGCAAATCCATTTAATATATTCAGCGTTATTCACGTGTCGTGTATGGTCCAACGACGAATACGGAACGTCTATATGTTTTATAACCTCCATACCTTCTGGCATCCTGATTTTTTCAAGTTTGATATGGTCTGTTGCGTGGCAATCCTCTTTTTCGTATTTCTCAATGATGTCGCCCAGACGGCACACGCGTCGTTTGTCCATGTCAAGGATGACCCAGTTGGAGGCACTGGCGGCACAGATATTACCGTCAGAATCAACCAACTGATAATCTCTTGGGGCTATAAGGCCATTATCGTGTTTCGCCCATGTTTTCAGGGTTAGCCTCTCCCCTGCCGTTGGCATTTGTAAAATGTTGTAATATACATGAGTAAGCACCCATGCTTTATTCATTGGTTTAAGGCCTTCAAAACCCACACCAAACATATCGGATTGGTCGCCGGCCACATCCTGAAACAAACGTGCCAATCCCCATAGGGTCAGCACGTCGTCCTCGTCGCATAACAATGTCGACAATGTAAAGTCTTCGGTGTATATCATCTATTAAGTAACAGTAAAACAATAAGGTGTAACGATATTCTGTCAGAGTGAGCCCCGTAGGTGTGAAGAAAGCTCCAGTGGAGCTTTCGATAGCGAAGCGGAGAACTAAATATATTAGCCGTGGGCGCGAGCCCACGGGAATCGAAATACTCTATTAATCTGAGCCCCGTAATAAAACAATCTACTTACATCCGCTCCGGCACTTCAATGCCGAGGATTGACATCATGTTTTTCAGTCCGAAGGCCACAGAGTTGCAGAGGCGTACCAGGAAGCGCATCCTCTCGGGGTCGCTCTCGCGCAGTATCGGCGTGTCCTGATAGAAGCTGTTGAACGCTTTGGCCAGTTCGTAGCTGTAGTTGGCAATCATGGCCGGGCTATAGGCCGCTGCGGCCTGTTCGACGGTCGACGGCATATCATGCAGCAGTTTTATAACTTCGCGTTCCTTGTCGTTCACTGTCACGGCCTTGCAGGGCTGCGCCAGCTCTATGCCCTTCTCTCCTATGGCTTTGCGCACTATGGAGCGGATGCGCGCGTGTGTATACTGTATGAAGGGGCCTGTATTGCCGTTGAAATCAATGCTTTCGGCAGGGTTGAAAAGCATGGTTTTTGTGGGATCGACTTTGAGGATGAAATATTTAAGAGCTCCGAGTGCCAGGGTATGATAGAGCTCTTTCTGTTCTTCTGCACTCAGTTCGTCGTTCTTGCCTCTGTCGCGGCACATCTCTTCGGCAGTGGCTTCCATTTCAGCGATGAGGTCGTCGGCATCAACCACGGTGCCCTCACGCGATTTCATCTTGCCGTTGGGCAGTTCAACCATGCCATACGAGAGGTGGTACACTTTGTCGGCCCAGTCGAACCCTAAACGACCCAGAACAATCTTCAGTACCTGGAAATGATAGTCTTGTTCGTTGCCTACAACGTAAATCAGCTGGTCTGCGCCGAATTCTTTCTGTCTGAGCAAGGCGGTCCCCAGGTCTTGGGTCATGTAGACTGAAGTGCCGTCTTTGCGGAGCAATAACTTTTGGTCCAGTCCGGCATCGGTAAGGTCGCACCATACCGAGCCATCCTCCTTACGGAAAAGAACTCCCATGTCGAGACCTTTCTGCACTAACTCTTTACCTAACAGGTAGGTATTTGATTCATAGTATATTTTATCGAACGAGACACCCATTTTGCGATAGGTCTCGTCAAAACCGGCGTAGACCCAGCTGTTCATCTTCTCCCAGAGGTCGCGAACCTCTTTGTCGCCATCTTCCCAACGTTTCAGCATCTGCTGTGCCTCTACCATCAGCGGGGCCTCGCGTTTTGCCTGCTCCTCCTCTATCCCTTTGCTCATAAGGCCTTTGACCTCTTCCTTATAATGTTTGTCGAACTCTACGTAGTACTTGCCTACCAGGTGGTCGCCTTTCATGCCCGAGGTCTCGGGCGTCTCGCCGTTGCCATAGCGCATCCAGGCGAGCATAGATTTGCAGATGTGTATGCCGCGGTCGTTCACTAGATTGACTTTCTTTACATTGCGGCCATTTGCTGCCAGCAGCTGCGACACCGACCACCCCAACAGGTTGTTGCGGATGTGGCCTAAATGTAGCGGTTTGTTGGTGTTGGGTGAAGAAAATTCTATAACCACAGGGGCTTCATCGTCTTTTGCTGTCTTGATGCCATAACGGTCGTCATCTGCCACCTGGTTGGCGAAGTCGAGCCAGTAGCTGTCGCTGACGCTGAAATTGAGGAATCCTTTGATGACATTGAAGTCCACAATCTGAGGTACAGCCTCTTTCACTGCTGCCCCCAGCTCGTTGGCTACCGCCTCGGGCGATTTCCGCGCCTGTTTCACAAACGGGTATACCACGATGGTGAAGTCTCCGACGAACTCTTTTTTTGTTTTCTGAAGCACGATGCTCTCTGAAACGGCGTCGATACCGTATAGTTTTTTTAACGCGTTGGCTACTGCTGTTTGTAATATGCTATCTATCATGATTGATGTTATTTTTTTCGATATTGTGTTATTGATATGTGTGATGTTGTTTTTATTGTTACTGTTTTTTGTTCCAGGGGCCGTTGGCGAGGAAACCGGTGCTTGGTGCTGGCGTGATGTCGTATTCTATCTGACCGTCAGGATTTATCAGTACGAACCACGGGAAGGTGGTCACCTTGAAATGACGAAGAAGGTCGTAGTTGCCGTTGAAATGAAGCCATGTCCAGTCGAATTGCTTTCCTCGTCGCGTATTTTTTAGGAAATGGAACATTTTTTGAAATTCGCGGTCGCATGCTATGGTGACAAGCTCAACGTCGTCGCGCTGATTAAGGTATTTCTCTTTGAAATGAGCTATTGTCTCTATCTCTGAGATTGAGGCCGGCTCATTGACGCGAACGAACGAGAGGTATACCCATTTGCCTTGCAGATCGCTTAGATTTTCCATCTTTTTGTCGACATTGGGCAATGCGAAAATGTTGTTTTCTGTTGCCGCCTCGGCACCATTTATCGCTTCGAGTATGTGTCGTGCTATTTGGCGATGTTCGGGGAATTTGGTCTGTTGCGACAGCTTTTCAATCATCTTCACCACCATCTCAGGGTCGTAATATTTGAAGTTGTAGTACGATTCGTAAAGGGCTTGAAGAGCTGCAAGTTCGCGCACCTGTTCGTGGCGCAACAGTGGGTCGGTGCCTAAAGAGTCTATATAAGTCTTCAGGTCAAGGTTGTTGACCCAATGCGAAAGCCGGTATACGGAGATGTCTTTTGTGCCCTTGGATATGCTGTAGGCATACAGCGTGGCGAAGAGCGACATATAGTTCTCGTCCTGATAGAGGATAGGGTTGTTTCGTATGAATTTGTTGATTAAGTTTTTCCGAGTGTCGAATTTCATGGCGTATTTTATCTCGGCCAGCTGGTATGTCTTATAGCGGTTGATGAAATCACTTTGCGTATCTGGATAGAGTCTGTTTACTATATATTGCAGACTATCAAAGTAATATACAGATGGTTTAAAGCGTTGGTCGAAATAGAAATAATTCTCGGAGATGAAATCGTTTATCACCTTATCAATACTGTCGATCATCAGGTTGATATCGTCGGGAGGAATGTTCTGGAAGATAAGGGGCAGTGGCTCAGGGTCTAAAAAGACGTTGCGTTTTTCGTCAAGGTTCCAATCGAATGAGGGGATGAATACAGAGTATTCGCGGGCTGCCTCAACATAGAACGACTGCGAGTAGTTCTCTACCTGCATGGTCACCATCATGGGGTAGTTGGTGTAGCAACGTAGTTCAAAGCGTCCGTCCTCCCCCACCCTGAAGCTGTCGATAAGAACCTCGGCTTTTGAAATTTGGTCACTGCTCCGGTAGAGCTCCACCTTGCGTCCGGCAGCATTCTCACTCGAACCATGGATGGCTATATTCTGTTGGGCGTTAACGAAATGTATGAAGCTACTTAAAGCAATGATTAAAGAAAAAAATCGCCTCATATTAGTGCATTATTATTTCAAACTTATTTTGCAAAATTACTAAAATTATTGCATATGGAATGCAAAAATATATTATATATAGTACCAAATAAACAAAAAAACGGCTGTTTTGTAAAAAATGTGTAAATTTGCACTCTCAAAAACGAATACACGAAATAATGAAAAACAATATATAACATTATGAAAAAAGTCTTTATAGCAATTGCTTCTGTTGCGCTTTTAGCATCATGCGCCAAGAAGCAGGAAGATGTCAATTCCGAAAAAATAGTCGAAAAGACTAACATCGAAGTCAAGGATGGGCGCTTCACTCCCGAAGTGATGTGGGCTTTGGGCAAGATGGGCGAGGTCGCCGTGTCGCCCGATGGTAGCAAGCTGGCCTACACTCTCACCTACTACGATATGGATGAGAACAAGGGCAATGCCGAGATCTACGTCATGCCTACGGCTGGCGGCGACGCGCAACGCCTCACGGTCAGCGCCAAGAGCGAGTTCAACCCCGCGTGGCAGGACGACAACACCCTGCTCTTCTGCCGTGGCAATGAAATGCTTAGCATCGATGTGAACACTAATGCTGAGAAGCTCTTGGCCACTTTCGACAACGGCATTGAGGGTTTCAAACTCTCTAATGATAACAAATATGTGCTTTACATCTCCCCTATGCCCGTGCAACGCGCCTCGGATGTCGCTCCGCTCTTCGACGGCCTCGACAAGACCACCGGGCGCATCAACGAGGACCTCATGTATCGCCATTGGGACCAGTGGGTCGACGAATATCCGCAGATTTTCCTTGCCGAGCTTGGCGAGACCCTTGATGTGGAGCACAGCACGGCGATCATCGACAGCACTTTCGAGTGCCCCATGCGCCCCTGGGGCGGCATCGAGCAGTTCAATTTCTCGCCCGACGGCAAGCGCATTGCCTACACCTGTCGCAAAAAGACGGGTATGGACTATGCCCTCTCCACAAACAGCGATATCTACCTTTATGATATCGCTGAAAGGAAAACCGTCAACATCTCGGAAGGCATCATGGGCTACGACCAGAACCCCGTCTTCAGCCACGACGGCAGCAAGATAGCATGGGAAAGCATGGAACGCGACGGCTATGAGAGCGACAAACTGCGGCTTATGGTCTTCGACCTCACCTCCGGCGAACGCACCGACTATACCGAGGGCTTCGACTATGGCGTCACCGGCATCAGCTGGACCGACGACGACAGCGAGCTGCTTGCCGTGGTCATGTACCGCGGCATGGACGAGATTTTCGCTTTCAATGTGGCCGATAAGGGCATCCGCCAAATCAGCCACGGCTATCACAACGTCAACGCCTTCCAACTCGTGGGCAATAAGATTTATGCCACTCAGGTCTCTATGCAATATCCTGCCGCCGTCTACACCTACAACCTCAGCGACGACAAGCAGGAGGGTACTAAGCTGACCACCTTCAACGATGACATCCTCTCGCAAGTACGTATGGGCAAAGTCGAGGAGAACTGGATTAAGACCCACGATGGCAAGGAGATGCTCACATGGCTTATCTATCCTTATAACTACGACAGCACCAAGGTCTACCCTGCCCTGCTTTACTGCGAGGGTGGCCCTCAAAGCATGGTCAGCCAGTTCTGGAGCACCCGCTGGAATTTCATGGTCATGAGTGGCGCCGAGTATTTCATCATAGCCCCCAACCGCCGCGGATGCCCGGGCTTCGGCACCGCCTGGTGTGAGGAAATCAGCGGCGACTACGGTGGACTCTGTATGAAAGACTATATGACGGCAGCAGACTATTTCGCCAACAAGCCCCAAATCGACAAGAACCGTATGGGAGCATGCGGCGCTTCGTTCGGTGGCTTCAGCATCTACTGGCTTGCCGGACATAACGAGAACCATCGCTTTAAAGCCTTCCTGGCACATAACGGCATGTTTAACTTTGAGCAGCAGAGCCTTGAGACCGAGGAGCTCTGGTTCACCAACTGGGACCTCGGTGGCCCCTACTGGGCCAACACGCCTCAAACCAAGAAAAGCTACAGCAACTCCCCTCACCTCTTCGTCGACAAATGGAACACCCCCATCTGCGTGGTGCATAGCGAGTTCGACTTCCGCATAGTGGCTTCGCAGGGCATGGCGGCCTATAATGCCGCCAAACTTAAAGGCCTCGACGCTCGCTATCTCTACTTCCCCGATGAAACCCACTGGGTGTTGCAGCCCCAGAACAGCCTCCTCTGGCATCGCAATTTCATCGACTGGTTCGACAGACATCTGAAATGAACCTTTTGAGGAAGCTCGCGAATGGTGACCGTTCTCTCTTTTATTGTCAAATCCTTTTTAACATTAACCTGTAATCCGTTATGAAACTTATAAAATGCAGCCACTGCGGAAGGCCATTCTATAATGAGGAAAAGGCATGCCCTTACTGTGGGCATGCCACCAACCTCTCCGCCACCAATTTCGTCACGCGTCCTATTAGTGACCATAAGGCTCACAAATTAATGGAGGACATGCTCTCTGGCAACCTCACTCCTGAGCCTCGCCCGGTTCATGCTGCTCCGCTTATTCACGACGACGAGTCCTCCCCCACCCCTCTGGCTGAACCCGCTGAGGTAGAGGAGCAGCAGCCCCTCCCCAATGCTGGCCCGGAACCCGAGGCAACGGTCGACGAGGCCGCTGAACCTTCCAATGCTGTAAGGGAACGGGCCGACGGCATCGCTACAGCCTTACAACAAACAGAGGAGGTATCCCACGAGGAACATCCCATTGAAGAACCTAATGCCGCCGACATCGACCATCTGCCACGCAAACGCCGCGGATGGATTTGGATTGTTGTCGTCATCCTTGTCCTTGCCATCGCCGCTGCCGTATATTTGAAATGGGATTTCGTCTATAGCAAGATTTCCTCCCTTCTCGGCAAATAAACGTATCTGCCCGGATAACGTTTAATTTCTTACCCTCCCTCAAAAAAATGTGGCTCCACAAGCGAGCCACATTTTTTTGTAGTTACGCGACCGCAGAATGCGGTCGCCTCCCAGATTACAACCCTGACCGGCACGGCCGCAGGCGGGGACGCCCGCGTACCACGTCGCATTGTCAAACTAAAAGCTTCGCTACATGTAGGAGGTCGGGCTTCCCAGCCCGACCAATGGCAACCACAGGCAAGGAGCCCTTCGCATTCGGCGAAGGTGTAACTTTATTTTTCGGGGTACAACATTGGCTCGACAAAATCTTTTTTGTAGTTACGCGACCGCAGAATGCGGTCGCCTCCCAGTTATCGCCTACAGCCCTTACCGGCACGGCCGCAGGCGGGGACGCCCGCGTACCACGTCGCATTGGCAAAGCTATCGTTTTGATAGCGCGATAAAGATGATGGGAAATAAAAAAAAGAGGAAATTGCTTTCCTCTTTTCTTAGTGACTCCTGCAGGATTCAAACCTGCAACCTTCTGATCCGTAGTCAGATGCTCTATTCAGTTGAGCTAAGGAGCCATCATTTGTTTCTCTCGAAATCGGTTGCAAAAGTACACACTTTTTCAATACTGACCAAATTTTTTTTTCATTTTTTCGCGAGAGAGGACTTATCTATTTGAATTAATGGAATAAAAAAATTAAATTATTTTGTTTTTTTGCCGCTATAGTGGTACACTTCCCGGTAAAGAATGTCGCGCATTTCGTCAAATTCGCCGTCGTCCAGCTCATATTTTGACATCACTATCATTTGTAGTGCTAATGATTTTTTCCCATGATAAGAGGGTTGCCAATATTCTTGAGGGTTGCGTGTGAAGCCGAGGTCGGTGTAGAATTCCAAGCGGTGGTCGGCCTGTTCGGTGGATGGCAGTTCGGTTTCCAGCACCACTTGTCCTGGGTGTTGCGACAGGAAGCTGAGCATAGAGGCTTTCCCCAAGCCGCGGTTGCGGAAGTCGCGGTCGATGGCGAAATGTTCAATGTAGGCAAAATCCTCGAAGACCCAATAGGTCAATATTCCCAGAGGCTCATCGTCGAGGGTGGCCACAAGGAAATGGAAGCGCTCGTCGCGGTCTTCGAGGCTTCTAAACGGAGGCCGCTCCTCGTCGGGGAAGGCCGATTCGAAGAGCTCTTTGGCAAAATGATGGTGTCTGCTTTCAGACAGGGGTTCGAAATCTATCATATTATTTGTTTGAATGTTTTAGCGTTTGAAGTGTTGTATTGTTTTGTAACGGTGTTTTGTGAAGCACTATTATTGGTCTGCTTGCAGGCCTCGGGTCATTTGAACGAAAATTTGTTGAGGATTACGCTGAGCTTGATGGCGTGGTGGAAGCCGAAGGTGTTGTAGCCCTGCAGGTTGGTGCGATTATAGTAGAGTGTGTAGCCCAGCCTCATGGCGGTGCCAATGGGGAGGGTGATGCCGGCGTCTAATGATGCGAAGCCGCCAAGACCAATGCCACCCTGGTTGATGTATTCGTAGCTGGCCACATACGAGGATGGTGTCTGACCCTGCCATACGTCAAGTATGCTGTAGGTCCGTCCGGCAATCATAACGTCGCTTTTCTCCACTTTGGTGTTGTTGACATTGCCGCCGAGGGATAGCTCGATATCCCAGCCGTTGCCGAGTCTGAATTTATGCAGAATGCCCAGGTCGATATAAATGCGGCGTTCTTGTCCGAGGGCTGGGCAGTTGACGTAGGCATCCTTGTTGGTCAGCATCCCCGTTTGGCGACCGCTTTTGAGCTGGATAATGCCGTTGGCCTCGGCCTTGGCGAAGTCGAAGCGTACAAGCCATCCCCATCGGCTGTTCTCGAAATCATAACGGAAGCCCATGCCCACTTGCATGGCGATGCGATAATAGAAATCCCTGCCGTAGTTGTCGACCTCGATTTCGCGGTAGTTTTGTACGGCGCTGCTTATGAGGTCCTGTTCGGTGAGGTCGTTCCAGATCTGCGGGCCGTAGGATTCGCTATGGAGGATACGCAGCAAAGTATTGGCGTTGCTGATGTCGCCGTTATAAAAAGAGGCTTGGGAATTGTCGAACCATGTGGGTCCGATATCTACGGTCAACGAGAGTCCGCGGAGCTGGGCGGAGAGATGGGAAGGCATAAAAAAAACAGTCAGCAGCAATATAATGCTGCCCACCATTTGTCTGCCAAAGCAGTTCCTGTATGGCAATGGCTGTCTACAGCCTTCTGTACTTTCTGCGACGGGTCCTGCACCGTCGCCACTTCGGTCTCGTTCGTTATCGTTCATTTTTTAGGTTGACGTTCATTATTAAACCACACTAAGCTGTCTTATTAATCTAAAGATTTACAAATATTAAAAAACAATTAAACAATTCTACATACCACTTTATTTATATAGCTTCGCGTTTATCGCGCAGTATGTTTTGCAGCAGGTCGCGTGCGCGGAAAAGCTGTACCTTGACGGTGCCGAGAGGAAGCCCCAGTTCTTCGGCAATTTCCTCGTAAGAGCGCTCTTCAAAATAGCGTAGTTCTACCAGTCGGCGGTAGCGTGGCTTCAGTTGCTGCACCACTTGGCGGAGCATCTGCACTCGTTGTTGGTGGATGACGGTTTCTTCCGGGTTGTTGGCTTCCGATGGGATGGGGTATTCCCAAACCTCGTCGTCTGAAGTGGTTCTGATGTCGTCGAGGTAGATGGTCTGAAGTCTTTTTCTTCTGATGAAGTCCACGCAGTTGTTGGTGGCAATGGAGAACAGCCAGGTGCTGAAGGCGTGGGTGGGGGTGTAGAGATGGAGCGAGGCAAAAGCTTTGCCGAAGGCCTCGATGGTGAGGTCGTCGGCTTCGGTGGGATTGTTGGTCATTTTGAGCAACATCAGGTAGATTGGCTCGCGGTACATGTGCATCAGGTCGGCATAGGCTCTTTGGTCGCCTTCCTCGCGTGCCCGACATACGAGTTGGTAATCCCGTCGTGCTTTATCAGTTGTAAGTTGTGTGTTCAACTCCATTCTGTTATTTTTTCCTTAATAACGCGACAAGCCACAAAAAAGTATTTGAAATCAAAAAATAAAGTTCAAAAAATATTGCGAAATATGTTAGTTTTTTGATATTGAAATATTTAGACAGGAAATAAAAACATATTAATTCCCATATTATTCTGATGGCCAGCACCGAGGCGAGTATTTGCCACATCATTGTGCCGCCTATCCAAAGCCAGAGGAGGGAGGCCAGGAAGAGCATCTGCATAAGGGGATAGAAAGCCAGGTTTATTTTTTGTGCCATGCTGTAATGCCGTCGAGCAGCCATGCGGTCCTGTCTTTCGAGCCGCCAGGAGTGCATCGTTGGATGGCTCTCGCGAATGGTTTCAGCGCCGTTGCGGAGCACCACGGCAGTGTTTTTCTTCGTGGCATTACGATTGATGAAGAGGTCGTCGGCGCCTTCCGGGAAGCTGTACTGGTTGATGAAGGCACCTTTAGCGAAGAAGAAGTCCCTGCCAAACGAGAGGTTGCGTCCCGAACCGGTGAAAGGGACGCTATACAGAGCCCTACCGAGGAAGCGTGCCGAGCCGGTGACGTTGTCGTAGCGTTCCAAAGCGTTCAGTAAGCTTTTCTGAGGCTTCACTTGGCTGTAGCCCAAAATAATGTCAGCGCCGTGCGCGTATCCCGTCATCATCTCCCGGATCCAATTGAAACCCGAGGGGAGGCAGTTCGGTTCGGTTAGGAGGATGACATCCTTGCTGGCCGACTTGATACCTATGGAGAGAGGATATTTCTTTCCCTGGAACATATTGACGTCGTGAGAGAAAATGACGGGTTTAAGGTTGGGATAATTCTCGCTGCACACACGAAGTACGAAGCGAGTGTCGTCGGTGGAGGTATAGTCCACCACGACGACCTCAAAGTTGGGGTAATCTTGCTCCAACAAGTATGGGAGGCTTTTTTTCAGGGCGTCAGCCTCGTTATGAGCCACGAGCACCACCGACACCGAGGGGAGGTCCTTGTCGGGGAAATCCTTGCCCTTGGGAAGACGGTTGTCTTTCCATAGTCCCATCCTTAACCATCCCAAGCCATACCACAAGCATAAAAAAAGAAATGATACTAATAGTATGATAAGCAAACACAGTGTAAGTGCGTCATTTAAAAGGTATGAAAAGTCCATTTTGTTATCCTTTAGCGTTTACAAAAGTAAAAATAATAAGCAAATTGTTGCTATCTTTGCATTCCGAAAAACAGATTATTTTTCAACAGGATTCATTGAAAATATATGATTTTTAATTTGATATATAATAATAACTTGTTAATAGCTTTATGCATTTTGATTTATTGGCCACCAGCGGCAAGGCAAGAGCCGGCCTGCTTCATACCGATCATGGCGACATACCGACGCCTATTTTTATGCCTGTAGGCACTGTAGGGTCTGTCAAGGCCGTGCATCAGCGGGAGCTGACCGACGACATCGACGCCAAAATCATCCTTGGCAACACCTACCATCTCTACCTCCGTCCCGGGACGCCCAGCCTGAAGGCTGCCGGCGGATTGCACAGGTTTATGGGCTGGCAAAGGCCAATATTGACCGATAGCGGTGGCTTTCAGGTCTTCTCGCTGGCAGAGAACCGGAAGTTGAGCGAGGAGGGGTGCACCTTCAAGTCGCACATTGATGGCTCGCGTCATGTTTTCACTCCCGAAAAGGTCGTAGACCTACAGCGCGAGATAGGCAGCGACATAATGATGGCTTTCGACGAATGCCCACCGGGGGAGTCGCCTTACGATTATGCCAAGAAGTCGATGGCATTGACCCACCGTTGGATGGACCGCTGCATGAAACGATATCATGAGACGCAACCCCTCTATGGTCATCAGCAGGCCCTCTTCCCTATTGTGCAGGGCTGCAAATATGCCGACCTCAGGCGCCAAAGTGCCGAGCATGCGGCAAGCCACAACGCCATAGGCTATGCCATTGGCGGCCTTGCTGTGGGTGAGCCCACTGAGGTTATGTATCAGATGATTGAGGTGGTGAATGCCATACTTCCCACCGACAAGCCCCGCTACCTGATGGGTGTAGGCACTCCGGCCAACATTCTCGAAGCCATCGAGCGTGGCGTGGACATGTTCGACTGCGTCATGCCCACTCGCAACGGACGCAACGGCATGCTTTTCACTTGGGAAGGCACCATCAATATAAAAAACAAGAAATGGGAGCATTGTTTTGATGCCATCGACCCCACATCGCATGCTTTAGCCGACCGATGCTACACGCTGGCCTACCTCCACCACTTGATTAAGTCGGAGGAGCTTCTGGGGCTGCAGATTGCATCAATTCACAACCTTACGTTCTATCTTGAGCTGGTGCGCACAGCACGTGAGCATATTATTCAGGGCGACTATGCCGAATGGAAATCCAAGGTGGTTGACAAGCTCTCCGTAAGACGATAGTTGTATTTGTTGAAGTATTGGATTGTATGGGTGTAATCTCCCCTGGAGCAATTGTGAAATATGCCGCCCCGTGGGGGCGGCATTCTATTCACATAAGTCTCTTTAGAGCTGCAACAAATTGGTGTACATCGTCTTCTGTGGTGTCGAAAGAGCACATCCAGCGTACCACGTCCATCTCCTCGTCCCAATCGTAGAAGAAGTATTCTTTTTGCAAGGCCTGCCAAACCTGTCGTGGCAGCTGTGCGAAAACGCTGTTGACCTGAACGGGGTACATTATTTTAATGCCGTCGACATTGCGAAGTTCGTTGTACAGGAGCTGAGCCATGTGGTTTGAATGTGCGGCATTACGTTTCCAAACCCCAGAGGTGAGGTAGGCCTCGAATTGTGCGGCCATGAAACGCATTTTCGAGCAGAGCTGTCCCATTTGCTTGCGCCGGTATTTGATGTCGATATCCAGCTCCGGGTTGAGCAGCACTGCCGCTTCGCCCATGAGCATGCCGTTCTTGGTGCCGCCGAAAGAGAGGCAGTCGACGCCGGCGTCGGAGGTCATGGCTTTCATGGTGCATCCCAGCGCAACGGCGGCATTGGCCAGCCGGGCGCCGTCCATGTGTAGGTACATGTTATGGTGATGAGCCATGTCGGCCAGGGCTTTGATTTCATCTATGCTGTAGAGTGTCCCCAGTTCGGTGCTTTGCGTGATAGAGATAGCTCGAGGTTGGGAATGATGCTCAAAGCCAAAGCCATGCATTTGCTTTTGTACCAGGCTGGGCGACAGTTTGCCATCGGGAGTGTCGACGGTGAGCAGTTTGCAGCCCACTATTCTCTGTGGGGCACCGCATTCGTCGACGTTTATATGAGCAGTCTCGGCACATATCACAGCATGGTGGGACCTGCACATGGCGTCGATATTCAGCACGTTGGCCCCGGTGCCGTTAAAAACCAGGTAAGGCCTGGCGTTTGGGCCGAAGGTGTCCTGAAACAGGTGGTTCAGGCGTTCGGTCCATTCGTCGTCGCCATAGGCCAATGCATGGTCGTGGTTAGCGTTATTTATTGCTTCAATTATTTCGGGACTTACGCCCGAATGATTATCGCTTCCAAATCCTCTTTTCAATGCGATGCGGTTTAAAATATTATACGTGTGTAGGTTGAATTGTTTGACAGCTTACTTGTCCATCGACATCAGGAATTCTTCGTTGTCGCGGGTGTTCTGCATATAGCGTTTCAGCATCTCCATAGCTTCCACGGGGTTGAGGTCGGTGAGGTGATTGCGGAGCACCTGCATACGAGCGAGTATGTGTTGCGGGACGAGCATGTCGTCGCGGCGGGTTGAAGAGCTGACGATGTCGATAGCCGGCCAGAGGCGTTTGTTGGCGAGTCTGCGGTCGAGCTGAAGTTCCATATTACCGGTGCCTTTGAACTCTTCGAAGATGACGTCATCCATTTTCGACCCTGTTTCTGTCAGGGCAGTGGCTATGATGGTCAGCGAGCCACCGTTCTCAATCTTGCGTGCGGCGCCGAAGAAGCGTTTAGGTTTCTGCAAAGCGTTGGCTTCTACGCCACCCGACAGCACCTTGCCGGAAGCCGGCTGAACGGTGTTGTAGGCGCGTGCCAATCGGGTTATGGAGTCGAGGACGATGACGACATCTTGTCCGCTTTCTGTCATGCGTTTAGCTTTCTCGAGCACGATGTTGGCGATACGCACATGCCTTTCGGCGGGCTCGTCGAACGTTGATGCTATGACTTCGGCATTGACGCTGCGCTGCATGTCGGTGACCTCTTCCGGACGTTCGTCGATGAGCAGCACCATAAGGTAGACTTCAGGGTGGTTGTATGCTATGGCGTTAGCAATTTCTTTCAGCAGAGTGGTCTTACCGGTCTTAGGCTGTGCCACGATAAGTCCGCGTTGTCCTTTACCGATGGGGGTAAACATATCGATTACCCTGGTCGAGAAAGATTCCTGTGGATGTCCTGTAAGTTTGAATTTCTCTTGAGGGAAGAGAGGCGTGAGGGCTTCAAAGGGCACCCGGTCGCGTATGCTCTCAGGGGATTGTCCGTTGATTTCCTTTATTTTCACCATCAGAAAATATTTCTCGGCATCGTGAGGAGGCCTTATAGAGCATCGCACCGTGTCGCCTGGCTTAAGGCCATAGGAGCGTATCTGTTGTTGGGCGACAAAGATATCGTCGGGCGAGGCAAGATAGTTGTAGTCGGACGAACGCAGGAAGCCAGAACCGTCGGGTTGCAGCTCCAGCACACCTTCGGCATCGACAAACCCTTCAACCTCAAATGGGAATTCAACTTTACGGTTGTTTCTCTGTTTAAAATCTTTATTATCCTTGAAGTTCTTGTTGCCCTGTTTGCCATTCTGATCGGCAGGTTGCTGGTTGTTGTTGGTGGTGGTGTTGTTATTATTGTTGTTGCTGTTGTTGGTGGTGGTGTCGGAGTTGCTGTTGTCGTCAGTGACTTCCTTAGGTGCAATGGGTTCGGTGGTGCTTGGCGACGTCTGCTCTTGAATTGTAGTTTCCTTAGGCTCAGGTTGCTGTTCCTGTTTTTCTTCTTTTTGCTTGTTCTTCTTGCGTTTTGACTGCTTTGGTTTCTCCGGTTTAGTCTCTGTTGCTTCTGCTGGAGCCTCCGACGCATTAGAGGTCTCGGTCACCTCCGGCTGTTCTGTAGAGGTTGCGTCAGATTCATTTTTTTCCTCTAATATTTTCGCCTTGCGTGGCGGGCGTCCGCGGCGAGGTTTCTTCTGGACTTCTTTGTTGTCGTTGTTGTCGCTGGCATCGGTTGTTGAAGCCGGGGCTTCGGCAGGTGGGTTTTCAGCAACGTTTTCCTGAGCGTTTTGGTTACGTTTCTGGATATAATCCTGCGGGCTTGCCACGTCGGGCACAGTAGGGACGACGGGGATTTCCAGGTCGTTGATGTTGAGCGAAAGGGTGTGTTCGTCATCAAAAGAGTTCTCGCTGAAGAGCGTAGGAGTTTTTATTTTCTTGTCTTCTTTTTTCCGTTTGGGGACAACAATCAGGCCTTGGTCCTTATGGGCCTGATATTTTTTCACGTTCGATTCGGCGACAGGAATAGGTTTAAGACGAGCGCGTCGAGGGTGAGGCTGCTGCTGGTCGGAGGGTGTGACGGGTCCGGCCGAGGTTTCCTGCTTAGTTTTAGCGGTTGGCGCATTAGAAGGGTTAGCGGCTTGAGCATCAAGAATTTTATAAATCAATTCTTGGGGATCTAAACGAGTGGCTCTTGATATTCCCAGTTCTTTGGCTATCTCAATAAGCTGGATATGAGCTTTCGTTGACAATTCGGAAATGTTATACATTAAGGTAGTGTAAAAAATATTAATGGTAAGAACCTCAATGGCCGTGGGAACACAGGCTTCTTCGTGCCATTCAACCATTTTTTGCCTGTCGGCAAATAGTGGTGTAAAAAGGTCAAATAATTAATTCAGATGAGATTATGCGTATCTACGCCACATTCTACGTCTCCTTTTTCGCAGGCAAAAGTAGTTATTTTTTTTTATTTACTAAAAAAATTTTGTCACTATTTTGAAAAATAGTATTTTTGAAATCTCAAAACAAGGTGTCTTTGAGGCCGAATGAGGTGTTTAAAATGCAGTAGATTAAATTAATAATTAATATTAAACAATACACTTAATAAAAATAAATTATGAACATTCCTGAAAATTTGAAGTATACCCAGGACGACGAATGGGTAAAAATGGATGGTGACATAGCCATTGTCGGTATTACAGACTATGCACAGCACGAGCTTGGCGACATAGTTTTCGTTGATGTTGATTGCGAGGGCGACACAATCGAGGCCGGCGAGGCTTTCGGTTCTATCGAGGCTGTGAAGACCGTTGCCGACCTTCTGATGCCCTGCACCGGTGAGGTCGTAGAGTTCAACAGCGCCCTTGAGGATGCCTCCTCCATCAACAACGACCCCTATGGCGAAGGCTGGATCATCAAGTTCCGTCCCAACAACGCTGCCGACATCGACAACCTGCTTGATGCCGCTGCCTACAAAGCAAAAATCGGTGCCTAAGCATCCACATCTTAGAGTTTCGATTCATACAAAAGAGAGAGGACTCCGAAAAAGTCCTCTTTTTATTTATATGTATACATATATTAAATAATCGTGCAAAAATAGTTTACATATTGGGATGCTATTTGGAACATTATTTATAATATGTCGCCCCTACGGGGCTCAATGTAACTGCCTGGTTTGTACCGTGGGCTTTCGCCCACGGCTAATATATGTCGCCCCTACGGGGCTACGACAAGAGGTTATTTAATTTTGAACAGTTACTTATGAGGCTGTCTGATGTTATGTCATGAGCAATGAATTAGATTTCATAATGCCTGTTATCTATTGTTTTAAACAGCCATATTGATACTTATACTTTTGACATAAGTAATTATTTTTCAGTGTATCATAATTCGTAATAACATTATTTTCAACAGTGATGACGTTCAAAAAAAAATGATAAAAAAAATGATATTTTAATTTGTTTTGAGAAAAAAAGTGTATATTTATAGGCCGTTTTTTGGTTAATGTGGCAATAATTTATTGTCATTAAAGAAATTTTATTTTTGTTACAATCTGCGGGCTAATGGAGGGCGTTTTCGGTTTACTGTTTTTTTATGAAACATGCAAATTTTTTTCACGAAAATTATCAAGAAAAATTGTTGGAAATTTGCAAAACAATTTTGGTTCATAGAAGAACATTATAACGCATATATAATCATATTGAAACAACAAATACGCGATGCAGAACTATAAAACTGTTTGGGCAAACTGCTTAAAGATTATCAAGGATAACCTTGGTCCCGAGAACATACAGGTTTTTCGGACCTGGTTTGAGCCTATTGTTCCTATCCAGTTGGAAAACAATGTGCTCACGATACGCGTCCCTAGTCAGTTTTTTTACGAGTGGCTTGAAGAGCATTTCATAGACCTGCTAAAACGTACCATCAGGCTACAGCTGGGCCCCAACGGTATGTTGAAATACAGTATTCTTATGGACACCAGTATAGACGAGACCCCCATCACCACCGACCTGCCCTCGTCGGGGCGTCAAGCCACTGTTAACCGCCCTAAGAGTGTGCCCTTGAGAATGGCTCCGGAGGATGGACGAGAGATAGCCAATCCCTTCATCATCCCCGGCATACAGAAACTAAAAATCAACTCACAGCTCAATGGCAACTATACGCTTGAGAATTTTGTTGAGGGCAGTTGTAACAGCCTGGCCCGTTCGGCCGGCTATGCTGTAGCGAAAAATCCGGGACGCACAAGCTTCAACCCGCTCTTGCTGCATGGCGGCGTGGGCTTGGGAAAGACCCATCTGGCACATGCCATAGGCATCAAAACAAAAGAGCTGCATCCCGACATGACGGTGCTTTACGTCACCTCCGAGCAATTCTTACAGCAGTATGTGGAAGCTGTGAAAAATAAGAACACCAACGATTTCATTCATTTCTATCAGATTATAGATTTTCTGATTCTCGACGACATCCAGTTTTGGGCCAATAAAGGCATACATACCCAAGAGGCCTTCTTCCATATTTTCAACCATCTGCACCAGAACAACTGCCAGATAATAATCACCAGCGACAAGGCACCTGCCGAGCTGGGCACCCTTGAGCCCCGTCTGCTTTCGCGCCTGAAATGGGGGCTTGCCGCTGACCTTGGCACCCCCGATGTGGAGACACGCAAAGCCATCCTGCATCAGAAATTGGCCAACGACGGCATAGAGATGCCTGAGGATGTGATAGATTATATAGCCTACAACATCAACACCAACGTGCGCGAACTGGAGGGAGCCCTGGTGTCGCTCATAGCGCAGTCGTCGCTCAACCATAGGCAGATAACCATAGACCTTGCCAAGCAGATGATTGACAAGTTTGTGAAAAGCAACACCAGGGAGATAACCATCGACTACATACAAAAGGTGGTGTGCGACTACTTCAACCTGCCAGTAGAGAGCATACAGTCGTCTACACGCAAACGCGAGATTGTGCAGGCGCGCCAGCTAACCATGTATTTCGCCAAGAAGCTGACCACCTCGTCGCTGGCCATCATCGGTCTGCACTGTGGCAACAAAGACCATGCCACGGTGCTGCATGCCTGCAAAACGGTGGCGAACCTCAACGAGACCGACAAGCAGTTCCACAGCTGGGTTGACGACATAGAGAAGAAACTACGCGATTGAGAACCATGGGAAAAGTAGCTTTCAAACCAGGGAATATGCTATATCCGCTTCCTGCCGTGATGGTGAGTTGCGGTGATGAGCCAAGCAATTACAATATACTGACCATAGCATGGACGGGCACTGTATGCAGTGACCCGCCCATGTGCTATATATCAGTGCGAAAACAGCGCCATTCCTACGACATTATCCGTCGTTGCGGCGAGTTTGTGATAAATCTCACCACTGAGGAGTTGGTGCGTGCCACCGATTGGTGTGGCGTGAAAAGCGGAAGGGAGTGCAACAAATTCAAAGAGATGCATTTGACGCCACAGGCTGCTCAGTGCGTAAAGGCACCCCTCATAGCTGAATCGCCTCTCAATATAGAATGCAAGGTGGTGGATATCCGCGAGTTGGGTACTCACGACATGTTCTTGGCCAACGTTGTGGCCATAGATGCCGAGGAGGGATTGATAGACCGTTCGACAGGCACGTTCCAGCTCAACCACGCCCACCCCTTAGCCTATTCGCACGGCAAATATTACGCACTGGGTGCAAAACTCGGCAGTTTCGGCTTCTCTGTCAAGAAGAGGAGATGAATGCTGTGTGGTTTTAAACGAATAGTAAATCACATAAAGTATAAACAACAAATATTTATTATATGAAAATCACTTGTGTAGAACCCTTAGGGATGTCGGAAGAGACCCTGAAGCAACATAAGGCATTTTTTGCCTCCAAAGGACATGTATTTGCCTATTTCCTCGACCGCAGAGAGGATGATGCCACATTGACAGAAAGGATGCAAGACTCGGATATCGTTATCATTTCCAACATTAAACTCACGTCGTCAGTTATGGAGCGCTGCAAGAGCCTGAAGATGCTGTCTGTTGCTTTCACAGGCCTTGACCATATCGACATGGGCTATTGCCGCAGCCACAACATCCAAGTGAGCAATGCCGCCGGCTATTCCACAACGGCAGTCAGCGAACTGGCCATAGGGCTTATGCTTGATGTCTATCGTCGTATCACGGCTCTTGACACTGCCACGCGCGGCAGCGGAAGCCGTGGCACTTTCCTCGGCCGAGAGCTGCGTGGCAAGACAGTCGGTGTGGTAGGTACAGGAGCCATAGGCCTTGCAACAATGCGTCTTGCCCAAGCCTTCGGGTGCCGTTTGTTGGCATATAGCCGCAGCGAACGTCCGGAAGCCATGTCACTTGGTGCGCGTTATTGCACTCTCGACGAGCTCATGACGTTAAGCGATATCGTCACATTGCATGTGCCACTGAACAGCGACACCTACCACCTCGTAGGAGAGCACGAGTTGTCGCTGATGAAACCCACAGCAATACTCATCAATACCGCGCGTGGTAATGTGGTTGATATCGACGTGCTTGCCAAAGCATTGACAGAACGCCGTATTGCCGGAGCCGGCATCGACGTCTACGAGAAAGAACCACCCCTCGCTGCCGACCATGCCCTGCTGTCGGCACCAAATTGTATTGTTGTACCTCATATTGGCTACGCCACACGAGAGGCTTTCGACATCCGTGCTGATATTGTTATAGACAACGTAAAACGCTATCTGAAAATATGAAACGTTTTTTGCCGATACTCCTTGCAGTATTGTTGTCCAACCAGGTCGCTTCCCAAGCCATCAGTATTGACGAAGCACGCGAAGCTACGTTGTTTTTCATGGCATGCAATGAACAGCGAAGTCAGATAGACAGTATGCCCCATCGCGCCACGCTGCGTACAGATGAGGGCTTGAGTGTGGCTTATGTGTTCGACCTCAGCAACTATGGCTTTGTCATCGCCGGTGCCCTTGACGATTTTGCACCAGTGATAGGCTATTCTTTCAAAGGCGTCTGGGACGAGGGCAGCAGAGTGGAAAACCTGACGAGCTGGCTTCAGGGCTACGTGGATGATGTTGATGCAGTGATGCATAGCTACAGTCTCCCCGCGACCATAGAGAAGGAGCAGAAAGAGTGGCGCAGAGAATGGGAGGCCTTGAAGGGCAGGGACGGCAGCTTTTACGGAGCCAAAAGGGGCAAGTCGGTGGAAGCATTGTTAGAGACGGAGTGGGACCAGACGGCAGGCTACAACAACTACTGTCCCCTATACAGCGGAGGCAGCTATTCGTGCCACGGCAGAGCACTGACGGGCTGTGTGGCGACGGCCATGGCTCAAATTATTCGTTATCATCGCTATCCCAATACCGGCTTCGGGCAAAGAAGCTACTTTCATAGTGTTTATGGCAGCCTCAGTGCGCAGTTCGATTCGGCATACTACAATTACGACCTCATGCCCGCCTACGTCAACTATTATTCCCCCAGTCAGGAGCAAGCGGCCGTATCGCTGCTATGCTACCACTGTGGCGTTGCCGTCAAGATGAATTATGAGAATGTCAATCATACCAGTGGCAGTGGTGCGCATAGCAACGACGTTCCCGCGGCGCTAAAATATTTTGGCTATTTCAATGCATACTACCATGGCAAAAACGCCCATAACGACATCTGGGATTCGTTGTTGAAAGACAACCTTAACCAGTTGTTGCCGGTCTATTATAGCGGAGAAAGCAGTGCTGGAGGACATGCCTTCGTGTGCGATGGCTATCGTAATAGCGGATACTACCATTTCAATTTTGGATGGAGTGGCAGTGGCAACGGCTGGTACACCCTGTCGAGTGTCAACGGTTACTCCACCCGTCAGGATGCGGTGTTCGACATCAAGCCGTCGGGTATAGGGCCTTTTCACGGACATTACCATGTGTCGCCCGACGGCACAGGCGACGGCACCTCATGGGGCAATGCAACCAGCAAGTGGTCAGAGGTGATGTCGGCGCTTGACATCTATGGCGGAGGAGAGGTATGGCTGAAGAACGGCGTCTATTATGGAGACACTGCTGCGGAGGTGGCTTTCACAATTGCGAGAGGAACCACATTGCTTGGTGGCTTCGACGGAACGGAGGAGAGCCCCGACGGGCGGATGTTCTCAGATGGCAACACGGTGCTAAGCGGCATGGGGCAGCGTCGCATACTTGACGTCCCGAGCAACATAGGCGGATGCAGCCTTAATGGCATTAGCTTTACTGACGGCTATGCCGCGTCGGGTGCAGCAGTGACATTGGAGGGGGGCGTGAAAGTGGAACGCTGCATTTTCGCCAACAATCGTTGCGACAGTCCTGATGGTGCTGCGCTCTCTACCAGCTCCTCGATGGTGCTCACCAGCAAGTTCTACAACAACCGCTGCGGAGCCGTCATTTTGAACGGGGTGCCAATGAAGAATAGCTTGGTGGCACACAACGACGGTTTCGGTGTTGCAGCGAACGGAGGCACCGTTGAAGGTTGCGACATAGTGTGCAACAAAGGTGTCGGACTGTTATGCTCTGGCAATTCAAAGATAAGGAACACAGTGTTGTGGCATAACGACAGCTCCATGGCCATTGCTGGCACGCTGACGATGACCTTCTGTGCTGCCGAGGGCTTTGGCGAGCGCGACAGCAACAGCAATTTCGGGCTGACCCACGAGAACCGGCCTGCCGAAGGCCTCGGCCCCTATTTTATCATGCCCGACACCACGGTGGGTGTTTCCGAAGAGTTGGGCGACTGGCATCTTAGCAGCCTCTCGCCCCTGGTGGATGCCGGCGACACACTGCGTGGTGCCATTTATTCCTACGACCTCGACTATAGCGGTCGGCAGCGTGGAGGACGCACCGACATAGGCTGTCTTGAATGGATTCCAGGCAATGCAATAGAGGCCACCGATGCAGACTGCCGAATGCGAGTGTTCCCTAATCCCTGCGGAGGCATGTTCACCTTGGATGTCGCCGAGGGTGGTCTGGTCAGCATTTATGACATGATGGGGCGTCTTGTGAAGACCCTGCAATGTCAGGGACGCACAGAGATAGACATAAGCCACCTGCCCGACGGCATTTATCTGCTTCGCATGGGCATGACGACAAAAACGCTTATAAAGAGATAAAACGAACAGGCCAGTTATTGCTGGCCTGTTCGTTTTATTGGGTGGAGGGATATTTATTTCACGGGGTGGTCGGCGTGGAATTTCTCCAGACGGGCTTTAAGGTCGGGGAATTGGTCGCGTTGCACCAGAGCCACGCAGGCGCGTATGCCTTGCTTGTGGCTTCCCGTGATGTCGAGGGCGATGGCGCTGATGCCATACCGGATAAGCTCGTTGAGGAGGTCGACGCCGCCGAAGCCGGGGTAGCAGAAGGTGAAGTAGAAACCGTCGCCGATATCTTCGCCCATATCCTTGTCGTACACAATAAAGAAGCCGTTGTCGGTGAAGAGTTTCTTCATGATAGCGGCCTTTGCGCCGTATTCCTTGATGTCGTTGACGAAGTTGAAGGTGCCGTCGTTGGCGCCCTTAAGCATGGCGGCCATGGCGTACTGCACGCTGTGGGCGGTGCCCGACGAGAGGCAGTAGAGGGTGCCGAAGATGAGAGCGCGACCCAACTGGGTTTGGCTGTAGTAGCGAGCCAAGTCGGGGCATTCCATGTTGAAGAGCTTGGGGCTGCACACCATCATGGCTATGCGTTCGCCGGCGTAGCTGAAGCTCTTGGAGCCGGAGATCATGATGACGTAGCGGTCGGTGTATTTAGCCACGGTGGGTTGGAAAGGAGGTTGCCCGGGCACGCTGTAGTCCTTACGGAAGTCCATGAGGAAATAGGCGGAGTCTTCCATCACTACCACGCCATACTTGTTGGCCATCTCGCCGATGATCTGAAGCTCATGTTCGGTGAAGCAGAACCATGCGGGGTTGTTGGGGCTGCTGTAGATAAGGCATGCCACATCGCCGTCGCGGAGCTCCTCTTCCAGTTTGTCGCGCAGCTTGTCGCCACGGTATTCATAAACGTCGAAGCTCTTCATGGGGATGCCCAGCACGCGGCACTGCTGTTTCTGCACGGGGAAGCCGGGGTCGATGAAGAGCACCTTGGTTTTCTTGGCGTCGTAGCGCGTAAGGGTAAGGAAGCTGGCGAAGCCGGCCTGCATAGAGCCCACGGTGGGCACGCAGCAGTCGGGCGTGACGTCGATGTCGAGGAAGTTCTTCACGAAGCGTGCGGCCTCTTTCTTGAAGTCGGCAGTGCCATAGATCTCGGGATAGATAGAGGCGACGCCGTTCTTCAGGGCCTCGATCTGAGCGTCGACGCCGATCTTGGGAGCGGGCAGGCCGGGGATGCCCATCTCCATCTTTACGAAGCGGATGCCCGTCTCGGCCTCGACATCCTGGATCATCTTGCGCATCTCGCGGATGCTGGCTTTGCCGGGATTCTGAATCTTGTTGTTGCCCGCAATGCGGTCTATCGTTTCTTTCTGTATGGGTATTTGAGTCATGATATTATATTTTGGGTTTTAGATTAGTGTCGTTATTTCGATGATTATTTTTCGATATCTCGATGTTTCGTGGTTTCGATGTTTCGTGGTTTCTATGTTTCGTGGTTTCGATGCTTCGATATTTCGATATTTCGATGCTTCGATATTTCGATGTTTCGAAGTTCCTATGTTTCGAAGTCTCGAAGGGAAAAAGTCATTTTACATTCCAGTCTTTCAGTTTGGTGACATTTATGGGGCTTATTTCTTTTATTATGGTGTATATCTCTTTCTGTTCTTCGGCGGGAGCCGGGGTGAAAATGGAAACGATCTCGTCGATTTTCATATCTAAAAATTGGGTGACGGAGAGCAGGTTGCTGCGTTTTTTATGCACCTGTTGCAGGTATTTAAGGGCCTGCATGATGTTGGCGCGTGCTTGAGGCTGGTCTTTGGTCATCATGTCAAGGCCAAGGCGATAGTAATAATAATAGACGCTGTGCAAGGCTTCGTAGGCCGAGTTGGTGTGGTTTTCCATAAACCAGTAGCGTGCTTTTTGGCTGTCGCCGGAGCGCCATCCTTTATACTGGCTTCCTGCCATGCTGCTGACAGTTTGTTGGATGTTTTGTGCCATGTCGAAGAAAGGGGCGCCGCCGTTGGGGCCATAAGAGTCGAAATAGAGGCCCAGCATGATGTAGCAGTAGTATGCCAGGGTCGATGAGAGGTTGTCGTAGAAACTGTTGGGGTCAAATTCCAGAGGCTGGCTTTCGTTGAACGAGAAGAGGAGGTCGTTGCTTCCCTCCATATAGTTGAAAAGGCCGGTGGTGTAGTTGGAGTTATACACCGGACGGCGTAGCTGGACAGAGATCTGGCCGCCGAAGTCGGTGGCCGTTGTTCGTTGTGAGAGAACGATAGTGATAGAGCAGTCGATGCGTTCCACCTGTTCAAACTCCAGGTTGGTCCAGTGACGGTTGTTGACGAAATCCTCCACGTCGCGTTTCATGGTCTCGAAGATCTTGATGTCGCCGGTCTCGTACTGTTGGGTAGTGCTTTGTAGTTTCTGATAATTAATGTTCACTCCGCAACGGAACTCCTGAGCCCGGGCAGAGATGAGGAAAAGGTTTAATATCAACAGCCACAATAATTTCTTCACAATCAATGACAGCAATTTCGAGTTTGCAAAGATAACAAAATAATAATGATAATATTGTACACATATAAGATATTGTTCATTAAAAAAACGATGAATAATGTATTATAACTTGATATACAACACAATGAGTTGTCAAAAAATTTATTCACATTTTGTTGATAATTCTTGCACGTAAAAAGCTGTTAATAATTTAGAAAAAATTAGTATTTTTGCAAATTCAAAAAGAAAAAAGAAAAGATAGATGAGTGAAGATATAAACAACACAAAACAAGAGAACTACAGCGCAAATAACATCACTGTTCTTGAAGGGTTGGAAGCCGTCAGAATGCGTCCGGCCATGTACATAGGCGATGTCAACTTCCGAGGCATGCATCATCTGGTTTACGAGGTGGTGGACAACTCCATCGACGAAGCGTTGGCCGGCTATTGCACCAAGATCAATGTCACTATCGAAGAGGACAACTCCATTACCGTTGAGGACAACGGGCGTGGTATCCCTGTTGACATGCACGAGAAAGAGCACCGTTCAGCTCTGGAGGTCGTGATGACAGTGCTCCATGCCGGCGGTAAGTTCGACAAAGGAAGCTACAAAGTTTCCGGAGGTCTGCACGGCGTAGGTGTCAGCTGCGTCAATGCCTTGAGCGACAGCATGACGGCGGAGGTATACCGCGACGGCAAGATCTACCGACAGGAGTATAGCCGAGGCCTGCCCCTCTATCCCGTCAAAGAGGTGGGCACCACCGAGAAACGAGGCACCCGCATCCACTTCCATCCCGACCCGCAGATTTTCACCGTCTCAGAATACGACTACCCCACCCTTGAGAACCGCCTCCGCGAGTTGGCATACCTCAACAAAGGCATAGAGCTCAACATCGAGGACCGCCGCAACAAGAACGAACAAGGCGAGACCTTCAAACAGCGATTCTATTCGCAGGAAGGTTTGAAAGACTTTATAAAATACCTCGACGAGAACCGCGAAAGCCTGATGCCCGACTGCATTTACATCGAAGGTGAACGGCAGAACATCCCCATCGAGATTGCCATGCAGTACAACACCTCGTTCAGCGAGAACCTCCACAGCTACGTCAACAATATCAACACCCACGAGGGAGGCACACATCTGACGGGCTTCCGCAGTGGACTGACACGTACCCTTAAGGCCTATGCCGACAAGAGCGGTATGCTTGCCAAGGCCAAGGTAGACATCTCGGGCGACGACTTCCGCGAGGGTCTCACGGCCATCATCAGCGTCAAGGTCGCCGAGCCCCAGTTCGAGGGGCAGACCAAGACCAAGCTGGGCAACACCGAGGTGCGTGCCGCCGTCGACAGTGCCGTGAGCGAGATGCTGGAGAACTACCTCGAGGAGCATCCCAACGAGGCCAAGCTGATAGTCGACAAGGTTATCCTTGCTGCGCGTGCGCGCCAGGCAGCCCGCAAGGCCCGCGAGATGGTGCAGCGCGGCACGGTGTTCAGCAGCGGCGGTCTGCCGGGCAAACTGGCCGACTGTCAGGACGGCGACCCCGCGGTGTGCGAGATATTCTTTGTGGAGGGCGATTCGGCAGGCGGAAGTGCCAAGCAGGGCCGCGACCGCCGTTTCCAGGCCATCCTGCCCCTGCGAGGCAAAATCCTCAACGTGGAGAAAGCCTTGCAGCACCGTGCCTTCGAGAGCGAAGAGATCCGCAACATCTACACCGCCCTTGGCGTGAAGGTGGGCACCGTCGACGACAGCAAAGCCCTCAACATGGAAGGCCTGCGCTACCATAAGGTTATCATCATGACCGATGCCGATGTCGACGGTTCGCATATCGACACCCTCATGCTCACCTTCTTCTTCCGCTACATGCCAGAGTTGATAGAGAATGGCTATGTCTATCTGGCCACTCCCCCGCTCTATTCTGTCAAGAAAGGCAAGAAAAACGTCTATTGCTGGACCGAGGACGACCGCCTGCGAGCCATCGAAGACCTTGGCGGAGGCAAGGAGAGTGCCGTGCACGTGCAGCGCTACAAAGGTCTTGGAGAGATGAACCCCGAGCAGCTCTGGGAGACCACCATGGACCCCGAGAACCGTCAGCTGCGCCAGATAACCATAGCCAGTGCCGCCAGTGCCGACCGCACGTTCAGCATGCTTATGGGCGACGACGTGCCGCCACGCCGCGAATTTATAGAGCGCAACGCCACCTACGCAACCCTTGACCTATAGAATTCTCCTTAGAAGCCAGAGGATATAGAGAGGCTATAACCCCCACAAAATCCGGAAAATCCAGAATGTCTATGGCTTCCAGAAAATCTATAAAGAACAATAAAATAATCAACTATGGATAAACGAAATCTTCTTCTCATCAGCAACAGCACCATGCGAGGCGAGGCCTATCTGGGCTGGTGCAAGGACATGATTGCCGACTTTTGCAAACGCCACAACGTCAAGCGAGTGCTTTTCATTCCTTATGCAGGCGTATCGCTGGCCCCAAATGGTTTGACAAAGAGCTATGATGCCTACGAAGCCAAGGTGGCCGCCGTATATAAGGAGTTTGGCGTGAAGCTGACATCGGTGCATCATAAAGCATTGCCCGTGAATGCTGTATACGACACCGACTGCGTAGCTGTGGGAGGAGGCAACACATTCCATCTGGTGCGCGAGTTGCAGCGCACCGGCTTGATGCAGGCTATCCGCCAGCGTGCCTTCGACGGCATGCCCTACATGGGCTGGAGTGCCGGCAGCAATGTGGCAGGTCCGACGCTCTGCACCACCAACGATATGCCCATCGTCATGCCGGCATCGTTCGACTGTATGGGGCTGGTGCCTTTCCAGATCAACCCTCACTACACCGACTTCTTCGACCCCAAGCATGGCGGCGAGACGCGCGACGACCGCCTGAAGGAGTATATCATGGTGAACCCCAAGGCCACCGTGGCTGCCATACGCGAGGCAACGGCCCTGCTGCTCGAAGAGGGCAAGCTCTCCCTTATCGGGAAACCCAACAAGATGAAAGTCTTCAAAACCAAGATGGAGAACACCATGGAGTACAGTCTTACAGACGACCTCAACTTCCTGCTGAAAGCATAATAGTAAAGACCTATGCCGACGACCTTAGAGTCCAATACCAGAGACACATTGGCAAACGTATTGATGATTAACAGCCAAGGATTACTGTTGTCTGTTTGCGGGCATGACTATTTTCTTTCGTTCAATCGAGTGCCGTGGATGCGTGATGCCTCCATCAATGATGTACTCGATGTTCGCATGAGTGGACGCAATGCCATCGAGTGGCCGTCACTAGACGTTGACCTGGAAATCGACAGCCTTCGCCACCCGGAGCGCTATCCACTGCTCATCCGCCGCAATGAATTTGACAGCGTGGTATAGGCACAACCATCAAACCTTATCCTACACCGTGTCAGTGTGGGGTTTACTGCGGTGTGTGGAATGTTTTCGAAATACTTAGTCTTTTGATATTAAGTATTTACTTGAATCAGCATATAATCATGACTAAAAATAGGGGCGGCAGAATACTATTCTTTGCCGCCCCTATGGGTTATAAAATCAATTATAAACAGGTTTCTTTTTAGTTTTCATAAGTATAATAAAATAAGGGATATTTATTGTCATCAACCACTATATACATCGTGGTAGGATACATTCCTGACGCATCATAGTCATAGCTGAATGTTCTCGTCTCATGATGCTTGCCACCCATCATTGTTATGTTGTTCTTATTTACCAATAAATTACCAAAGAAACAATTATAGCCTTTTATATCAAAGATATATTTTGAGTACCCTATACACAACTTATCAAAATGTAACGGGTAAGACAACGATTCAATTACACCTACTGGGAAAGATAGAGGGTTGGGATGATTATCATAAGTAAAAACTGCATCAGAATAATCAAAGAATGAAGCATTTGTAACATTACCATTTGAATATGAATAAATTTTTTCTCCCACATTACGTAATACTAACGCATCTTCCGCATCTTCGTTATGCGTATTGTACCAATAGTACGTGTTGATTTTCGACACATTACCTTCATTATCATACTCTACAGTTACGTAAGGCAGATGCTCTTCGTCTAATCCCTGAAGGTACCAGTCCTCAGGATCCAAAGGAATATGGATAATAGCTTTGTTGATTTTTCCATTGGAATAAAGATATTCGAAATCAACTCCGCCCTTTCGACCTGAGATATGAGTGTTGACAACCCTATCGTCCTTATAGGTAAAGGAATAACTTAAAGTGTCATAAATATCTGTATACGCGATTTCAGATATTTTATTATTATTCCAAGAGAAATGGCATTTCATTGACCTTGGTGTAACAGAATCGTTAGTTGTAATACTGCTAATTCTGCGTTCAGGCCATGCCATCCCACCCCCGGAAGGGGCGGTTCCGGATTCGGATAGTGATTCTTTTCCGCAGCCAGTAAAGAGGACTGCTGCCGATGCTAACATTAGCATCAATAATCTGTGTTTTTTCATTGTGTGGTGTATTTGTAAGTTTTGTGCATAATTGCCAAATAAAAAAGGTACAAGCCTTTCCATCTGCCTTACTGGTTCACCACAACCATCTACAATCATGGACAACTTGCACCTATAAAAAGCGCAAAAAACCAATATTGCAGATGATACTCGAATCAACTTCAAGGTGGTGATTTGTAAGGCAATTGAGTTCTTCTACCGTCAGTGTCATTTCTCTCGACAAAGACGGTGCAAAAATACACACTTTTCCCGACATGACAAAATATTTTTGCCATTTCATTGAAAAGTTGTATTTTTGCATGGATTATAGTTCCTAACAATTAATGGATAATTAATGGCTATTAACATAAAATAAAGATACCATGACGAAATATATTGGGGCGCATGTCAGCGCAAGCGGGGGCGTGGGGAACGCCATATTGAATGCTGAAGCCATAGGGGCCAACGCTTTTGCTTTATTCACGCGGAATCAACGCAGCTGGGTCAGCAAGCCATTGGCCCAAGCGGAGATTGAGGGCTTCAAGACACTACTTGTCGAGAGGGGCTTCGAACCCCGTTACGTGCTTCCTCACGACAGCTATCTTATCAACCTTGGATCGCCCGACGAGGAGACACTTCAGAAAAGCCGTGCGGCATTCCTCGACGAGATGCGCCGCGCCCAACAGCTGGGTCTGACAATGCTCAACTTCCACCCAGGCAGTCATTTGAACAAGATTGGCGAAGAAGAATGCCTGGACCAGATAGCAAGAGAGATAAATCTGGCGCTGAGCATGACCGAGGGAGTCACGGCCGTGATAGAGAACACCGCAGGGCAGGGCACCAACCTGGGATGGAAATTTGAACATATAGCCCGCATTATCCAGGGTGTTGACGACAAGAGCCGCGTGGGGGTGTGCATCGACACCTGCCATACCATAGCTGCCGGCTACGACATTTCCACCGAGATGGGATACCAGTTCACTATGGACGAGTTCGAGCGTGTGGTGGGCTTCAAATATCTGCGAGCCATGCACCTCAACGACAGCAAGAAAGGTGCCGGCAGCCATGTGGACCGCCACGAAGTGCTGGGCGAAGGCACCGTAGGCAAGGACTTCTTTGTCCGCATGATGCACGACGAGCGTTTCGACAATATTCCCATTATCTTGGAGACCCCCGACCCAAGCCGATGGGCCGACGAGATAAAATGGCTGCGAAGCCTTTGAGGAACATACCATCGTTCAATTATTACGTAATTGTTAAATGATTATCCGCAAAAGGCCCAAATTTGAGATCGCGTCTCTTATTCGCTGTATTTGATTTTATTCAGCGGTGCTCATCACCCTTTCAGGGGTCGAGACGCGGGGACTGGCTTGATTTACAGATCCCCAGACTGCACCCTGTTTGTCTGGGGTTATTAAGATAATATGCCACGCGCAGAGCTTCTTTGCGCACTCCACTGGAGTTTGCACCCATCTCCGAGGCTTCTTTGTGGAAAATGCGGATAATCATATTGTTAAAAGTAAAATAAACGTATTTATGTATCATTATTATGTTGTTGATGCCTTTACGGAACGTGCTTTCGGAGGCAATACGGCAGGGGTAGTACTGCTGGAAGAGAAAGAATTCCCATATGAGACCTGGATGCTGAAGGTGGCAGACGAACTGAGGTATTCGGAGACGGCTTTCGTGCGGCGGCAGGATGACGGAGTGTGGCACCTGCGCTATTTCACGCCCCGCGCCGAAGTGGAGCTCTGCGGTCATGCTACCATAGCCACTTTTGCACTGTTGCATTCCTTGGGTCTGGCTTCGGGGCCATGCCGCGCCCTTACGCTGGCAGGCGAGCTGGAGGTGATAGCAGCACCCAAGGTGATGATGCAGATGGCAAAGCCTCGGATCATAAGTACCATAGAGGCGACGGCAAGCGTCTATGATGCCGTCGGCATACACGGATATGAACCGGAGCTGCCTGTGCAGGTGGTAAGCACCGGCCTGCCCGATATCATGCTGCCGGTGCCATCGGTGGAGGTGTTAAATACCCTCCAACCCAATATGGAGGCTATAGCAGCCTTGACGGCTCATTATGAAGCTATAAGCATCCATCCTTTTGCTTTGTCGGACGACGGATATACGGCTCATGTGCGCGACTTCGCCCCGAGGTGCGGCGTGCCGGAAGAGAGCGCCACGGGGACAGCCAATGCTGCCCTTACCCATTTCCTCGCCGCTCATGCCGTTATAGCGGAGGGGGAGCACAGTTTCCTGCAAGGCGAAGCCATGGGGCGGCCCTCCACAGTGGCCACACGCCTTGATGCCGACGGCACGGTATGGGTGGGGGGCTCCGCAGCCATCGTGGCAGAAGGGGCATTGTTGGCATAGACAATGGCTTGGCGGGTTGCAACAGTGTTGCAACATACGGAACGGAGGAAACAGCAAAAAAACAGAGCAAAAAAAACAGAGCAAAAAAAGCAAAAAAAAACAAAAACAGCAAAAAAACAGAGCAAACAGCAAAAAAAAGCTTAAAAAAAATCAAAAAGCTTAAAAAAAAATCAAAAAGCTTAAAAAAAATCAAAAAAAACTTAAAAAAACAGCAGAAAGATGGATTTGGAAACCTTCAAACGGCAAGAGGCCTTTGCCGGAGAGCTAAAGCCTTCAATGAAGCGCCGATGCGTGGCCCACGACTACAGCCAGCGAGGGATGTATATGGTGACGCTTGCCACAGAAGGGCGAAAGAAACTGTTTGGAATACTGACAGGGCGCAGCGAAGGCGTTCCCGGAGCTCCTGATGCACCAGGGATAGCATTGACGGAACTGGGGAAAGAGGTGGAACGCTGTTGGAATGCAATACCTCATTACTATCCGGAGGTTAAGGTGATAGCACTTCAGATAATGCCCGACCACATTCATGGCATAATTTTCGTAACACGCCGGATGGAGGGGAAAGACCTCGGGGATGTGATAAAAGGGTTTAAGGTGGGTTGCAACAAAGCCATGCGCAGGCTGGAGGGCGATGAATATGAGGTTGCATCAATGATGCAACATACGGAACGGCAAAAACATACGGGGCATGAGAGAGGGCTTGTTTTTGAGAGGGGCTACAACGATAGGCTCCTGCTTAGAGAGGGACAGCTGCAGCGATGGAAAGATTATCTGGCGGACAATCCACGCCGATTGTTGGCTAAACAAGAGCATCCGGATCTTTTCCGTGTGATTTTTGGCATTCACGTTGCCGAACAAAGTTTTGCGGCGATAGGGAACCGTTTTTTGCTCGACAGGCCCTATAAGCTGCAGGTGCAATGTTCGCGCAGCTTGACAGTTGCGGAAGTGGAACAAGAGAAGGAACGTTACCTGGCAGAGGCTCGGCAGGGGGCCGTGCTGGTGTCTCCGGCCATAAGTGAGGGGGAGAAAGCGGTGATGCGTGCGGCCCTCGAAGCCAGGATGCCATTGATATTCCTCTCGCCCAACAGCTTCACGCCATTCACAAAACCCGGAGGGGAGTACATAGAAGCCTGCTCACGAGGAGATTTTCTGATTCTTGCGCCATGGCCGGAGAGGAGGAACACGAAGGCCATAACGAGAGAAGAATGCCTGATGCTGAATAGGATGGCGAAGGAGATATGTGGTTGCAACGGTGTTGCAACATACTGAACGGGGAGGGTTGCAACGGTGTTGCAACATACTGAACGAGGAGGGTTGCAACGGTGTTGCAACATACTGAACGAAAAAGAGGGGCGGCGAAACAATAAAAAAAACAGAAGGACGTTAAATAGAAAAAAAACTAAAAAAGAGAAATAACGCAGGGAGGGGGGGGCACAGGAAAAAGAGAGAAAACGCAGGAAAAAGAAAAAAATGCTGGAAGAGAAAATAGACGCAGGAAAGAAAAAAAAACACTGAAAAAGAGAAAAAAAAACACAGAGAAGAGGGAAAAACGCTGAGAGAAAAAACACAGAAAAACAAACAGAAAAAAAACAGAGAAAACAAACAGTGAAAACAAAACAGAAAAAAGATAAAGAAATGAAGAGAATTTTTGTGATGCTTATGATGCTTGTGGCGGGGATGACAACGGCTATGGCTCAGATAACGCATACCGCCAAAGGGCATGTGGACCAGAATGCCGAAAGGATATTGAAGAAAGCAGAGCAAGCCATAGCTTCGGATGCAGTATCGTTCACTGTGACAATGGTCAGCAAGGATGCCAATAAAAAAGAGACGGCACGTATGAAGGCTGATGTGCTTTATAAAAAAGGCAAATATAGGGTGAGTTTTGAAGGAAATATCATCTATTGTGACGGAGAGGCGACGTGGCATTGGAATAAGGAGAACGATGAGGTGGTGGTCAACAAGATGAGTGATGGTGCCGACGACCTCATGAATCCGGCCTCTATATTGGCTAATTATAGCAAGAATTTCAATGCCAAATATATACGTCAGGAGGAGAATGGCACAGCTGTGATAGACCTTACGCCCAAGAAGACAAAGAGCTACTACAAAATCAGGCTTTTCGTCAATGCCAACAACGGGCAGCTACAGCGTATGGAGATGCACAACTACGATTCGACCAGTGGAGAATATCAGATTAGCAACTACAAGAAAGGCATGAAAACGGCTGATAGCGACTTCATGTTCCCCAAGGCGCAGAATCCCAAAGTGGAGATAATAGATATGAGATGATATGAGACGAAGACTGCCCATACTTTTTATGGCCTGTTTGATGTTAATGGCCTGTCCACACTATGATAAAGAGGAGGATATTGTTTCGGAGTATCATTGTTATTATGAGGACCCTTTTTTGGACAATAGCGATACAACAGGCATATATATAAGTGTAACAATAGATTTACCAGTATGCAACAGCAACGACACAACGGTGCTGATGCGGAGGGACGAGATATCCACGGTGTTAATCAGGCGATTTTTCGATGCCGACTATCAGTCCGGAGACGATATAGAAGAAATAGTGACCAGATATGGGAAGCAGGCGCGGAAGAGATACGACGAGTATGCTGCCGCACATCCTGACGAACCCGGGACGAAGCGTTGGGAGTATGTGAAAGGGCTTAGCATTGAATATTTAGGATCGTATGATGAGGTCTACAGTTTCTCGTATGTCCATACCGACAACCGAGGTGGGATGTTTGAGGCAGACGACGTTACCTTCATGGTGTATGATGCCGATAACGGGAAGGAAATAAAGGAGAAAGACATATTCGTTGACTACGAGAACATCACAAAGCGAAAGCTCACAGAGCTGATGAGAGAGAGCCTGGAAAAGACCATCCGTCAGACTTCATACCTAAGCATTAATGATTATTATATTGACCGACTAAGCCCCAATGGCAATTTCCATATAACCGACGAAGGGATTGAGTATTATTATCGAGCCGGTGAGATAGCGCCACGAATCATGGGGCCACAATGGATAGCCATAGACAGCAGAGACATCAAAGATATTTTAGATCCCGAATCAAGTGTCTATCAATACTTTTTTGACGACAGGCCAAAAGCGGGTGGAGAAGAAGAAACAGAACAATAATGAGCAACATATTACTATTAGAAACAGCCACGCAGGTGTGCAGCGTGGCGTTGGTGCGCGACGGGGAGAAATTGGCGGAGCGCAATAGCGACGAGCCGAATGCCCATTCTTCGCGTCTTGCAGTGTATATCAATGAGATATTCGAAGAGGTTGGTGGCAAGGCAGGGATGCTGGATGCCGTATGCGTGTCGTCGGGTCCAGGGTCGTACACTGGACTTCGCATTGGGGTGAGCAGTGCCAAGGGGCTGAGCTATGCCCTAGGCATACCGTTGTTGGCGGTGCCCACCTTAGAGAGCATGGCGATGCACTACTATGCGCAGCATCCGGGCTATCGAGGAATGGTGTGCCCGATGATAGACGCACGACGCATGGAGTGCTATACAGCATTTTACAGTCAAGAAAAGGAACTCCGAGAAACGCGAGCCGAAGTGATAGAACAAGGATGTTATGACGAGTGGCTTGACAAGGGGCCGGTGGCATTCATCGGCAATGGAGCCGAGAAGACCCGCCCGATGCTTTCGATGCATCCCAATGCGGTGTACGACAGTGAGTTTGTTGTTTCTGCCATGGGGATGGCGGCGATAGCAGAGCGTAAATTGCGATCGGGAGAGCATGAAGATGTGGCCTATTTTGAACCTTTTTACCTAAAAGACTTCGTGGCGAAGAAGTCGGTAGTACATGGATTGCGAGGGAACTGACGAAAAGAAACAGACTAACAATCAACGATATAAACGATGGTTCGATATATAGGGAAGCGGATGCTGTATGGCCTGCTGGTCGTATTCGGGGTAGTGACGTTGGTGTTTTTCCTTTTCAATGTGCTGCCTGGCGACCCGGCGCGCATGATGCTCGGCCAGCGTGCCGATGCTGAGAGCATAGAAATGATAAACCGTGATTTGGGGCGCGACAAGCCATTGGGCCTACAGTATCTCTCATATCTCAACGACCTATCCCCCCTTTCGCTACACAACAATACAGACCCTACGAGCCACTGGTATCTGGCAACAGAGAAATACGCACCCTACGCCACATTGTTTTCCATAGGCAGCACGACGCTCGTGGTGAAAGCGCCCTATTTGCGCCGCTCGTATCAGTCGAAGCGCAAGGTGACAGAAATCATAGCCACCGCATTCCCACAGACAGCGGTATTGGCATTGACGGCCATGACCTTTGCTTTAGTGGTAGGCATACTTTTAGGCATCCTGTCGGCCTTGAAGCAAGGCTCATGGATAGACCGGTTGACGTTGTTCCTTTCCACCATAGGCATGTCGCTGCCATCCTTTTTTGCAGCAATACTTATAGCCTGGTTTTTCGCTTATGTGCTGGCCGACTGGACGCACCTTAACATGTTTGGCAATCTGATTAGTGTTGACGACTATGGCAGCGGAGAATACATAGACCTAAAAAACCTGATATTGCCGGCATTGACATTGGGTATACGACCGCTTTCCGTACTTGTGCAGCTCACAAAGAGCTCGATGCTTGAAGCCCTGTCGCAGGACTATATTCGCACGGCCCGCGCCAAGGGAATGAAGCGAGGCAGGATCATATTCCGTCATGCCTTGCGCAATGCCATGAATCCCATAGTGACCTCAGCCTCGGGATGGTTGGCCGGACTGCTGGCCGGAGCAGTGTTTGTGGAGTACGTGTTCGACTGGAAAGGCATGGGCGTAGTGATAGTCGACGGTTTGGAGAAATACGACTTTCCTGTGGTTATGGGCGCAATACTCTTCGTTTGTTTATTGCTGGTAATCATCAATATCCTCGTCGACATAATCTATGGTTTCCTCGACCCGAGAGTGCGTTTGAAATAAAAAAGAGACATAACGTGTTAATTCCCGAAAAATCATTATTTTTGCAAAATGCTTTTTAAGTAGACGGTATGCCTTTAACATTTGACAACGAAACTGTTGAGCGTTTTGCCAAGCATTTGGGCAAAGCCAAAAATATAGCATTGATAGCTCACAAGAACCCAGATGGCGATGCCGTGGGTTCGATGTTGGGTTTCTATCATTGGCTTTACGAGTCCTTTTTTGTAGGAGAAGAGGAGCCGCGGATAACCATGGTCCTCCCCCACCCCATTCCGGAGGATGCCTCATATCTGCCCGATAGCGACAAGATTATCAACGCTGTAGCAGAGCCAGCCCGATGCAAAAAGGCGTTGCTCGATGCCGATTTGATAATGGGAGTAGACTTCAACAATGCCAGCAGGGTGGAGCCCCTGGATGAAGCCCTTGAGCAAAGCCAAGCTGTCAAACTTCTATGCGACCATCATCATAATCCCGACCGAGAGTTGTTCGATGAAGTGATATCCGTAGCGGACCTTTCGTCGACCTGTGAGCTGATTTTTTGGCTTTTTGTGCAGATAATAGGAGAAAGCTCCATAACGCTCAACACGGCGCGGTGTCTCTATCACGGCATAAATACCGACACGGGCTGTTTTTCGTATTCCAATGAAGACCCCAGCCTTTACGAGGCAGTAGCCGTGATGATGCGTCATCCCCTGCATGCCGCCGAGGTACACAACAGGCTTTTCAACAACTACAGTTGTAGGAAGATGAATATACTTCGTTTTCTTTTGGGCCAGAGGATGAAGATATTTGCCGACGAGGGCTTTGCATATCTCTATATCAATGCAGCCGACCTTGCCAAGTTGGAGGGAACGGCAGAGGATTTGGAGGGGCTGGTGAATTACAGTCTGATGATGAGGGATGTTGATGTCGGGGTCATGGTGAAAGAGACCGACGGGCAGGTACGGATGTCGTTCCGTTCCAAGAGCGACTTCGACGTAAACCGTTTTGCCAACAAATATTTCGGAGGAGGGGGCCACACCAAAGCCAGCGGAGCCACATCGCAATACGACTTCGACACCACGCTGAAAATATTGGAAGAAAGGATGTTGGAAGAACTTCGGGAGAATAGAGAGAAGAAATTAGAGGAATAAAAATGTTTATGAAGCGATTATATTGGTTGTTGTCAGTGATGTTCCTGGCGGGTTGCCATGGCGATCCGCCAATGGTAGGCCGTCCCGTTACACAAGGGCCGGATATAAAGGAGCACATGATTAACGCCAATCGCACTATAGCGCAATCGGAGGAGACAGTCATAGATGAGTATATAGCGCGGCGAGGGTGGCCGATGGAGAAGAAGGGCGACGGCGTAAGGCTGTGGGTCTACCATGAAGGCAAAGGCCACACGATAGAGATGGAAGACACGGTGGAAGTGCGCTACAATATCGAAGCCATAAACGGGAAAAAGATATATGACTATGCAGAAGAGAGTTATGTGGCCGGTCATCGTCGTGACATTATAGGGCTTGACATGGCAGTGATGGGATTGCCACGAGGCAGCAAAGCGAAAGTGATAGTGCCATCGAACCTGGGCTACGGAATAGGAGGCGACGGCAACCGCATACCACAGAGTGCCATACTCGTAATGGATATAGAAGTGCGCTAAATGGAGACACCACGGTTTAACAATGAAGTTATATAGCTTTATTATAAATAAATAAAAGCAAATATTTAAAGTAAAACATCAAATAAAAATCATGAAAAAAGTACTTAAAATGTTTTTTGCCACATTTGTGGGTGCCACGCTGTTGGCATCGTGTGGCGATGGTTTCAAAACAACCCCTAATGGACTGAAATATAAATTTTTAGAGGTTAATCCCGAGGCGCAGCAGGTGCAGGACAATGACGTACTGGTTGGTACGTGTACGCTGAAGCTTAACGACAGCGTGCTGGGCGAAGTGAAAACTCCCGACCGCATACTGCAGGCCACAGCGCCGGCTTTCAAAGGCGACCTTCCTGAAGGGCTGAAGATGATGCATATAGGCGACAAAGCCATCTTCGTTATCGAGGCCGATTCGGTGCATGCCCGTGGTGTCAACTTCCCAGACTACTATAAAGAAGGTACGGGAATGAAGCTCTATTACGAGATTAACCTCACCGACATAGTAACCCTTGAGGAGCTCAACCAGGAACGTGCCAACTATCTTGAGAATATGGAGCAGGCACAGGAAGCCGAGAAGGAGCTGATAGCCAATTATGTGGCTGAACACAAGATTAAAGCCACACCCGACGAGGATGGGCTGTACATCATTGTCAACAAAAAAGGCAATGGTCAGAAAGTGGAGATCGGACGTGAGGTTTCGGTCAACTACACAGGCCGTCTGCTTGACGGAAAGGTGTTCGACACCAGTGTGGAGAGCGTTGCCAAGGATAACGACATGTATGATGCGCGTCGCGGATACAGTCCGATGACCTATGTGGTGGGGCAGCAGAGCATGATTCCGGGATGGGAGAAAGGCATACTGAACCAGCCTGCCGGCAGCAAACTCACCCTCATCGTGCCATCCTCGCAGGCCTATGGTCCTCAGGCTGTTGGTTCCATACCTGCCAATAGCACTTTGGTGTTCGACATAGAGATTTTGTCGGTGAAATGATTATTTTAATTTCAATATTCTGAGGCATTGAGCTTTAGAGTTATCGAAGTATCGAAGCTTTGAAATAATAAAAAAAGAGAAGATGTTAAATATAGTCATATTTGGAGCTCCGGGTGCCGGCAAAGGCACCCAGAGCGACCTTATAGTGGAGCGTTACCACTTGAACCATATTTCTACTGGCGAGTTGCTTCGCAAAGAGATAGCCGACCAGACCGAGCTTGGCAAGCGCATCAAAGGCATCATGGATTCTGGCAGCTTGGTGAGCGACGATATCGTAGTGGAAATGATAGACAAAGCCATAGCCAACGACACGCAAGGGATACTGTTTGACGGCTTTCCACGTAACGTGGCACAGGCCGAGATATTGGACCGACTGCTTGAGAAGCATGGGCGCCGGTTGACCTGTATGGTGAGCCTTGATGTGCCGCGCGAAGAGTTGGTGCGTCGAATGCTTGAGCGAGCCAAAATATCCGGTCGCAGCGACGACAACGAAGAGACCATCAAAAACCGTCTGAAAGAGTATGAGGCGAAGACGCTTCCCGTGGCCGACTACTACGAGAGCAAGGGGCTACATGCCAAGGTGAATGGCTTCGGCAAGGTTGAGGATATATTCGAGGCCATAGCAAAAGAGATAGATTCGAGAAGGGAATAACACTGCAAATCATTAACAAAAGTGACATCCAATTTTGTTGATTATGTGAAGATTTTAGTCCGTTCCGGCAAAGGCGGAGCAGGGTCGGCGCACCTGCTGAGGGTGAAATACAATGCCAAGGCGGGTCCTGACGGCGGTGACGGCGGTCGTGGTGGCCATGTGATACTGCGTGGCAGCACTAACCGCTGGACGCTGCTGCACCTGAAATACACCAAGCATGTCTTTGCCGAGAACGGACAGAACGGAGGCCAGAACCTATGCACGGGACGAGAGGGGGCCGACCAGGTGCTTGACGTGCCGCTGGGGTGCGTGTGCCGTGATGCTGATACTGGCGAGCAGCTGTGCGAGATAACAGAGAACGGGCAGACAGCCATCATAGCGCGAGGCGGACGAGGAGGCTTAGGCAACGACCATTTCAAGTCGCCCACCAACCAGACGCCCCGCTACGCGCAGCCTGGCGAGCCTGCCGAAGAGCGGTGGGTGATAATAGAGTTGAAAGTGTTGGCCAACGTAGGTCTTGTGGGTTTCCCCAATGCGGGGAAGTCCACCCTGCTTTCTGTTGTTTCCGCCGCCAAACCGGAGATAGCCGACTACCCTTTCACGACCTTGGTACCGAATTTAGGGATAGTGAAGTATCGCGACGACCAGTCGTTTTGCATAGCCGATATCCCCGGAATCATCGAGGGGGCTGCAGAAGGCAAAGGACTGGGGTTGCGTTTTTTGCGACATATAGAGCGCAATTCGATACTGCTCTTTATGGTGTCGTGCGAGAGCTTAGACATCAAACACGAGTACCAGGTGCTTTTGAAAGAGTTGGAGAAATACAACCCGGAGTTGCTTGACAAGGAGCGGATATTGGCCGTAACAAAATGCGACATAATGGACGAGACCATGATGAAGCAGTTGAAGCGTACCCTGCCGCGCACATTGCCTACGATAATGATTAGTGCGGTGACGGGCTACAATATACAGCAACTAAAAGACATGATTTTTGAGAAATTGAATGGAAGCAATTGACCGAAGCCTATTTTGGTGGATAAACAGCCACAGCAACACCTTTTTAGACTGGACCTTATGGACCTTCAGCCAGCATTGGAGCTGGCTGATAGTCATTTTGTTGGTATATGTGTTCACCACGTTGCGCCACGACCGTGGCAACTGGCTGTGGGTGCTGGTCGGCGTGGCTCTATGTTTTCTGTTGGCCGACCAGATCAGCAACAACGCCATAAAAGAGGGAGTGCAGCGCTTGCGCCCCTGTCATGCCATGGAGGGGGTGCGCATGTTCCATACCGGCAAAGGGGGGCTGTATGGTTTTGTGTCGTCGCATGCCGCCAACAGCTTTGCCATAGCCATGTTTTTCAGCCTGTTGTATGGTGGTGGCAAAAAAGAGGGAGCGAGGTGGCGAGGAGAGTGGGTGCCGTGGGTGATGTTTGTGTGGGCCGCGGTGGTGTGCTACAGCAGGGCCTATCTTGGCAAGCATTATCCGGGCGATTTGGTATGCGGGGCCTTGTTGGGCCTCGGCGTAGGAGCCCTGGTTTATTTCGCCATGTCGAGGATTAAGTTGTGGATATCGTCGAGGCGAGAGGCGTGAAGCACCTTACGCTTGTTCAATTCCGTACCGGGCAATTCTTTCGAGAGTAGGCACCAGTATTCTTTCATTTTACGGCATTTGGCTTCGTCGCTGATTTCCAGGGCGCGAATATCGTCCATCAAAGAGGATATAAAAGCAGCGGCGGAGGCCACAGGGCGAGGCGCGTTTGGCGAAGGGAAGTCGGACGCGCATTCTTCTTTTATCTGCGACGGCAGCAGAGGGTTGTACAAAGCGCCGCGGCCAATCATGATGTCTTTTACCGAGGGGAAGCGGGAGCGAATGCGTTTGTAGTCATAAACTGTGTTGATATCGCCGTTGTAGACGACATGATGCTTAATGCAGGGCAGTATTTCTTCGAATTTTTCCAGATTGGGGGAGCCGGAGTAGAGCTGTTTGCCGATGCGGGGATGGACGGTGACGCTCGAGAGGGGAAAGTCGTTGAGGATGGGGATAATGCAGTCTATCTCGTTGTCGGAGCGGTAGCCGAGGCGCACCTTGACGCTAAGGGATGGTTTGATGCGAGGCGCCACGAAGTCGAGGATGCTGCGCACCTCGTCGGGGAAAGGGAGGATGCCGGAGCCGCGGTGTTTTGCGGCGACGCGACGCATGGGGCATCCCATGTTCCAGTTCACCTCGGTATAACCCAGGTCGAAGAGGCGGTTGGCCAGTTCGACGAAGCCGTTGGCTTCATGCCCCAGCAGCTGAGGCACCACGGGCATAGAGCCATAGTTGGCTTCAGGCAGCACATCCTCCACTTTTTTTCCGGCGTCGCGCAGGTTGCCATGAGTGATGGAGAGGAAAGGACTTATGGCATAGTCGAAAGCGCCGGGGAAGGAACGGTTAAAAGCCTTTCGGAAAAGCACTTCGGTAAGACCTTGCATAGGAGCGAGAATGAGCATGGAGATAAGTGTTGAATTGTTGCGTTATATGCCGCCCCTACGGGGCTCAGATAGGATAGGATATTTTCGATTCCCGTGGGCTTGCGCCCACGGCTAATATATTTTGTTCTCCGCTTCGCTGTCGAAAGCTCCACTGGAGCTTTCTTCACCCCTACGGGGCTCAGATAGATTTGTTTGTCAAGGCTCATCGTCCATGTGAGCCTTACGGTTTTTGATATAAAGCTCCATGTGGCCTACCAGGTGTTTTCCGGCACGTTGGACGGGAGAGTAAAGCATAGAGGCCTGCTTGGTTTCTTTGGTTAGTATGCGTTCTTTCAAGTCGATAAAAGTGATGAAATAAAGTAATACTCCAATGATGCAAACACCTTTTGCGAGCCCCGAGATAGCGCCGGCGATGTTGTTGGCGAAGCCCATGTGGACGAGTTTTACTGAGCGCTCTACCAGTTTGCCTACCAGCATAGAGAGGAACACCACAGCGATGAAAAGGAGGAAGAAAGCGATGAGATAGGCGTTGTCGCCCTTGAGGCCAACGGAAGAGGCGAACCAATGAGCGAAGCGGACAGCCACAATAGAGCCCACGATAAGGCCGGCCAGAGAAGCCAGCTCGAAAATCAGGCCGCGGCGGTAGCCCTTAAAGATGAGATAGCCGAGTGGCAGAGCAATGATGAGGTCAAGAAAATTCACGTCAAAGAGTATTTTTTTCGGGGTGCAAAAGTACATCTTTTTTCGCTAATTAAGAAAAAATCATTATCTTTGTGAGATGAAAAAATAGTGGCGATAATGTATAAATGTCAATCTTTCTGTTTTTTATGTATGTAATTAATATATAATGCATCGTTGAAAACGGGGAAAAAAGAGACATAAAAGAACATTATGAGCCCACAAAAGACATAAAAATACTAATGTTTCGGCAAAAAAAGAGTGTCGGGATGGTGCGTTTCCAGATGGGAGTGACCGTGCGATAGTATTGTCCAAAACTTCACGGAACTATTAATTTGTATGCAGCAATATTACAATTATAGGCTAAGCGAGAGCCTTGACAAGGTGGTGATGGTCGGTGAAGGGCGAGTCACAGTGGTTGCGTGTCTGAATCCCCATTCGTTCGTCACGGCGCTTGACGACAGCGAATTCCGTCAAGCCTTGGAGAGTTGCGACGTCCTCCTGCCCGACGGCGAGGGGGTATGCCTGACCATGCGATGGTATGGCAAGCGTAATATTGTCAAGATAGCTGGCGACGACTTGCACAGCCACTTGTTGCGTCGGCTTGCAGACCGAGGAGGGCGAGTGTACTATATGGGGAGTCGGCGTGAGGTTTTGACGCTCATAAAGAGGCGAGTGGAGCGAGAGCATGCGGGCATAGAGGTGCGGTGCTGGTCGCCGTCGTGGGGTCGTGAGATTCCGGAGGAAGAGAGCCGAGAGATATTGTCCGACATCAAAAGCTTTGCACCCGACGTGTTGTTTGTAGGGATGACAGCGCCGAAGCAAGAGAAATGGGTGGCGCGCCACCGCGACGAGCTTAGCGGGGTTGGCGTGGTGGCGTCGATAGGTGCGGTGTTTGAGTTTTATGCCGGCACCGTGAAGAGGGCGCCGGGATGGATAGTGCGGCTGAAGATGGAATGGTTGGTGCGCCTGCTGAAGGAACCGCGCCGGATGTGGCGACGCAATTTCGTGTCGACCCCCCGATTCCTGCTGTGGACCTGGAAGCACAGGAAAGAGATAAAGAAAACATAATACTTATGAAACGCATAATCAATAAATTGTTTTTATTCTTAGGCATGGCGTTGTTGGCCACGTCGTGCGGCACAGTGGAGGAGTATGTGCTGTTGAACGATTTGGACGTCAACACCTACTACAAGATGCCCCCGATGGAGGAGTTGCATATAAAGCGAGGCGACGAGCTTCGTATAGTGGTGACGCACAAGCTGCCACAGATATCCGAGCTGTTCAACAACAAGCTCAACACTCTGGAAGAAGGGCAGTCGCTGACCACCTACAGTGTGAATGGCGACGGGTATATCAACTTCCCGTTGTTGGACACCATAAAGGTGGAGGGTCTTAGCTGCACGGAGCTGGAGCAGTTGCTATCGAAGAAGATAGCCGATGCGGGGCTTGCCACGGGGACCACGGTGAACGTGAAGATTACCAACTTCAAGGTCACCGTGATTGGCGAGAGTGCCACGGGGATATATGAATTTGACAACGAACGAGCCACGATCTTCGACCTGATAGCCAAGGCCAACTTGGCCCAGGGAAACAACAGCGGCAATGGAGGGATAAGCATACGCAGGGACAAGATACTGGTGATGCGCGAAGTGAACGGAGTGCTTAATTCCGACTATATCAGCCTATTGTCGAAAGATATCATCTATTCGCCCTACTACTACCTGCAGCAGAACGACGTGGTGTATGTGTGGCCGTCGCAGACCTCCATACGCGGCAGCAACCGCATTGTCGACTTCTGGCTGGGCCGCGTGTCGATAATAACCACGGCGGTAAGCCTCGTAACCCTTTTCGTGACGTTATTCCAGAAGAAGCAATAGGAAAAGCAATCATATTGAACAGTTTAATAAGTTGATTATAAAAGCTCCGGCGAGACCGGAGGAGCAGGCGAACACAGAAAAAAAACAGAAGAACAATGATAGACCAAGCAAACAACACCAATAGTGGAGCCCCGACGGTGCGGAAAAACACCAACCGTTTCATCATACACAACATCATAGAGCTGTTCATGTCGGCATGGTATTGGATAATAGTGTCGTTGGTGGTGTGCCTGCTGGCGGCATGGCTGTATTTGAAGATGAGTCCCGACGTGTATTCAGTGGCGGCGACCATACAGATCAACTCGCCCAATCAGCAGGTGAACCAAGACGTGATGAAAGCCTTCCGCACGCCGAGCAGTGCGGAGAAGGAGATCCACTTCTTCATGTCGCGTCAGGTGATAGACGACGTGGTGCGCGACCTGAACCTCACGGTGACGTACATCCAGAGCCACCTATTCCGCGACGAGGACCTATACGACAAGTCGCCGATCGAGGCCTTTTTTGTCGACAACAACTATCCGGCCTGCAATTTCATAGCCGAATGTCATACAGGGGGCTACACGCTGACCACCATCGAGACCGAGCGAGGTGTCAGCCCATTGAGCTGGAAGGCCAACTACGGCGACACCTTGGTGACTCCCAAAGGCGTGATAGTCATCAATAAGCGTCCGGGATACAGCAATCTTGACAAAGAGGAGGTGAAGATACAGTTCCGTCCGTTGAGCGAAGCCACGTCGATGTACATGGGGAAGATGAGTGCCTATATAGTGGACGAGGATGCCGGCAACATACGTCTGACAATGAACGAGGAGAACCTGAAGCGCGGCATCGACATCATCAACCTGTGGATAGAGTCGTACAACCGCCATACGGTGGACTACAAGAACCGTGTGGCGCAGAACACAGCCCAGTTTATAGAGGAGCGCCTTCAGGTTATCAGCCTTGAGCTCTCCGATGTTGAGGACGATTTGGAGAACTATATGCGACAGCACAATATCAGCGACATGAACACCGAGACGGGGAGCAACATCACCAGCCGCAACCAGTACGCCCAGTCGCTGGTCGACGAGGAGGTAGCGGTGCGCATAGCCCGCGACCTTCAGAACCGCATCCTCGACGCGCGCCCCTTCACCATCCTGCCCAATATATCGATCAACAACGGCAGCGTCAACCAGCTTATCAACGAATATAACCAATCGGTGCGCGAGCGTCAGGAGCTCATAGCCAACTCGAGTACCGGCAGCCCGCTGGTGGCGGAGAAGGAGTCGCAGATGGACGTGATGCGCACCACCATATTGCGCACGATAGACAACTACATCGAATCGTTGCAGATACGCATCCGCGAATACCGAAACCAGGAGATTCGCACCACCACGGCCATCAACATGGTACCCACACAGCGTCGCGAGATGCAGTCGTTCACGCGTCAGCAGTCAATCAAAGAGCAGCTGTACCTTTATCTGCTCAACAAGCGTGAAGAGAACGCGCTGAAGATGACCATCACCGAGGCCGACACCCGCGTGGTGGACTATGCAGCCGGCGGCAAGATAGCGCCGGTTCCGTCGCGCACCTATTCCATAGCCTTCATCATAGGGTTGCTGATACCCATAGGCGTGGTGATGCTCATCAAATGGCTCGACGTGCGCATCCGCAGCAAGAAAGATGTGGAGGCCTACTGCTCCATACCGGTGGCCGGCATCATCCCCATGGTTGAAGAGGGAGGCAGCCGCGTCATCACCAAGAGCGGCAAAGACCGTTTCAACGAGACTTTCCGCATCTTGCGCAACAACATACAGTTCATGTGCGGCCAGGTGGAGGGTGGCAAGGTGCTGATGATGACCTCCACGATGTCGGGCGATGGCAAGAGCCTGCTGGCCTACAACATAGCCCTGTCGTTCGCCTATGCCGGCGAGAAAGTGCTGCTGATAAACAGCGACGTGCGTAAGCGCGAGACGTGGCATGGCACCAAGGAGAAATACCGTCACGGCTTGTCGACCTATCTTGCCAAACGCGACAACGACATCAACGAACTCATTATGGACGACGAGATTTGCCCCGACCTGAAGGTGATACATAATGGTCCCATACCGCCTAACCCTGCCGAGATATTGATGAGCCACCGTTTCGACGAACTCGTGGCATGGGCACGGACACAGTACGACTACATAGTCATCGACAGCGTTCCTATCGACATCGTGGCCGATGCCACCATAGTGAACCGCCTGGTCGACGCCACCTTCTTCGTCATTAAGGAGAAGACCTCCGACCGCCGCATACTGATGGAGCTGGAGGAATTCTACAAGACAGGTAAGCTCAAGAACATGAGCATTATCCTCAACAGCTATAAGATACGCAAGCACAGCTATGGCTATGGCGGTTATGGCTACGGCTACGGTTACGGCTACGGCTATGGTTATGGCTACGGTTATGGGTATGGCTATGGTTACGGCGACGGCTATGGCGACAGCAAGACCGACGAGAGCGAGGTGCTGAAACCAGCCGACAAATGATGAAAATAGGCGCGACCGGTTAGGTATGTGCCGCCCCTACGGGGCTCGAAATAAAGGGGTGGGGACGTTGTTTCCGTGGGTTTGCACCCACGGCTAATATATTTTTGTTCTACGCTTCGCTATCGAAAGAGCCACTGGCTCTTTCTTCACCCCTACGGGGCTCAGCGAGGAGCTGAAACCGGCAAACGAATGATGACTGACAGAAAAAAATAACTTAGGATAGATGACAATCAGAAAGATAATAGTTTTTTTTGCCCTTGCAGGAATGATAAGCCTGGCAGAGGGGCAGGAGGACAAAAGCACCTACGTGGCGCATGAGAGAGCCTATCATGCCGACGACACTGCCGTGGTCAACGGTCGGCGCGGTGTGGGTTGGGTGCGTTCGCACCTTTTCGACGACTGGTTTGTGGAGGTGCAGGGCGGCGGCCAGCTCTATTATGGCACCGACGACCGTCTGGGCCGTTTTGGCGACCGCCTGACGGGCAACGGGGAGGTTCACTTCGGACGTCGCATCTTCCCCATGTTCGGCTTCCGCATCGGCCTTGGCGGCGGCTATGCCCATGGCTTCATCACCAAAGAGCACCATGCCGGGCTGCTTGAACATGGCGGCAACGGACAATGCGGCACCGATGCGCTGGGCAATTCGCTGGGCGGATACTACTGGGCCTATGACGGCGATGACAACCTATACATACAGAAATGGAAATACATCTATTTCGGAGCCGACATTTTCTTGGATCTCGCACTGTTTCGCGGTGCCTCCAACTATAATCCCTACAAAAAATATAATCACTTCATTTATGGAGGTGCTCACACCAAGTGGGGCCTTTCGGAGACCGACGCCACCAACCACCGCAGCGAAGCCCATCTGGGGTATATCCTGAAACGCAACATCACCCCCAATCTGGGTCTTTTGGTTGATGTGCGAGGTTCGTGGATGGAGCGCCGTTTTGACCGCGAATGGGTACCGTCGGTAGAGAGAGCCCAATGGGGAGTGGATTTCGTGCTCAACGCACAGGTAGGCGTGATTTATAAATTCCACATGCGCGACGAAGAGGAACGCAACAAATTCGCCTACGTAGACCATAAGCGAGTAGAGACTCGCAAGACGTTGACCTATTACACCTTCATCAATCGCGAGGAGCGTGTGGAGGAGACGCTGATCGACAGCCTGTTGCACTACGAGATGGAGCTGGTGCCCACGCCCGAGACGCAGCAGGCCATCGACTCGCTGAATCATGTGCTCGACAGTTTGCTCAACGCCCGCAAGCATCGTGCCGACGGGCAGCCGCTCGACAGCATCCTCCTCAACGACCTGCTGCCCTACGAGATGGTCTTCTTCGAGCTCGACAAATGGGACATCCTGGCCAGCGAAGAAATGAAGATCGACAAGATGGCGCGCATCATGAAGGCCTACCCCAACGAGACCTTCATCCTTACCGGCTCGGCCGACTCGAAGACCGGCACGCCGCACCGCAACGACTTCCTGAGCCACAACCGTGCCGACATAGTCTACAACGAGTTGACAACGCGCTACGGTATCCCGGCCTCGCAGCTGCGCCGCGAGTATCTTGGCGGTATACTCGACTACCAGCCATTCCAGCTGAACCGCTGCACGGTGATCATCATGAACCACCCCGCCGTGGTTAAAGCCTTCAACGAGATGAAGCAACAAGGACGTGCCGGCGGCGGCGAAGTGAGGCAATGAATATTTTTTAATGTGCCGCCCCTACGGGGCTCTTGATTGAATAAAAAAAACGATAATGGTTCCGTGGGTTTACACCCACGGCTAATATATGCCGCCCCTACGGGGCTCTGATTGAATAAAAAAAAGACGATAATGGTTCCGTGGGTTTACACCCACGGCTAATATGTTTTGTTCTCCGCTTCGCTATCGAAAGCTCCACAGGAGCTTTCTTCACACCTACGGGGCTAAGAAGGGAAAACATTTGATTATGAATGGTCTCAGAATTAATTCTTTAAATATTACAACAAAATCGTGAAACGAAAAAGCATCGTATTGTTTATCATACTGACAGTTGGAGCCGTTGCGCTTAGGGCGCAGCGAGAAGATGTGCGTTCGTGGACCGACACCAACGTCAGCAATGCCGAGCACAGTGTGGGATGGCTTAGGTCGCACATCCTCGACAACTGGTTTATAGGCTTGAAGGGCGGCGGCCAGCTCTACTATGGCTACGAAGACCGTATGGGGCCGATGGCCGACCGTCTGACGTGGAAAATGGACGGCCATCTGGGACATTGGATATTCCCGCAGGTGGGCATACGCGGCAACCTGGGCATAGCCAGTTCGCGAGGCTTCATAAGTCTGGACAACTACATGACCTACCGAGACTCGCTGACGCGCGATATGGGCAGCTGCTGGGGTACCACGACGAGCGACACCACGATAGGAGGCTATCACATACAGGGCGTCATGGGCGGCTACTACCACCCCTACAGCGACGAGCTGCTGAAGCAGGACTGGCGCTATCTGTATGGCGGTTTCGACCTGATGCTCAACCTCACGTTCATGAAGCCGCACCAGAAAATCAACGTCAACCGCCGCTGGCAGAATATAGTGTATGCCGGTTTCAATATCCGCTTTGGCATCAGTGAATATCATCCTCAGCGCACAAACAACACCAATGCCGCCAACGAAGGCCATATAGGCTACATTGCCAACTGGAACATCTGGAAAGGGCTGAATCTGAGTGCCGACGTGCGCCTGTCGATAATTGAGGGCGACTTTGACCGCGAGCGCATAGAGGGCGTGGAGAAGATGCGTCCCGACCTGGAGCTCAGCGTGATGGGCGGGCTGACCTACGATTTCAATCTGCGCAGCAACGCCACACGGCGCCGATACTACCAGGAGCGCGGACAGCTGAGCTATAGCGTCGTGGAGGTGCCAAAGTGGGTGAACCTTATCCAGATAGAGGAGGTGGAGCATATCAATATTGTCGACACCATACTGGTTTATCAGCGCTACGAAGCCGACAGTCCGGCCATACAGCACTACCTTGACTCGCTGCGCGGCGTGCTCGACAGCCTGGTGCATGGCATTCCCGACGACACCCCCCTCGACAGCATACTGCTGAAGCGCATGCTGCCCTACGAGATGGTCTTCTTCGACCTCGACAAATGGGACATCCGCCCCACCGAGGAGATGAAGATAGCCCGTATGGCACGGGTCATGAAAGCCTATCCCAACGCCATCTTCCACCTCTACGGTTCGGCCGATGCCAAGACGGGTACGGTGAAGCGCAACAACTTCCTGAGCCACAACCGGGCCGACATGGTCTACAACCGACTGATATTGGAATACGGCATCAAGGCGTCGCAGCTGCGTCGTGACTATCTTGGCGGCATCATGGACTATGACCCCTTCATCCTAAACCGCACCACCGTGATCATCATGGAGCATCCGGCCGTACAGAAAGCCTTTGAAGCCATGAAAGCGCAGCGCCGTGCCGGAGGCGGAGTGACGGAAGTGGAGAATTAAGCGTTGAGAATCCTTGTAGTACATAACGACTATGGCCGCTACAGCGGCGAAGAGGCCGTGGTGGACCGCATGATTGGCGAGCTGCGCCAGGCCGGGCATACCGTCGACACGTTGCGGCGCAGCTCGGAGGGCTCGCGCGACAGCCTGTGGGGCAACATCCATGGCTTTCTGGCGGGATTGTGGAGCATCTCGGGTCGGCGGCAGATGCGGCGCAAATTGCGTACCTTCCGTCCCGACCTGGTGCACATACACAACCTCTACCCTTTCATCTCGCCGGCGGTGTTGCCCTTGTGCCGCCGTGCCGGCGTCAGGGTGGAGATGACGGTGCACAACTACCGGCTGATATGCCCCACCGGCCTGTTCCTGCGCGACAACCGCCCCTGCGAGAACTGCCTTCGCAACGGCAACGAGCGCGACTGCATACGCTACAACTGCGAGCAAAGCCTTCTCCGGTCGCTGGGCTACGCTTTGCGCAACATGATGGCACGCCGCACGCGCGCCTATATAGACAATGTAGACTACTACCGTTGCCTTACTCAATTTCAGCGGCGGAAACTGATAGAGGCCGGTTTCGACGGAGAGAAGATCGGGGTGTTCCCCAACCGGGTGGACTATGTGGAGCCGTCGGCTGAGCCACTGCCCCACTGCGAGCCTGGCTACGTGGGCTATGTGGGCCGGCTCAGTCCCGAGAAGGGCTACGACCTGCTGCTCGAGGTGGCCCGCCGGCACCCCGAGATGGAGTTCCGTTTTGCCGGTTTCCTGCGCGAGGGCGAAGCCATGCCGCAGCTGCCCAACGTGAGGCTCTGCGGTCAGTTAGGCCCCTGGCAGCTGGCGCGCTTCTATGCCGATGCACGTTTCATAGTGGTGCCCAGCCGATGCTATGAGGGGTTCCCAATGGTATTGCTCGAGGCGGCGTCGCACGGCAAGCCCTGCGTGGCACCAAGCCATGGGGCTTTCCCAGAGCTTATGAGCCTCGACGGTGAGGTCACGGGACGGCTGTTCCGCCCATTGGATGTCGACGACTTGGAGCGCAACGTCGTGGCATTGTGGCAGTCGGCCGAGGAATGCGAAAGGCTCGGGGCTCTCGCCAATAAGAACTATCAGAGACTTTATAAGCAACCTTTCATAGCCCCGTAGGGCGACATATAAGTAACTGTTCAAAATAAATTACCTCTTTTCGTAGCCCCGTAGGGGCGACATATATTAGCCGTGGGCGAAAGCCCACGGTATAAACCAGGCAGTTACATTGAGCCCCGTAGGGGCGACATATTACAAATAAAGAATCTTTAAACTACAAATAATTTAATGAAGCGCGTCGTTATAGATATCAACTCGGTACTTCCGTTGTACAAATACGGTTGGATTAGCGGTATAGGCCGAACCACCAAAGAACTAGTAGAGGCCCTCGACAAAATGGGGCCATTACCTTTCGAGATAATGCTGTACTCGCAGAATACCAAGGGCATCAGCGGACGGCGTATGGAGACCCATTTCCGCACGCGCCACCTGATGTTGCCCCACCGGGACTGGATGAACCGTGCCATAGGGCTGACCCACCTGCGCGAGGTCCTGACGAAATACGACCTCCTGCATGTGCCGCACAACTTCGAGTGGGTGCGCAATCCGGAGCGGACGCTCGTCACGATCCACGACGCCATGTTCTTCGCCAAGCCCGACGAGGTCTTCGACCATGCCTATGCCCAGAAGGTCTACCCCACCCTGGCGCGCCGAGCCCGCGGCATCATCACCTGCTCGCAGTCGTCGAAAAACGATATAATGCGCTACATGGAGGTGCCAGAAGAAAAGATACACGTCTGCCCGTGGGGCTATCGCGAGGACCTTTTCCACCCCAACAAAGGCAAGAAGACCGGCTATCCCTATTTCCTGTCGGTGTCGTGCAGCACGGGGCGCAAAAACACCATGACATTGGTGCGGGCCTACGAGCAATTCGTGAAACAGAACCCATCGCACGAGTTGGTGCTGGTGTGGCCCGAAATACCGCAGGAGGCTCTTGACTATTGCAATCAAGGACACCTGCGAAACCATATATATATCACCGACGATGTGAACGACGAGCGGTTGTCGGTACTTTACAACGAGGCCACAGCCACCTTCTTCCCGTCGCGCTACGAGGGCTTCGGGCTTCCCGTACTGGAGTCGATGGCGTGCGGCACACCTGTGGTGACCTGCCGCAACAGTTCGTTGCCCGAGGTGGGCGGAGATGCCGCCATCTATGTGGAGCCCGACGACGTTGACGGCATGTGCCGCCTGATGGAAGAGTTTGAGCAAGGCACGCGGCGCAAGGAGGACTACGAGGCACGTTGCCTGGCGCAGGCCTCGAAATTCTCGTGGCAGCGTTGCGCGGAACAAACCGTTGAAGTGTACCGGGAACTCCTTGAGGGCTAAACGTTCCCCGTTAGGGGATTCCGTTCAATAGAGAAAACGTTCCCACCGCTACAAACGATCCCCGTTAGGGGATTCCGTTCAATAGAGCAAACGTTCCCACCGCGACAAACGATCCCCGTTAGGGGATTCCGTTCAATAGAGAAAACGTTCCCACCGCTACAAACGTTCCACGTTAGGGGATTCCGTTCAATAGAGAAAACGTTTCCACCGCGACAAACGATCCCCGTTAGGGGATTCCGTTCAAAAAACATATACAATCAATTTAACGCAATGGTACTGATAGCTATTCCATGCCTGCTTGTTGGCGGCACCGAGATGCAGACCCTCCGTCTGGTAGAGGCCTTGGTTGCAAACGGCTACCAATGCGTCACGGTATGCTATTTTGAATACGACCGCGCCATGGTGCAGCGTTTCGAGCTTGCGGGGAGCGAGGTGGTGTGCCTTTCGGCCTATGGCTCCCGCCCTGCGGGCAACATAGCCACATATCGCTACCTGAACGACGGGCTGCGACGCGTGGTGGCCTACTATCGCCCTACTGTGGCCCACGTGCAATATATGGCACCTGGGGCAATGCCGATAGTAATACTTCGGAGGTTGGGCATCAGAAAGATTATAGCAACGCTCCATACCGATGCCTCCATATATAACGATCTGAAGCTTTTACGTTTTCTGCAACGGCATGTGGCAACGGTCTTCACCTGCGTCACCGAGGTTGCCGAACGCAGTTTTTTCGGCAGCAGCAACCTTTTCGATACCAATTATCAAATCAAGCCACACGACCATATAACCATCCACAACTGCCTGCCCCGCGGGTTGAGCGGCAATAGTCCGAAGAACGCAGATTGCCGGCAGCCGATTACCATTGGCATCGTTGCACGCTTGGAAGAGATAAAGGGCGTTGATTTGGTGATACCGGCCTTCAGGAAAGTACTTGAAGGTCATCCCGACAGCAGGCTCGTGATAGTGGGCGACGGCAAGATGCGCCCCATGATGGAGGAGCAGCAGAGGCAGGCCGGTATAGGCGGCGAGCGGATAGAATGGACAGGGCGTGTGGCTTACGGCAGGCTTGCGGAGCTGTACCGGCGCATGGACCTGGTGTGGGTGCCGTCGCGCAGCGAAGGCTTCGGCCTGTCGGCCATCGAGGCCATGGCGCAAGGCTGTGCTGTGGTCGCCGCCGCCGTGGGAGGACTGACAGAGGTGGTGCGCCACGACGTCGATGGCCTGCTTTTCAGACCTGGAGACGCAGACGACATGGCCGAGAAAACACTGTCGCTAACCAACAACCCCGAACGCCTGCAGGAAATGCGCCGCCGGGCTACAGAAAGCGCAAACAAATACTCGTTTGAAAACTACTCGTCAAAAATAAAGAGCCTCTACTCACAACTGAAACCTTAAACCACAAAAGAAAGATTCCGTGGGTTTTATCAACATTGCCATATTCCTGGTACTGAACGCGTACTTTTTCATCTTCATGTTCCGCTACAGTGCCCGCATCAAGAATCCCTTGAACAGCAGCCAGTTTTTGCTAATCGAAGGGACAGAGATGTTCTTCATACTGCTCTTTGCCACGGGCACGTTGTCGCTGTCGTCGTCGGGCGGAGGACAAGGAGTAGGCACCGGCTTCAACCTTCAGGCTATCCGGCTGTTGGTGCTTGAGGTGGCACTTCTTGTCTCGATGTTTGTTGGCGTGGAGCGGCCCAAATGGGGAGCCGGCACGGTGATGTATCTGGTCTATATCCTGTGGCTTGTTATTTCGCTGAGCTGGTGCAGTTCAATAAACTATGGAGTGCGCTACATACTTAAGTACCTCTATCCGTTGATAATCATGCTTGCTGCATCGGCCATAGTGCGCGACGAGGCGGTGTTCCTTTCGGCCTGCGTGTGGGCACGACGCGTGGCTATAGTCAGCGCCCTGATAGGCTATTTCCCATTCATCGCCAATTTCTTTGGCGGTACATTCTGGTACGCCACAGCCTTGAACCTCAACTATGTAACTATCTCGGTCGTCTCTTTTGCACTGTATTATTTCTATGGCAAGGACAAGAAAGACCTGCTGCTTGGCATATTGTTTGTGTTGCCCTGCATCTTGATGACCCACCGTAGCGGCCTGTTGGCCACGTTTGTGGGTTTGGCGGTCTTTATGTTTTTCAAGCATCGATGGATCTCGCTGCCATATATTGCTGTGGTGCTTGGTGTTGGATTGGCCATAGTGTTCTATGTGCCCGCCTTCCACGACAAGATGTTCTGGAAAGACACCGAGAACGAGCTGACCATAGCCGACTTGCGCGAGGGCAACATCAGCGAAGACGATATCCGCAACAACGGACGCGAGGCGTTATGGAAAATGCTTGAGGCGCAGCTGTATAAGGGGCATGAGCTACGGGGAAGCGGGATAGGCAGTTGCCAGCGTGTGCTTTACGAGAACCCCGCGGGAGTGAAGCAGACCCACGGCGACTACGTGCAGATGCGTTGCGATACAGGCCAGATAGGTTTCTGGCTCTACATGATTGTAGGTGCCGTGGTTTTGGTTCATTGCTTTCTGGTCAGCGTGCAGGGATACGTGCCCGACCATGTAAAGTGCTGTGCCATGATAACGGCTGGAGCCTTGGTGGGCTGTTATGCAGGCATGTACAGCGAGAATGTGGTGACCTACACCATGGCGTCGACAGGCTATCCCTTTGCGCTTTATGGCATGATGCTCGGCATGCTGAGCAAGGTGAAACGTCCAGAGTACCAATATTCCGAACGCGGCCTTAATTTCTAATCGCTTCCGAGCCCCGTACCTTTGTCAGAACCACTTCTTGCGAGCCCCGTAGGGGCGGCATATGATAGCCGTGGGTGCAAACCCACGGAAACAATACCAACTCTTTTATCCAATCGAGCCCCGTAGGGGCGGCATATTATTTTATACATCATACATCACTATGGCAAATAGCTATTCCCAAATATTCATTCATGTTACATTCCATGTAAAAGAAGGAAACTACATTAATACAGATGATTTAGAAGAATTATTCAGTTACATTACAGGTATTGTGACTTCTGAAAAAGGCTTTCTGCTATCTGCCGGAGGTGTAAAAGACCATATACACCTGTTACTCACACTTCCTAAAACACTGTCATTATCTGAGTATATATTGAAAATAAAGGCGAACAGTAGTCGATGGTTAAAAACAAAAGGTAATTTATATCGAAACTTCGCATGGCAAGATGGGTATGGCGCATTCTCTGTCAGTCCAACTGCCATCAATAAGGTTAAGTTGTATATTGATAACCAAGAGGAACATCATCGCCATAAATCATATCATGAGGAATTGGTTGATTTTCTGAACGCCTATGGCGTTGAATATGATAAACGCTACCTTTAAAATCCCTATCCCGTGGGTTTTCACCCACGGCTTGTTCTCCGCTTCGCTATCGAAAGCTCCACTGGAGCTTTCTTCAACCCCTACGGGGCTCGGGGAGAGTATAAAACGATATTGTATCCCGTGGGTTTTCACCCACGACTAAAACATGCCGCCCCTACGGGGCTCGGGAAGAGTATAAAACGATATCCTATCCCGTGGGTTTTCACCCACGGCTATTATATGCCGCCCCTACGGGGCTCGGGGAGAGTATAAAACGATATTGTATCCCGTGGGTTTACGCCCACGGCTAATAAATGCCGCCCCTACGGGGCTCGGGAAGAGTATAAAACGATATCCTATACCGTAGGTTTTCACCCACGGCTAATATATGCCGCCCCTACGGGGCTCAGACAGGGTATAAAACGATATCATATCCCGTGGGTTTACGCCCACGGCTAATAAATGCCGCCCCTACGGGGCTTGGGCAGGGTATAAAACGATATCGTATCCCGTGGGTTTTCACCCACGGCTAAAACATGCCGCCCCTACGGGGCTCGGGCAGAGTATAAAACGATATCCTATCCCGTGGGTTTACGCCCACGGCTAAAACATTTTGTTCTCCGCTTCGCTATCGAAAGCTCCACTGGAACTTTCTTCACCCCTACGGGGCTTAAAACAAGAATGGTTTCCATAATTATTCCACTATACAACAAATCGGCTACCATAGAGCGAGCCATTCGTTCCGTACTTAAACAGACGGTGACGGATTTTGAACTGCTTGTGGTTGACAACGGTTCCACCGATGGTGGAGCCGGCGTGGTGCAAACCATTGAGGATGGGCGCATCAGGTTGATAAGCCATCCAGACCGTGGCGTGTCGAAAGCCCGAAACCGAGGCATTGCAGAAGCCCGGAGCGAATGGGTTACTTTCCTTGACGCCGACGACGAGTGGGAGCCGACATTCCTGGCCACCTGCCAACGCCTTGGCGAGGAATTCCCGCAATGCGAGGTGCGGGCCACGGCCTATCGCCGCAGCTATAGCGACGGCCGGAAGCAAGATATAATTCTAGCGCATTGCCCGGTCGACAGGGACTTCGTGATGGACAACTATTTCGAAGTCGCGTCCCATTCCGACCCGCCGTTCTGCTCCATCAGCGTCATGATCCGCAAAGAGGCGCTGTTGGCTGTGGGCGGATTCCCTGATGGGATTCACCAGGGAGAGGATTTGCTGACATGGGCGCGATTGGCGTCGCGCTACAAGATAGCCTATTGCCGTGAGCCACAGAGCATATTCCACACTGGCGAGAGCACCTCGATGGATGCTCCGCGACGCCTCCCTGCCTACGACGACCCCGTGGGCCGAGGATTGGAAGCGCTCTATGCTCAGACTCCGGAGCTGATGGGGCTTGGACACTACATAGCCCAGTGGCACAAGATGCGCGCCTCGATCTACCTGCGCCTCCCCGGCATGTCGCGCCATTGCCGCCAAGAGATAGCCACATCGCAGCGATGGCACAAAAACAGAAGGCTTTGCATTTATAAGTTGTTATCTTATCTCCCGTATGCGTTGAGGATGAGACTTCTACACACAATAGCGAAATAACTCCATATTTTTTTAATCATTAATCCCCAAGCAAACAATGTCACCCATTTGTCTTTTCGTTTACAAACGTTACCAGACCACCAAGCTGATGCTTGAGTCGTTGCTCCGCTGTCCGGAATGTGCCGAGAGCGACCTTTATGTTTTCATGGATGAGGCCCGCAACGACGACGAGGCCGAGCAGGTGGAGAAAGTCCGCGCGCTTTTCGACAATCTGGAGGGTTTCAAAGCCATACACCCCTACCCTGCCCGGATGAACAAAGGCATGGCGAAGTCGGTGATAGACGGAGTGACCACCGTTCTTGGCATGCACGATTCGGTGATTGTTATAGAGGACGACCTTGTGGTGTCGCCCGATTTCCTGACCTTTATGAATGCCGCCATAGAGACCTACCGCTACCGGGAGGACATCTGGAGCATATCGGGCTACACCCCCGACCTGCCAATCTTGAAGAGCCGGCCTTCACAAGATGTATTCTTGGTGCCGCGAGCCCAATGTTGGGGATGGGCCACATGGGCCGACCGCTGGGAGACGGTGGACTGGGAGGTTGGCGACTTCAATTTCCTGGCTCGCAACCGAAAGCGTCGTGAAGCCTTCAACAGAGGCGGCAACGACCTGTTCCGCACGCTGGAGATGGAAAGGCGCGAGCGCATCGAATCGTGGGCAGTGCGCTGGGCCTACGCCGCCTCGAAGCGTAAAAAATGGACTGTCAACCCTATGCTTTCCAAGGTCCAGAACATCGGACTGAAAAGCTCTACGAGTCACGTGGGATGGCACGACGAACGTCATAACGTTGAACTGGAAGGCAAAGTTACGGTAGTCAATCCCGATGTTCAGCCCGACGAGGCATTGATACAGGCTTTCAAGAAGCACCACGACCTCAGCCTAATCAGCAAGATAGGTTATTTCATGCGCCTCCACAACCTCGGCTACGACTTCATCAAAGGTCTTTTCCATCGCAAATAGCCCTGGTACGCAGGCGGGACGCCCGCGTACCATAAAAAAAATGAGATATGTTTTTTGTTGTTTCCAAAATATTGAAAATAGTGCTGCTGCCCATGACGTGGGTGGTGCTGCTCTTTGTCTTGGCCTATTTCGTCAAGAACAAGAAGTGGCGGCGTGGACTGTTCATTGCGGCCCTGGCAGTTCTTCTTGTCTTCACCGACAAGCCGTTGCTACAGTGGGCGCAATATATGACAACGCGTCAATACAGCCATCAGAAACTGCCGAAACAGCACTATGATGTGGCCATCGTGATGGGCGGGTTCAGCAGTGGTTTCGACACCGCCACAATGCAGCCATGCTTTATCGACGACCGCGGATCGCGGCTGTGGGAAGCCATCAGGCTGTATGAAAGCGGTGTGTGCGAGAAGATTATGATTAGCGGCGATGCGACCATCTCCAAGTCGCACGACAGCATCGGCACGGCCCAGCACCTCAAGACCTACCTGAGCGACTTCGGCATCCACGACGACAACCTGATACTTGAGTACTATGCCCGCAACACCCGCGAAAATGCGACACTGAGCATCGCCATGCTGGATTCGCTTGGATACAAGCCAGAGAAGTGCCTTCTGGTGACCTCGGCCACCCACCTGAAGCGCAGCCTTGCCTGTTTCGAGACCGAGGGGTGGACTCTTGACGGCTATGCCACAAACATTTATCGAAAGCCTCACCCAAAGCCCTACCAGTTCCTGCCGCAATGGAAACCGTTGACCGACTGGAAGGAGCTCATCAACGAATGGGTGGGCAGCGTGGTGTACAAAATAGTAGGATACTGATGAAAACACTGACCTTTCTTGTTCCATGCTACAACGTGGCCGGTTGTGTAGGGCGTTGCGTAGAGTCTATGCTGGTCGACGAGATTTTGGACGACGTAGAGATTCTGCTGGTCAACGATGGGTCGAACGACAGGACGCTGGCTGTCTTGCGCGAGTATGAACGGCGCTGGCCCGACGTTGTGCGCGTAGTCGACAAAGAGAACGGCGGCTGGGGCACGGCCATCAACCGCGGAGTGCGTGAGGCCCGGGGCAAATACCTTAAAGAGGTTGATGCCGACGACTGGGTGGAGAGCGACAGCCTGCGGCACTATGTTGACTTCCTGAAGAATAACGAGATAGACTATATTGCCACCGAATACACAGAATATTTCAAGACGGAGAACCGCAGCGTCAGGCATTCCTACCGGAAAGAGATCTACGACAAGACGATGTCGCTGAACGATTTCTGGGAGCAATACCCCACGGCTTGGGATTTCCCGATTCATGCCATCACCTATCGAACGCAGATGCTTCAGGGTTTTGGCCTTACGGTTGGCGACCGCTACTATGGCGACATCGAGTACAACCTCTATTCCCTACCCCACGTCCGGACAATCCGCGTAATGCCGGTTAACATAACGGTATACTTCCGGGGCAGCGATGCGCAGAGTACCAGCACGGCAGGCTATGCCCGGCACTACAAAGACTACGTAGCCATGAGCCGGCGGATAACGATGTTCAGCCTTTCGGCAGCGGCCACGCTCCACCCTAACCTCCGCAAATTCATCGTGGAGACCATACGCGGCACGGCAGTCCGTGCCTACTACCTGATGATGTCGCCCGTCTATGCCGGCAAGGCCAAAGGCGTGAAAGCCGAACTGAAAGAATACGACCGCTGGCTGAAAGCGACAGACAAGGAACTGTACCGCTATTGCGGCAAGCAACGCAAACACGGTATTGCATACATCAGGTTCTGGCGATGGTGCCACATAAACCTACTGAACCACAGATGATACCCAAGACGATACATTATTGCTGGTTTAGCGGCGATCCCTATCCGGATTTGGTGAAACGTTGCCTGCGCAGTTGGAAGCGTATGATGCCACGGTATAAGCTGAGGCTGTGGGATGGCAGCAGCTTCGACTTCGACAGTGTGCCCTTCGTGAAGGAAGCAATGGCGGCAAAGAAATACGCCTTTGCGGCAGATTATATCCGTCTTTATGCACTATATACAGAGGGTGGCATCTATCTCGACACAGATGTCGAGGTGTTCAAGCCGTTCGACTCGTATCTGGACAACCAATTCTTTTCCGGGACAGAACCGTATATCATCAACGACAATATCTTCTACGATATAGAATGCGCGATTATGGGTTCCGAGAAAGGGCATCCCTTTCTGAAAGAAATGCTTGACTATTACGACACCACACACTTTCAGCCCGACAACCAAGAGACCATCTGCCACATCGCCGCCCGTCTGCTCGAAAAATATGGCTACACTTCCGACAACAAACTCTACAGTCTTTCAAACGGCATAACCATCTACCCTCTCGACCACATCCACGACAAGTACAGTTTCTACGACAAAAGCGCTATCCACTGGTGCCGGGCATCATGGCTGGACTTTCCGGAAAAGAGCCGCTTGTATTATTTCTGCGCCCGCAACGGCCTGATGGGTTTCTACCACTGGCTGGAACGCCTAAGAGGCACCAGAAAAGGTCGGCCTATTTAATAAAAATATCTATAAATGAAGAACATACAATCATAATTGAATTATAGTAATTTTCATTACGGTAATATTCATTACTATAATATTTTTGAAGCTTTTTCATATTGAATAATATACTGTGAAACAATGAGATTCTACGACCGCGAGAATGAGTTAGCCTCACTGAACAGAACGCTTGAACAAAGCAAAGCCGAAAGTCGGATGACGGTGGTTATGGGTAGGCGACGTATTGGCAAGACGGAGCTAATACGCAAGTGCGACGACGACACGATTCTTTACTTCTTTGTGGCAAGAAAAACCGAGGCGCTGCTTTGTGAAGATTTTATACAAGAAGCCGAGGAAAAACTAAACGTTCCTATGGGTCGTTTTACCCGTTTTTCAGAGATTTTTGTCTTTCTGCTGAAATTGTCGAGCGAGAGGCCATTTACACTGATTATCGATGAATTCCAAGATTTCCAGAGGGTGAATAGTGCCATATTCAGCGAAATACAACGCGACTGGGATTTATACCACCATCAAGGGAAATTAAACTTGATACTCTCGGGTTCGGTCTTCACAATGATGAAGAGGATTTTTGAGGATTACAGCGAACCTCTCTATGGCCGTGCAAACAATATACTAACTGTTTCGCCATTCACAATAAACACGTTAAAGATCATTCTCAACGACCACAATAGTGAATACAACAATGAGGATTTATTGGCATTGTATGCCGTTAGTGGCGGTGTGGCGTGGTATGTATCCATGCTTATGGACAGAGGGTATACAACAAAAGAGAGCATAATAGGATACCTGACAGAAAAAGACTCTCCCCTGCTGACCGAAGGGCGCAACATACTGATTGAAGAATTTGGGCCTGACTACTCGACTTATTTTTCTATACTGACCTGCATCTCGTCGGGACTACATAACCGCGGCGAGATGGAGAACATATTGCAATACAATAACATCGGGAGTTATCTGACGCGGCTTGAAAAGTATTATGGCTTAATCAAGCAACATCAGCCAATTTTTGCAAAGACAAACAGCAGAAACATAAAGTACAAATTGAATGATGAATTTCTTACTATCTGGTTCAGATTCATTTATAGATATCAATCGTATATAGAAAGTGGTTCGTTAAACCAATTGTCGAGGATTATCTCTCGAGACTACGCCACCTATTCGGGGTTCGCTTTAGAGCGATATTTTGAGACGAAGTTGCGCGAAAGCGGACAATACACGCGAATAGGCAAATTCTGGGACCGCAAGGGAGAAAACGAGATTGATCTTATCGCCGTAAACGAGATTGACAATACGGCTGAGATATATGAGATTAAAAGAAATGAGAAGAAATTCGACAAATCATTATTGGACAGGAAAATCAATTATCTTATAAAACAATGCCCTCAAATAAAGAATATGACGATAAGGTCAGGAGCGTTGTCGATAGAGGATATGTAGTTCTCCAGTATGCATGATTATAATGCAATTAATAGGCTTTAATAACTATGAATGATTGAATTACGCACCAGTCCTTTTTGCAGGCAAGAACGATGTTTAACCTTGTAACAACAGATTCAACAATATGAAATTTCCTTTAGGCATTCAGGATTTTTCTGAAATCAGAAAAGAAAGCTATGTATACATAGACAAAACAGATCTGATATACAGATTGGCGACATCAGGGAAATATTATTTCCTCTCTCGACCGCGCCGATTCGGTAAAAGCCTGTTATTGTCGACATTAGAGGCCTATTTCTCCGGGCGGAAAGAATTGTTCGACGGTCTGAACATAGCAGGATTGGAGAGCAAATGGGAAGAACATCCAGTCTATCATCTTGACCTCAACACAGAAGATTATAGTACGGTCAAAGCGCTGAAAGACAAATTAAATATCTCTCTTTCGAATTGGGAGGCACTGTATGGGAGCAATCCTAATGAAAAATCGTTAAGCACACGGTTTGAAGGAGCTCTACGGCGTGCCTCGGAGAAAACGGGCAAGGGTGTCGTCGTGCTGGTCGACGAATATGACAAGCCCCTGCTTCAAGCCATTGGGAAAGAGACGCTTCAGTCAAGATACCGTTCAATCCTGAAAGCATTCTATTCAGCATTGAAGTCATGCGACCGTTATATTCGTTTCGCTTTTCTTACCGGTGTCACCAAATTCGGAAAAGTAAGCATATTCAGCGATTTGAACAACCTCACCGACTTAACTTTCGACCGACGCTATACCAATATTTGCGGCATCACCGAGAAAGAGCTGCACAACTATTTCGACGACAGCGTTGCGCAGCTTGCCGAGGCCAATGGCGTTGGGAAGGAAGAATGCTATGCACAATTGCGCGAGTATTACGACGGTTACCATTTCGGAGCCGACACCGAGGGCCTATACAATCCGTACAGTTTGCTGAGCACTCTCAGCAGCGGCCAGTTTGGCGACTACTGGTACGAGACGGGGACTCCGACCTTTCTGGTGCAGCAATTGCAAAAAACAGAGTATCAGCTGGAAAATATCACCGAGGAGAATCTGTCGTCGGACACCCTCAATTCCATCGACACCATGGACGAGAACCCGTTGCCGCTGCTCTACCAAAGCGGATATCTGACCATCAAAGACTACGACAAAGAGTTCAAGACCTACAGACTGGGTTTTCCCAACCGCGAGGTGCGCGAGGGCTTCATAAAGTACCTCTCTAAATATTATATACCGAAAAACAGGAACAGCATCATAGACATTTCGCAGTTTGTCAAGGATGTTCGTGCCGGGAAAGTAGAAGAGTTCATGCAGCGTCTGGCAACCTTTTTTGCCAAAGGCGACTATGCCATCATGGGCGACAAAGAGCTTTACTTTCAGAATGCCATGTATGTCTTTTTCACCCTGTTGGGGTTGTATGTAGAGGTGGAACGTCACACGACCGACGGACGTATGGACATACTTGTTCAGACGAAAGATTATGTGTATATCTTTGAACTAAAGATAGATAAAAGTGCCGACAAAGCCCTTCGGCAGATTGAGGACA
>JAFSQF010000068.1 GCA_017446745.1 Bacteroidales bacterium
ATAGTAACGTTTCCCCATCAACCCCATCAACCCCATTAACCCCATCAACCCCATCAAACCCATCAAACCCATCAACCCCATCAACCCCATCAAACCCATCAACCCCATTAACCCCATCAACCCCATCAACCCCATCAACCCCATCAACCCCATCAAACCCATCAAACCCATCAAACCCATCAAACCCATCAAACCCATCAAACCCATCAAACCCATTAAACCCATTAGTTTCGAAAATAACTCACACTTTTTTGCCACAAAAAACACATTTTCTTAGGAAAAAATTGTAAATTTGCAAATTGTTTCACACTAATAAACCCACGAAGTCATGAACTCGCAGAGACAGAAAATCAAACAGCTACAGAAACTTACACCACAACAACTATTATTGATGCGGCTACTGCAAATGCCCGTAACAACATTGGAACAGCGCATAAAAGAAGAGGTGGAAAGAAACCCCATGCTGGAGTTGGAGAAAAAAGACCCCGACAGCTACAGCAGCACGGAGGACAGTGGCGAGACAGCAGAGGCTTATGACAGCGAGGAAATGTCGGACTTCAAGGATACTGACAGCGACGATTTCTATGAGGACGACGACTACAACTACCGTGAGCGGCTGGAGCGCGACCGTAACGTGGAGGAGCACAGGATAGACCCCTCCGAGGGCACCTCGTTTGCCGAATCGTTGCTGCGCCAGATACGGCTGCGGAACCTCAGCGCTGAGCAGCAGACCATCTGCGAAGAAATAATAGGAAGCATCGACGGCAGCGGCTACCTGGGCCGCGACCTTCAGCTGATTGCCAACGACTTGGCTTTCCGCTCGGGCATCGACGTCAGCGACAAGACCATGGAAGAAATGCTCGCTGAAATACAGAGCTGCGAACCCGCCGGCGTTGGAGCACGCTCCCTCCAGGAATGCCTCTCGCTGCAACTGCACAGAAAAAACAACGACGACACATACACAAAACTCGCCAAAGAGATAGTAGACAACCATTTCAACCAACTGAGCAACAAGCACTACTCTTCGCTCATGACTTCGCTGAAAATTAATGAAGCCACACTGAACGGCGCTTTGAAGGAGATACGCCGGCTGAACCCTAAGCCCGGATGGGGACGCGAGGAAGAAAACAGAGGCGCCGCTTATATAGTGCCCGACTTCGTGGTGCGTCGCGAGGGAGGCATCCTTTCCATGACTCTGAACAGCAGGAACCTGCCTCAACTACATATCAGCGACGCCTACAGCGAGATGCAAAAAGAACTCAGCGAACTGAATAACCTTAGCGGCGAGCAGAAGAAAACCCTACAATTCATCAACGACAAGGGCAACGAAGCCCAATGGCTTTTAGACACCCTGGCACAAAGAGAACGCACCATGACGGCAACAATGTCTGCCATCTTGAAATGGCAGACACGCTACTTCCTAAGCGGCGATAGCGTCGACCTCAAGCCCATGAGGCTTAGAGATATAGCCTTAGAAACCGGCTACGACGAATCTACCATATCGCGTGTGGTGAACCAAAAATACGTTCAGTGCGACTTTGGAACAATACTGCTGAAAGACCTCTTCGCCAAAGCCGTGAAAAACGACCAGGGCGACGTGATGGCTACAAACGCCGTAAAAGAAGCCCTGCAAAATATCGTTGATAACGAGGACAAACGCAACCCTCTGACCGACGACAGCCTGGCTCAGCAGATGGAAGAAAAAGGTTATAAGCTCTCGCGTCGCACCGTGGCCAAATACCGCGAACTGTTGGGAATCCCCGTGGCTCGCCTTAGAAAAGAACTGAAGTGAATCCACCATCTCTGATAATTGGACCAGGTGGACTTTTGTGTAGGCATGTTGAATTGCCTTAAAGAACGATTACTCGAGAATTGACAATCAGGAAAGACATATATAGTTATCTATTATTATTGTTGATGGCGGCAACGGCAAGCCTGCTGAAAGGGCAGGTCTTAACCCCCGGGATGAAACATTACGACGGCGATGGCAGCGAGGTGATGCTGTGGCAGCTCTTCTACCACGACGGTCTGGCAGGCTCTAACGTGAGGGTGCGGAATATGCCATTGGACTCGCTGCCCGACGAAATAAACATCAGGCTGGTGAAAGACAGCAACGACTTCCACTTCCCGATGCGCAACATCATCACATCGCCCTACGGTTGGCGTGACCGCTGGAACCGCCCCCACCGTGGTGTCGATATCCTGCTGAGAACCGGAGACCCCGTAAGGGCTTGCTTCACCGGCGTGGTGCGCATCGCTCGCCCTATGGGAGGATATGGCAACTGCGTGGTGCTTAGGCACGAAAACGGACTGGAGACCTTATATGCACACATGTCGAAAATACTGGTGAAGCCACGACAAGTTGTCAAAGCCGGCGACGTGGTGGGACTTGGCGGCAGCACAGGCCATTCCACCGGACCTCATCTCCATTTCGAAGTACGCTTCGTCTATGAACCTTTCGACCCGGAATGGCTGCTCGACTTCAAAACCTTCTCGCTGAGGACTCGCCGCCTACACCTCGACAAGACCTACTTCGGCATCAGCCGCCCTAAAGGCAAGAAACCTCCCATCTTCAAAGCCGACAAAAGCATCATCAAGGAACGTCCCGTCAGGCAACAACCCAAAGAGGTTTACCATACCGCCAAACGCGGCGAAACGCTGGACCTCATAGCTATGCAACATAGCACAACGGTGGCGAGGCTCAAAGAACTTAATCCCAAACTGAAAAAAATAAAGGAAGGTACTCGGGTGAGGGTGAGGTAACAGCTGCCACATTGCCAAAACAGCACACAACCACCCGGCCCTGGCAGCAAACATCATCAACTCTAATATATAAACATTCAAATCAACATACACAAATGAAAAAGACCAATTTATCGGAATATGATAGCGCGGCAGTGCCAACAGGCGAAAGGTATCGTATGGCCTTAGCGGTGGCCGAATGGAACAGCGATGTGACCGAAGCCATGGCGCAAGGTGCGGTAGAGACTTTGCTGCAATACAACGTAAAAGAAGAGAATATCAAGGTGGTGCACGTCCCCGGCAGCTATGAGCTGACGGCAGCTGCCGACATGCTACTGAGGCGCAACCCCGAACTCGATGCGGTAATATGCATCGGCTGCGTCATCCAGGGCGAAACACGGCATTTCGACTTCATCTGCCAAGCAGTGTCGCAGGGTCTGACCAACGTTTCGCTGAAGCACGAGAAACCAGTAATATTCAGCCTACTGACAACAAACACCATGGAACAGGCCTTGGCACGTTCCGGCGGTGCGCACGGCAACAAGGGGGTGGAAGGTGCCATCACTGCTCTGAAGATGGCCAATCTTTGGGAAAACGAACTGTAAATACGTTGGCCATGGATGCAAAAAAAAGAAGAGTGGTGTTCATGGGGACACCCGAATTTGCGGTGTCGGCCTTGGAATCTGTTTTAAATGCCGGTTATGAAGTGGTGGGGGTTGTTACGGTGCCCGACAGGCAGAGCGGCAGAGGCCTTAAAGTCTGCCATTCTGCCGTGAAAGAGTATGCCCTGGCTCACAACCTCCATCTGATGCAACCCGAGAAGCTTCGCGACGAGATATTCTTAGAAGAACTGAAAAGCCTTGATGCCGATGTCTTCGTAGTTGTGGCTTTCCGAATGCTGCCTGAAGTGGTGTGGAGCATGCCGAGAATGGGCACCTTCAACCTGCACGCCTCGCTGCTGCCACAATACCGTGGCGCAGCTCCCATCAACTGGGCTATCATCAACGGTGAAAAAAAGAGCGGTGTTACGACATTCCTGCTTAACGACAAGATCGACGAAGGTAAGATCTTAATGCAGCGACAGATAGCAATCAACGACGACGATACGGCAGGAACACTGCACGACAAGCTTGCCGAAGCGGGTGCAGAGCTGACGGTACGCACTCTCGACGCTCTTTTCGATGGCAGCATCGAAGCACGCAGCCAAGAACAGCCCGAAAGAATGATGCCAGCACCCAAAATATTCAAGACCGACTGCGCAATAGACTGGCACAAAGGAAAGAACGAGATACGCAATTTCGTGCGTGGCCTCTGCCCCTACCCTTCTGCAACAACCACAATGCTCAACGAACGCGGCGATGAAATATCACTGAAAATTTTTGAGGTATCGACCGAAGAGGGCGACGGTGGAAATGTCGGCGAGATAATAACGGACCAAAAGAGCCATATAAAAATATCAGTAAATGATGGATTTGTTTCTATTATAAGCCTCCAAATGAGCGGAAAAAAACGATTATCTGTCAATGAATTTTTGAGAGGATATAATGTAAAAAACTGGAAATTAAAGATTTAATTACAAAAGGGTAATATTAACAAAAATTTTTATTAAAAAAACACTTGCAAATTAAAAAAAAATTTCTAATTTTGCAACGTCAAAACATAAAAGTTTAACCCTCAAACAAATCAACGATGAACAAGACAGAATTAATCTCCGCTCTTGCAGAAAAAGCCGAGATAACAAAGGTAGATGCTGGTAAAGCTTTCAATGCACTGATGGAAGTGACCAAGGAGCAGCTGAAGAAAGGCGAGAAAATATCGCTCATCGGCTTCGGCTCGTTCTACGTTCAGAAAAGGGAGGCCAGGAAAGGCAAGAACCCTCGTACCGGCAAAGCCATCAAGATTCCAGCAAAAGAGGTCCTGAAGTTCAAAGCCAGCAAGAAATTCTAAGGTTACGATAGCAAAGGATATCTTTAGTTTTAGGAGGAACGCCGACCAGCTGTTTCTCCTTTTATTTTGCTGATTTCAAGAGCCAATCAGCTCGGCAGCGTGATGTCCGGGCCTCCCGGCATGGGAGAGTGAAAAAAATCGGGGTTGAAATTGAGCAGGTAGACCCGCGAGGTGGCACGTGTCAGTGCGGTGTACAGCCATCGCAGAAAGTCGCGATTAATCATCTCTTCTGAAAGATACCCTTGGTCGACATACACCACCGGCCATTGGCCTCCCTGTGTTTTATGGCACGTGAGCGAATAGGCGAACTTCACCTGCAAAGCATTGAAATATGGATTCTTCCGAACCTCCTGAAGCCGCTCGGCTTTGGTGGGCAGGTCTGCATAGTCGGCCATGACCTCCGAAAAGAGACGCTGGCTCTCGTCTCGCGTCAGCGATGCCGTGTCTGAGTGAAGCACCTCAAGAAGGAGTTTGCACTCCAACGGCCTCTCGTCGGGATAGTCCACAAGACGCAACGTGACATCTACGAAATGGAAACCATAAAGCTCCTGAAAGTTACGCGCCGACAGCACCTCCACGATATCACCATTGGCGATGAAGCTCATAGTGGAGTCGTCGTCAAGCCAATGATAGTTGTTTTTCACAACCATAAGGTAGTCGCCGGTACCCACCTCGTCATCGCGCAAGAGTATGCGGTTTCGTATGGCCTGATTGAAAAGGTTGGCACGCTTGTTGGAACGGGAGATAAATACAACACCCTCCGTCCCCACAGCGTCGTATTCTTTGAAGAGCGACTCCTCAAGGTCGCTGCCATCAAGGCGCACTATATCGTTGAATTGCGCAACATCGAACAAGGGTGTAGGAACCGGGTCTTGCTCGCTGATATTTGAGAGGAGTGCCCTCAGGAAAGTGGCATTATGGAGTATGCCCGAGAGCTTTTCCTGTCGTACCACTTCCGAGAGCAAGGCATGGTGCACTTTGAGGCCGAGAACGGAAGTGAGATGGGCCTCCGAAAGGGCTGCGCTATAGCTGGACCCTACCGGAGGAAGCTGCGCGTCGTCGCCGATAAGCATGAGCCGACAGTGGTTGCCATCGTAAACATAGTCGACAAGGTCGTCGAGAAGTGCACGGCGAGAATCGCCTTCTTCCGGCATGGCATTGATCATTGAAGCCTCGTCTACTATAAAGAGAGTATATGAATATTTGTTTTTGGCACGCACGGTGTGCACCATCCCGTTAGCGTCAACCAGCGTGGTATAAATTTTTTTGTGGATGGTGAAAGCCTGACGATGGGAATAGCCGGAAAGGACCTTGGCTGCGCGACCGGTAGGGGCAAGCAGCACTGTATTGACCTTAAGGTGTGGCGCCGCTTGAATGAGGGCCGACACCAGCGAGGTCTTTCCCGTACCGGCATAGCCTCGAAGAAGGTATGCTGAACGGGGGTCGGCATCGAAAAGAAAACGCGCCATACTTTCGCAAGCCTCATACTGCCCCTGTGTGGGCTGGTGAGGGAAAAAGGAAAGTATGAGTTTTACTATTGAAGGCACGCGGTTGAACTTTTATGGTTTTGGGAAGCCAGCTTCCAAAAGAAAAAAAGAGATTTGTCGGCAGGCAAATCTCTGTGGTTTCTCAATCTGTCGGTCAGAGCGCGTCATTCTGGCATGGGAGTGCTGACGGGCTGCTGGCCTCCCATAGCCTCTGATGCTGACGGAAGCTCCACTTGGTCGGCATTGACAGCATTCTTCTGAACCGATGAACTGCTGCCGGAATGAATGGCAATCGTTGCTATTAGGCTGAGGACAACGAGAGCGATAGCAAGTCCCCAGGTGAGTTTCTCAAGAAAGTCGGTAGTTTTGCGAACACCCATTATCTGATTGGGAGCAGCAAAATTAGCGGCGAGACCACCACCCTTAGAGTTCTGAACTAAAACGACCACTGCCAAAAACACGCTGACGATAAGAATAAGGATTACAATAAAGGTGTACATATTATTTAATGTTTACGGTTAACAGTTTTGTATTGTCTTGTAATTACTACTTGTTTCGTGTTTACGATTATCAGCTTGAGAGAACCCTGATTAACGACAATCGCAAACCTCTGATTTATTTATTTTTAACTGACTCTTTTTTGATTTTAAGCTCAGAAATTCGAATTGCAAAGATACTACTTTTTTCTGGATAACGAACAATTAATTTTTCGTACACCTCAATGGCCTTGTCAAGCTTGCCCTGTTTTTCAAGCACAACAGCAAGAGTCTCAGTCTCTAACCCCTCTTCTGGAGCAATGCTATTTTTACCAAGCACATCCACGGGAACATTGCTTTTCTCGCCAAGCTCCTCAGGTTTGTAGTTGCCCGTTTCAAGGAATTTAGAGAGTATAACGCTCTTAGGAGCTGTTTTGAAAGCCACCTCCTGGTAGTCATTAATCTCTTTCATGATATCAAAGGGCTCCGGCTCGGAGGATTCAAACTCCTGGTTCTTGGCCTGTTCCACCTGCTGCTTGGCTTTGAGGTCGGCCGGCGTTTGGATTTCAGTCAATGTAACGTGCTGAAGATAGTTGTTGAACTTTGGGAAATCAAACAGATAGAGCGAGGCTTTAGGAAGAAATCGTTGCTCCCACTGCGAGGTGCCAGTAGCCTTGTCGGAGAGGATGTCCATAACCTGAAGAAGGGCGCAGAATGGGTATCGGTTTTTTTCGGATTGTATGGTGGACTTGTCGGCCATTGAATAGCTGCACATAGTGTCCAATTTGAGATTAAATGCTGATTTTTCCATCGTTAGGCATTTATTGGTGAAAATAATTGGAGGTACAAAAATACGATTTTTTTCGCAGTACAAACAAAATAACAACAATTCGCAAGCTCTTTTTTAAGCAAGCGCTAAAAAAAAGGTGTAATGATACTCTATCCCATCTGAGCCCCGTAGGGGACGAAGAAAGTCCCAGTGGAGCTTTCGATAGCGAAGCGGAGAACTAAATTCATATTAAGTAAGCGGTCAAATTTAATTGACATTTATGATAATTCACCTGCATTTACCGGCATTCACGTTCTATAAATATTATTTATGTTAATTGCTGGTCATTTATGGCAATTGCTGTTCAAAGAATATGAGCGCTAATTTTGACCGTTTACTTAATATTACATTATTCACATCTCATACAAAAATGTTTCTGAGATTACCATCATATCATCCCTAATGCAATTATCACTAATTAAAACAGGAACAATATCTTTTATTATACTTAATGCCAAGGGGAATCCTGTAACATTATGCTTTGTTACAGCTATGACCTTTGCAATGGCTATTGTAAAAAATACATTACTTTTAGTGTAGAATTCTGTACTTTTAGTTGCTTCTAAATTATAATGAATCCATTTAGTAAAACTACTGCTAAATGCTTCTTTTTGAAAGGACAAAGAGCTGTCAGGAAACGATGCTTTTATCATTTGGAATAAGGAAAAATATAAGTCACTAATGGGATATGCTTCGGTATTTATAGAACTGATGAAGGTGTCGTGATTAGATATATTCACATGACATTTTTCATGCACTGGTAATAAAAAAGTATACAATTCAGGTTCATTGTTATTATTCTGAAAATAGTTAATCGAGATACAAAATACTGTATCAACATTTATTTCCAATGCATTTTGTGCGTTCAATCTTAAAAAGGAAATCATACCAATAAAGAAGATCAATCTTTTCATAATTCTCATAATAATAATGAATTTTTGTTTTTCTATCTTTTCCATTTATTGATAATCTGTGCGAATCATACATAGTATATACGCTAATCGGCGAACCATCCAACAGCAGGGTCAAATGTAAAGTAGAAAAACCACATGGAAAATACAATAAAGACGTGAAATAACATGGATTTAGGCAAACCTATCTTTTTGATAAAAGTACATATGATAATAATCACCAAAATCATAAGGCTCGATATCATAGCAACACTAATACATTGAGATATTCTATCTCTAGTGACTTCATCCATGAATACCCCTGCTGACTTATCCTTGAACAAAATATAATACACTATAAAATAACTAATTGCTACAGGCAGATATAACAATACGTATAGAATTCTTTTGAACATCCGTTTCATAGTAATATGGTTATTTTAAATGTGATTTTTTAAATATTGCATCCCATCTGTAATCCGGTGTTTTGTACAAATATGGGCGGACGTTCTCTTGATTAAATACCAAAAATCTGTTTTCAACCAAAGAAAAATGCCATGACTCCCGAAGGGGCGATAGGTCGGTGCCTATTTGTTTTTTGTGTTTCCATATCGTGATATAACATTCTTGTCGCAACACGGCACAATGATAGCTGTCGCCTGACGAACGGCGCATACACAAGCGTTCGATGAGTGCCTTGTGCCGTTCAATCAGACCATAGAAATGTTCATATTTCAGCCGGTCGTTTGTTGTCATTCAGAAACGTTTCTATAATAATATAGTAATTTTTAAGGGCAAAAATTTACAAAGGTATGAAAAAAAGTATATTTTTAATATTGTCTAACTTTTGTAACAATACAGTTTTTCGGACGTAACCCACATTGCAGCCTGATGGGTGCTAAGTGACAATGAAAAAATAAGGTGATACAATAAAGCCCTGGAGGGGCTTACTCTCAATAACCCCGCACATAGTGTGGGGTAATTTAAAACCAATAATCTATGCGTTTCGGTTGCGTCGGATTTGCAATCCGACGCAAAATATTATAAGGATTTTTAATCCGCAAAATAACGGATTAAAAATCCTTATTGTAACGGTAAAAAAATAAGGTGTATCGATAGTGATGTAAAAAATGCAACTATAATTCGTGTTAATTCATTTCGCCTGCGAAAATATAGTTTTATATTCGGTGTCGCATATCTTGAAAATCATGCAATTCGTGCTAATTCCTAGACCTCAAAAAACAATCGTTTTTCCTTTTTTGCGCCTACCCGATAGTATCAACTTATTATTTACTTATTGCTAAAGGCAATTATCAGCAATTAAACAGCAATTAGCCAGTAATTAATAATGAGAACGTGAATGACCTTAAATGTTCGTGAATGATCGTAAATATCATATAAATTTGTCCGAATACTTATAAGTCACAAACAATTTGGAGTGACCCCAGGTATTGATATAAAGCAAAATCACAGTGCGTTAAAAAAAAATACAACAATACATAACTGATTATCCGCACATTAGCCTAATTAATCAATAACTGCATATATTTTTTTTCATGTATATGCGAAAAAATGAGTACTTTTGCACTTTCAAAAACGAGAAAAAATGAAGAGAACATTTCAACCATCACGCAGAAAAAGAGCAAATAAGCACGGTTTCCGTCAGAGAATGTCGACCGCAAATGGCAGAAAAGTATTGGCGGCCCGTCGCAGAAAAGGGAGAAAGAAACTTACCGTCTCGGACGAACGCTAAGAAAAGGTGCACGAGATGCACAGCTATGGTGCTTTTGCTTAGAAAAACAACGAGAAGTATTGACGTCAATACTTCTTTTTTTGTTTAAACAAAGAAGATAAAACACGGCAAAAAACGCACTTGTCGATTCTCATAAACGACTTATAATTTTGGAAAATAAAGTTTAAACATATACAATGAGCAGGAAGAAGACAAACGAGATAGTGCGGTCGGTGAGGGTGGACGATGCCGGGGCCGAGGGCAAGGCTATAGTTCATAACGACGGCATGGTGGTGTTCGTCCCTTTTGTAGTGCCAGGGGATATAATTGACCTGTTGATATACAAAAAGAAAAAACGTTTTGCTGAGGGAAAAGCCTTGGCGTTGATAGCACCCTCTGAACTGCGTCGGGATGCGGCATGCCCACATTTCGGCGTTTGCGGAGGATGCAAATGGCAGACGATGGACTACAACGCCCAGCTGAAATACAAAGAACAACAGGTGCGCGACAACCTCGAACGTTTAGGTCATATCGACACCAAAACAATGCGGCCTATATGCGGTTCCGAACAGACACTAAGATACCGCAACAAACTGGAATTCACTTTCTCCACAAAACGATGGTTGCAGGATGGCGAGGAGCGTGGCGAGGGAGAACATGGCGCCCTCGGGTTTCATGCCCCCACCGTATTCGACAAAGTGATACCCATTGAACGATGCGTTTTGCAGCCTGAACCATCTAACGCCATCAGGAATTGGGTGCGACGTTATGCCGAACAACATGGCCTCCCCTACTACGACATCAGAAACCACACAGGCTATATGCGAAACCTGGTGCTGCGCTGCAACAGCAGAGGCGAATGGATGGTGATAGTAATCGTGGCCGACGACCGTGAGGACTGGCTGTTGCCGATGTTGGAAGAATTGCACATCGCTTTCCCCGAAATCTCTTCCCTACAATATATCATCAACAAGAAGATGAACGACAGCTACAACGACCTGGACGTCACAACTTATTATGGAGAAGACCACATCACAGAGATGATGCCTCGGTATTGGGGCGGCAGCGACCTGGAGTTTCGGATCAATGCTAAGTCATTCTACCAAACCAACAGCCGTCAGGCTCACCGCCTCTACAGCTACGTGGCTGAACTGGCCAACCTTCAGGGCAACGAGACACTTTACGACCTTTACACCGGCACGGGTACCATAGCACAGTTCTTGGCCCAGCGATGCAAAAAAGTGGTTGGTATTGAATACGTGGAAGAGGCTATCGCCGACGCACGATGCAACGCAGAGCAAAACGGATGCTCCAACTGCTCTTTCTTCGCCGGCGACATGGCCAAGGTGCTGACCGACTCATTTGTGGCCGAGAACGGACGTCCGGACGTCGTTGTCACCGACCCTCCAAGAGCCGGAATGCACGAGAAAGTAGTGGAACAGTTGCTGAAAATAGAAGCAAAAAAAATCGTTTACGTGAGCTGCAACCCGGCAACACAGGCCCGCGACTTGGCGATGATGGCAGAAAAATACCAGGTACGCTGCATACAACCCGTGGACATGTTCCCTCACACCCATCATGTGGAAAACGTGGTCCTTTTGGAACTTAAAAAATAATAATTAAACACAAAAGAGGGTTATAATAAAAAAAATTATTATCTTTGCACGTTGATAAGTCAGTGAAAAAATGTTGCAAAAACAAGATATTTCAATGATTTACAGCATTATCAAGAAAAACACTAACACAGAAATAAACAATAATAATTATATTTCGATATGAAAAAAAGATTATTCCTTCTTATGATGGCAGCAATGCTGCCACTAGGATTGATGGCTCAGTACAACGCATCACATCACGTGGACAGCACGTTGCACAAATGTGATTCGTACACCTGGAACAAGACCGGCGAGACCTACACCACCTCTGGAGTGCACACCGCCCTGATTGGAGATACTCTTTTCATCTTAGACCTCACAATCCACCCCTCGTTCGACATTACCGTCCCCGAGGTGATTCATGGCGGCTGCAGCTACACTTGGGGCAACATGGTTTTAACCACCGATGGCGACACCAGCCAGACTTTCCAAACCGTGCATGGCTGCGACAGCACCGTGCACATCACCCTGCTGTTCTCCCATCAAGCTGTTAAAGGATACACCGTTACAGCATGTGAGAGCTACACCTGGAAAGGCCTGACCTTCGACCACGACTCCACGGTAATCTACAATTCGCACGAAATGGAGAACCACGACGATTTGTACGACGACGAAACTCATGAAACAATATGCGACTCGCTACTGACGCTCTACCTTACTATATTGGAACCCACCCAGATAGAACACAACGTATATCTGAGCGGATGCGAGAGGGTGAACTACTATTTCCATCCCAACCAGGCTTCCATAACTATAAGAAGGGACACCGTGCTGTACTCCGAGTCAACCTTCCGCCCGCAAGACAACTGGGCAAGAACTACATTCCACCCTCGCACAGCAGCCAAATGCTTCGACAGCGTGATATATGCTCACATCACCGTCAAGAAAAACGTGGTCGAGAATTTGACTCTGCACGGATGCGATTTCTACGTCTACGAAACAAACGACACCATTATCAGATATGTCTATACTCAGAAAGACTCTTTGTTCTTAGGCAAAGCCGCCAACGGTTGCGACAGCAGCACCAAAATAGATATCACCATCAGCCCAAAACCTCTGGTATACATTGATGGCGACCTCCGTGTGTTGCCAAACCACACCGCCACTCTCACTGCTTATAGCGACCAAGAGGTGAACTACACCTGGGACTACAACGGCAGCCATGATAGCACCATAACAACCGAACCGCTGACCCAAAACACAAACGTCAGCCTCTCGGCGGCCAGTATAGAAAACGGTTGCGTTGCCGTGGCTCACGTCACCGTATTGGTAACCACCGAGGGTATCAACGGCACCGAACAAAGCGAGATAAGGATATATCCCAACCCCACCAGCGACTATGTGAACATCAACGCCGATATGGCAGTAAGTCACGTGACGGTCTACAACTTCAACGGACAAGAAGTGATGAACGTCAATAATAGCAGCAAGGTGAATCTCAGCAACCTCAGCAACGGCAGCTATATATTGCGTATCGAGCTTGAAAATGGCTCAGTAGCAACAGCCACTGTCGTCAGAAAATAAATACTCAATGCATCAGAAAAAAAGCGTTCGGCTTGCCGGACGCTTTTTTTTCTTTGCTCACGTCATGCTGCAACAAACCTAACAATGACATATACTGAAATGAAAAAAACTTTATTTATAGTGGCGGCAGCCTTGGCAATCACGATGGCCGGATGCAGCGGTAAGGAAAAAATGATGCACCTGTCGGGTATAGCGCAAGGCTCGTATTACACAATAACATACTGCGATGAACAAGGCAGGGATTTGCAGCAATCTATAGATTCGCTACTGGACGATTTCGACAAAACGGCATCGTTATGGAAAGAAAATTCTCTGATACGACGAGTGAACGACAATCGCGACAGCGTAGTGAACACTCTGTTTGCCGAACTTTTAGAACTGTCGACAGAAATGAACAGGCTAACAGAAGGGGCTTTCGACTGCACCGTGGGCCCATTGGTGGAAGCTTGGGGGTTCAGCTTCCGCCAGCGTAAAGAGATGAATGAACATGAAGTGGACAGTTTGCGACAACTCTGCGGAACTCAACCAAGCATTGTTCAACGTGAAGATGGCAGCTTGGTGGTGAGGAAAAAACGTCAGGAGATGCGAGTAGACTTCAACGCCATAGCACAAGGATATGCCAGCGACATGGTGGCACATTTCCTGCAACAACAGGGGATAGCTAACTATATTGTTGACATAGGAGGCGAAGTGGTTGCCCACGGTAAGAAACCCGACGGCACAAAATGGGTGGTAGGAATAGAAAAACCTGCAAAAAACAGAGACGACGCCCGCAAAATAGAAACCAGCATACAACTTACAGACTGCGCCGTAGTTACCAGCGGGAGCTATAGAAAATACTACGAAAAAGATGGTGAACGGTATTCGCACACTATCGACCCCAGGACAGGAAAACCCGTAGAGCACAACCTGCTAAGCGTAACAGTGATAGACACCTCGGCATGGAGGGCTGACGCCTTGGCTACAGCATTTATGGTTATGGGGGTAGAGAGGGCTATGGAATTTATCAAACAGCATCCTGAGGACAGCGGAACACAGGCCGTACTGTTCATCAGCGCCGACGGAGATGATTATAAGGTGACAGAAACAGAGGGTATGAAACAGCTGAAAACAAACAACTAAACAGCAAAGCGTAGAAATAGATCAATAAGTAACTGTTCATAATTAACATTCATTTTGAGCCCCGTAGGGGCGGCATATAATAGCCGTGGGCGAAAGCCCACGGTATAAACCAGGCAGTTACATTGAGCCCCGTAGGGGCGACATATTATAAATAATAATCCAAATAGCATCACAATATGTAAACTATTTTTGCACGATTACTTATCATTGATAATAAACCATTAGAATAATAAAAAAGAGTATGAAATCGATGACAGGATTTGCCAAAGGGCAATATAAAGGCAAAACAAGGTGTTTGCTGGTAGAGATAAAAAGTTTGAATGGCAAACAGCTGGATGCCACCGTGAAGGTGCCACAGAAATACAAAGAGAAAGAATTGGCTATCCGTTCCATGCTTACAGGCCTGGAACGTGGGAAGATAGACTTCGCACTGACAGAAGAGACCGATAATGCCAGCTCTACCAGCTTAAACAAGAAAGTTGTGGCCGTGCGCTACGAAGAGGCCATGAATTTGGCAAAGGAGTTAGGAAACCCGATAGCTGGCGAAAAAATGCTGGAAATAATACTAAGGCAAACCGACGTATGGGGCACCGAAGATAGTGGCGAGACCGACGACACCGAGTGGAAAGCAATCGAAGAAGTGATTGCCGAGACCATAGGCGAACTTGACCTGTCGAGGAAACACGAAGGGGAGATAATGAAAGAGGATATCGTCAAACATATAGACGAGATTGAGAGGCTCTCGAAAGAAATACCACAATATGAGGGCGAACGCATTGATACAGCAAAGGAACGCATACGCTCGTGGCTAAAGGACAGCGGAGTGGAAGTGGACGAGAATCGTTTCGAACAGGAGCTAATATACTATCTGGAGAAGTTGGACATCACCGAAGAGAAGGTGCGTCTGGCAAAACACATAGGCTACTTCAGAGAGGTTATGAATGGCGAGGAGAGTTGCGGAAAGAAATTAGGATTCATAGCTCAGGAGATGGGAAGAGAGATAAACACGACAGGCTCAAAAGCCAACCATGTAGAAATACAGCGTCTGGTGGTGGGCATGAAAGACGAGCTGGAGAAGATAAAGGAGCAACTGGGAAATATCTTGTAAACCTGAGTTCGTCAGTTTCGGTTGCGTCGGATTTCGGTTGCGTCGGATTTGCAATCCGACGCAAAATATTATAAGGATTTTTAATCCGCAAAATAACGGATTCGGTTGCGTCGGATTTGCAATCCGACGCAAAATATTATAAGGATTTTTTAATCCGCAAAATAACGGATTCGGTTGCGTCGGATTTGCAATCCGACGCAAAATATTATAAGGATTTTTAATCCGCAAAATAACGGATTAAAAATCCTTATTGTAACGGTAAAAAAATAATGTGTGTATCGATAGTGATGTAAAAAATGCAACTATAATTCGTGTAAATTCATTTTTGTTGGTGAGATTTGTGGCTGAATCAAACACCATACAAAAAAGCCCACGTTGGCAGTTGCCTCGGCAACTTGCAACGTGGGCTAAGGAAGTTATCGGGAAGAACGGCGTCTAAAGAACGACAACGCGTTGCACCGTACCGTCGGAGGCTTTGACTATGTAAATGCCAGCGGCTGGAACCGTGTAGCGTTCTTCGTGCCGGGCCTGGTCGGTGGCAAAGAGCCGGCGTCCGATGGCATCGAAGATGAACAGCGACTGGGCATCGGCACCGACCACAACGATATCGGAATGCTGTGTGGTAACGATGATGCTCGACCCACCTGCCTGGTCTATACCCTCCTGACCGTCGGCAAAAATGGCGGTGAAGGTTGTGTCGGAGGTGACAGTGACTAAGCGTGGATTGCTCTGGTCACCATCATCCCAACCTTCGAAGTTGTAGCCTGAATAACTTATTGCTGTGAGCTCTGCCACGTCGCCATAGCTGTAGGAGCCGCTGCCCTCCACGTATCCCATGGCTGGGTCATTGACATTGACCGTCACCATATAATTAGCCTCAGGGTTATTGAAGAAGACTTCCACCAATGTAGTGCTGTCGGCAACGAAACTAAGTATATAAGCAGTCATCATCTCTCCTGCTTCTTCAAAATCGACAGTGTCGAGCATATCCACCATATCCACCTGGCCAACATAGACATGCGACAAAACACTTCCCATATTGGGCATGAAACCTAACATTACCTCCTGACCCTGAGTATAGAAGAGGCTTTGGCCGCAGACATTCTCTATGCTATTAGGTGTCAGAACGATACCCTCGCCATCTCCTAAGCACTGGATGTCTACTATAACTGGCTCCTGCAGGTCGGTGACTGTGAATGCCTTTATCATCCATGACACATAAAAATAATCATCGTCCCCCGAGCTGAGAACTGGGGCTACAAAGACTCCGTTTCCATTAAGGTCAATAAGGCAGCTATTGGTGTCGCCCGTGAACTGGGTGACGCTGATAGGATAGGCTATATCGGTGGTGTGGAGCAGAATCCAGAGGCTTTGGCTCTGGTCGATATCAAGATCCATACCCGGGTCAAAGTCGTACCAGACATTGGTGTCGGTAATTGTGTAGCTTTGTTGGAAAAGCATGGAATCGGGGGTGTCGACACCTCCCTGATAGACCATCAGCTCGTAAGAACCTGCCACCGCAATGTAAGCGCTGACATAAGCAAGGCGGTCGCGGTCAACGAGCATTGCGGGCTCGAAACGTATGCCCCATGTCACTTCATCGTCTATACCAACATTACCCAAGGGATAATCTTCAATGCCATAGCTTAGCTCGTCACCCTGCGACTCGGCAACAGTGACCGTGATAGTGTCGGAGACAACATCGCCATTAAGCATGGCCGTAACGGTGACCATATAACTGCCTTCGCTGTTCCAAGAGGTGGTAACAGTCTGACCCGTAGCTGTGGACGGTGCGGCTCCTTCGAAGGTCCAAGTATAAGTGGCTCCGGCAGCACCGATGGCGGTAAATGTGGCAGGTTCATAGGGTGCCACTACTGAAGGACCATTAATACTAACCTGGAGGTCGAAACCTGAGGTGATTGAGATATCGTCGATTAGCAGCCAGTACATATCGCTGACATTGTGGTGACGGAAAGCGATATAGACATCCTGATTGTCGAAGTTTTCAATGGAAGCGGTGCATTGACGCCACGAATCGGTGGTGATGCCGCTCCAAAGCTCAGTGGTGAAGTCGGTGGTGGCACCGGTAGCGGAAGAGATCATGACTGAGTAATACTCGTTGGCGTAGTTGGCATCAAGTCCTTTGTCCCACCAGGTGATGGTGGCACCGCCTGTGGGTATATGCACCTTGGGCAGGACAACCCAGTTGTCGGGTGTCAGAGCACCTACATTATTTATATAAGAGGCCGAGGCCAAGGCATCGCTGCCGGAATGGACGTAACTGCTGATGGCATCTCCGGATATCATATTGGATAAGAGAACCCATCCATAGCCGTCAGCGTCAGCGTCGTGTGTAGACATACACTCCAGCGGGTCGCTTGCCTCTGCCCCGAAGGAGAAGGGCAGCTGATTGACGGGGCAGTCGGCGACGTTCACAGTCATGGAAGCAGAGACGGTCTGCGTGCCCAAAGTTGCCGTGACGGTGACGAGATAAGTGCCGCCGGCGTTCCATGTGGTACTGGCGCTCTGACCCATCGCGGTGGCGGGTGTCCCGTTCTGGAAAGTCCAGCTGTAAGTGGCCTGGTCGTAGCCTATGGCGGTGAAGGTAGCCACATCGCCATTAATCACACTCGTGGGGCCGCTGATGCTGACAGTGAGCTGCGGGGTGGTGGGTGTGGCACTTGTCACGGCCTTTATCATCCATGTGGGATTGAGGTCGGAGGCGAGGCTCTGGATAGTGTACCAGGTGTTGTCCATAAAGACCATACTGGAATTGGTGTCGCCCGAATAAGATGAGTAGGAAGCCGGGTAGTTGATTCCGGTGCAGTGCAGCACTACCCAAAGGTCGTTGCTGGTGTTGAGCGCCACGGTGCTGGACAACGGAAACGTGTACCAGTCTGAAGATGCGGTGACGTTGTAGGTCTGCTGGTAGATAGGAGTTGAAGGATAGGCACCGGACTGCGGGTTGTAAATCAGCAGCTCGTAATAGCCCGGATTGGAAATATAGGCCATGGCGGAACTCAGATAGTTGCGGCCCGTCATATACTGCGACGGAATCTTGATGCCCCACGTTATTTCGCCATTGGCGCCAATACCAATACCACTCTCATACACGTCGTCACCGCAATAGCTGATGGTATCGCCCCAGTTCCATGTCACCGTAGTGTCGCCGGGCGTAGCACCTCCGGCAGTGATACTGATGTCGTCGATTAGCACCCAGTAGTAGTCGGTGCAGTTATAATGACGGAAAGCGATATTGATGTTCTGATGGGCATACGCTGCCGGTATGGTTACCGTTCGTTGTGTCCAGTTGCCATCGGACGAGGGTGTGCCATACCAAAGCAGTGTGGTGAAATCTGATGTGGAGGTACCGTTTATTGAAAGCAGAACCTCATAATAATCTTCGTAGTAGTTATTATCAAAAGCCTTGTCATACCATGTCATCGTGGCGCCACCCGATGGTATAGCCACAGCCGGCAAAATCATCCAGTTGTCTGGATTGATGGCCCCAACATTATTGATGTAGGAGGCCGACATAATGCATTCACTGCCGTTGTATGCCACCGCAGAGGAAGTTACCGCGCTGGAAAACAGCCACCCATAGCCATCGGTATCGGCATCGACAAACGACAGGCACTGAATGTCTTCATCGGCCTCGAAACCCATAGTGTAGGGCAGTTGATTGACAGGGCAGTCGGCGACGTTCACAGTCAAGGAAGCAGAAACGGTCTGTGTGCCCAAAGTTGCCGTGACGGTGACGAGATAAGTGCCGCCGGCGTTCCATGTGGTGCTGGCGCTCTGACCCGTCGCGGTTGCGGGTGTCCCGTTCTGGAAAGTCCAGCTGTAAGTGGCCTGGTCGTAACCTATGGCGGTGAAATTAACAACATCGCCTACCATCACACTCGTAGGGCCGCTGATGCTGACAGTGAGTTGCGGGGTGGTGGGGGTGGCACTTGTCACGGCCTTTATCATCCAGGTGGGATCGAGGTCGGAGGAGAGGCTCTGGATGGGAGTCCAGGAGCCATTGTAAAGAATCAGACTGGAATTGTTGTCACCGACATAGGTGCAGTAGGAAGCCGGATAACTCACACCATTACAATGCAGCACAATCCAGAGGTCGTTGGTTGTGTCTATCTGCACCATAGAGAAGAGCGGGAAACTGTACCAGTCGTTGGAGATGCCGACGTTGTAGGTCTGCTGATAGATGGGTGTTGATGGGAGGCTGTCGGGAGCGGGGTTGTAGACCAGCAGCTCATAGTCGCCGGGATTGGAGATATAGGCCATGGCGGAGCTGAGGTAATTGCGTCCGGCCATATATTGCGCCGGGATGCGGACACCCCACGTAATTTCACCGGTAGAGCCCAAGCCTATCGCGCTGCTGTAATCACCGTTGCCGCAATAGCTCATGGTGTCGCCCCAGTTCCACAACTCGCGCACATTGACGATAAGGGTGCCGGAAGTGGTGCGGCTGATGCCGTCGCTGCCCAGGTTGGTGACAGCGCAAGTGACGGTCTTGATGCCGGCGGATGACCATTGCACAACTATATCCTCGTTGACGTTTGCAACTACAGTACCGCCGTCGACATCCCACGCATAGCTTGTGACGGGGTCGATACTGACAACATTGGCCGTCAACGGAACGCTCGTATTCAACATAACGTTGGCCTGGCCTGAGAGCTCTACAATCGGGGCATGGTTGGCTTGTGGAACACTGAGGAGCACATTGCTGACCGAGGTGACGGCAGCGGAAGCATCGTAGGGACCGAAGCCCCAGTCGGTGCCATAAAGTTCGCACCAATAGCCCGAGGGCGAAATGAAAATGATAGTGGGATAGGCAGCTACGCCTCCTATAATGTCAGCGCAGTTGGCATCGTTGATGATTGGGAATGGCACAGTACCGCCGCTGGTCCAGTCGCCCTGGGTGTTGTTCCCAGTGCCATAGATGTCAGCATTGGTTGTGGTAGGATCGACAAAGGCAAGCAAAACGCAGACCTGGCTGCCCAACGTGTTGTGGATGGCTTCCATGACACCATTGGTGTGCACTGCCCAGCCCCATGTATTCCACGCGGCTTCGTACTGAATCACCACGGCCTTGCCGGCGGCAAGGGTGTCGGCCAAACTGACGGTGTTGCCATTGATGTCGCTGGTCGTGAAAGGCGTGCCCATCATCTGCCAGTGTGGTGTCTGTTGGGCATGAAGAGCAAAGCCCACAAGCAGCGCGACAAAAAGGGTAAAGATTTTTTTCATAATGAGGATGTATTAGTTAGTGCCGTGGTTCCGTAGGGCACTTTAACGAACCTAGGGGAGGCGGAACCCAAAGCATAAAGTGGTAAACACCAACAAAATGCAACGTATCTCCCCTATATTTCATATTGTTGTTTAAGAGTGCAAATATATGAATTATCCGCAATATATCATATCATTGGACAAAAAAAAACAGCCGTCAGAATTAGACAACTGTTTTTAAACAACTTAACAATCATCAAAAAATAAGTTGATACAATAAAGCCCCGGAGGGGCTTACTCTCAATAACCCCGCACATAGTGTGGGGCTGCTGACAACCAATATTCTATGCGTTTCGTAGAAACGCGCTCTCATTCGTGTAAATTCATTTCGCCTGCGAAAAAAAATAGTTCTATATTCAGTGTTTTATATCTTGAAAATCATGTAATTCGTGCTAATTCGTGCTAATTCGTAGACCTATAAACACTATCGTTTTATTTTTTTTGCGCCTACCTGATTGTATCAACTTATTATTTAAATAAAAATTTCAGGGCTGCCACGCAACAAAAGAGGCGTTTTTTGCGACTATAATAACAAAGAACACAAAAAGCACCTTTCTGACACGTAAAAAAAACAGCGCACCATTTAATTATTGCATAAATAAACTCATCTTCTTATGAAAAAAATATATATTATACTAATCCTTGCTATGTTCGTAATGCCCGGAATAGCTTTTGCTTCAACAACTAGTCCGTCCGATGTCGATGACACCATCCCTGCCGAACCCCGTTGCGACAAGTACTATTACACCAAATGGTTCGACGACTGTCCAAACTGGCGACCAAAAGGCGTATATGACAGCTGCCTTTGTTTCAAGTATAAGTTTGGCAGGATTTTTTCAGGCGAGCTCGCCAAATGGGAATATGCGCACAACGGACGTATGAAGGTGAAAGGACTGGCGGCGATGGTGAATACTTATACTCCGCCGACGGTTGACGGTGCCCCGGGGAATCTGAAAAACCCCGAATATATGTATATATACCAGATGACGGAGACCGGCCGGAATATTCAGGGATTTGATGTCGAAGTCCGGCTTCAACTGCTCGACTCGGTGAGGTGGGACACGGCCACCGCGCGCGTTATGGAGTTCCGCCAGGGATGGAACGACGAGTTTGTCCAGTACTGCTATATATACGAGGCTTATTTCGAACAGCCAGTGTGGGTAGACTCCGATTTCTATATCGTCGGTTCTATGAATACCCCTAATAGCAATGGGATGGTATCCTCATTTTATGTCGACATTCGGGACGAAGGGGACTATATGATGGCAGACAAAAATGGATGCGACACAAGCAACTATCATGATATTTTATATTGTCCTCCACACTCTCTATCTATTCTCCAATGCCCACAATGCTTGGGAGAGGGCCGGCCTTATGCCTTTTGGGATATGCAAATCGGTCCTATGTTCAACTATTGGATTAGCGACTGGCCTGTAAGTCCCTTCGGATATTACCTTGTCATTGTGGACAAATGGGACCTCAATGCCGAGCCCAACGAGGTGGGCTGGGGCGATGTGCTTGGCAGCGGTCGTTTCCCCGACGAGAGCGACGACACCATCACGGCCATTCCCGCACCGGGCTTTGCCTTCGTTTCATGGAGTGACGGCGTGACCGAAAACCCGAGGGTCGTCCACCTGATGAGTGACACAACGTTCACCGCCATCTTCCAATGCACCCAACAGTTCAACTTGCAGGTCACAGCAAATGACGCAACGATGGGCACCGTCACAGGCGGTGGCACCTACTACGCCTCGGATGTCACCATTACCGCCACGCCCAACCCTGGTCACAGATTTAACTACTGGAACAGCGGCGACGGCTCAACAATTATTACAACCAATCCCCTTGCGGTTCACCTCATCAGCGACACCGCCTTTGTCGCCGTCTTTGAGGATGTCAGTGAACAAACGTTCACGCTTCAGGTCTCGTCTGCCAATGCCGCGATGGGCTCCGTTACCGGTGACGGCAGCTACCCCGGCGGCACCAACCAGACCATCACCGCAGTACCATCCGAGAACAGATACGGATTCACGCACTGGAGCACCCTCGCTGGCGACAGCCTTACCGACAACCCCCTCACGATATACCTCACCTGCGACACCGCCTTTGTGGCCCACTTCGTCGAGCTGCCACAGTATTACTTGGTGGCGGCAAGCAACAACGAAGCTTGGGGTACCGTTGAGGGGCAGGGCATGTACTATGAGGGCCAGCAGGCCACGCTGACAGCCATTCCTGCTGAATCCTACGTGTTCGACAGCTGGACAGACGGCAATGAGGAATCACCCCGCATTGTCACCGTCACACAGGACACGGTGTTCGAAGCCATTTTCGCTGTCGATCCGTCAACAATAGGCATCGACAATGTCGGCCCTCTGGAGTTCTCCGTCTCGCCCAACCCCACAACGGGAAGGCTGACCCTGCAGTTGAACCAGCAGGAGCCGTATGAGGTATCGGTTTACGACGTAAACGGCAAAGTCTTGTGGAGCAGCAAGTTCGAGAGTCAGGTGTCCGAAATTGACCTCAGCACGTTTGCGGCTGGACAATACCTTCTCGTGGTTCGCACCAAAGACAAATACGGAGTAAAGACGATTGTGAAAAAATAATAGTTGGAATACAAGAAGAAACTCGCATCGTCTACTGAACCTACTGATTTTTTCTAAACACTCACAGCCACGCCAGCATCTTCGCACATATCCGCGGCATCCGCACCAAGAACCCCGGGACAATCATTTGGCGTACCTTATGCCACATTTCCATATTGTTGGCTGATAAAGTCATACACCGCATCGCGATAGTAGTTTATGCTTTCGTCGGAATAGCACTCGGGTAGCTCTTTCCATAGGATATCGCGAATAGTGATGATGATGGAAGACTTTGTTTCCTGCTTGTCGAACGGATGATCCATAGTGGCCAGCTGAGCTTTGAGGGTCTCCAAAAGCTCTTTAGCGACTGCCTTCAATTTTTTGATGTCGTCCTTCGACAGGTCATCTTTCATCAGCACATCGTACATCGAGAGTTGTTCGTCGTTCTCAAATCCTTCGCGGAGGTAGCGTTTCTCCTCCTTTGTCAGTTCGTGAGAGAGCCTCATCAGATCGTCGAAAGTCTTCTCTATCGTTGCGCGGTTCTGCTCTTGGTTGTAGTCGTCGATGATCTGCTGATACCTCTCGTAAAAGTTAATACGCGATGGGTTCTGTGCCAACATCTGGGCGATGCGCTCCTGCAGCAGCTCCTGGATGTCCTTCAGCACAAGGTTCTTCTCCCTGCTCTTGGCGAACTCACGACGGAGCAACTCGAAGTCGATGCCGCTGATGTCAAATTGTCGCGACTCGGCCACCATCATTGTCCCCGAATCCACTTCTATATGCTCATTCACAATCTCGTTGATAGCCACGCTAAGGTCTGTGATGTCTGCATGCTTACGTTTCTGCTGTAGCTCCTTGAAGATGGCTTCGATGGCATCCTTTTGCTGCTTCATCGTCGGGAATTGCAAATCCCCTCCAACAATGTCTTCGCGGTCAAGGTATTTCCACAACTTCAGCAACGTGTAGGCAAACGTGCAATACGTCTTCCTGATTTCCATTGTTTCACACATCGCATTGGAGGCCTGTTTCAATAACGACAGTTTCATAAAACTCTCAGCTTTAATCAAGTCATCCAACTCAAAGTCGTGCTCTTTCAGGAACGCCTTAGCTGCCGCTATCGTCTCCAGCACGTGCTTGACGAGCTCCTTCTTGTCGATGGTTGGGTCGTTACCCCCTGCGCCACCTTCCGGATTGGCGGTATAGTCGGCCAACGCTTGGCGCAGGGCTTTCACTATGCCGATGTAGTCGACTATCAGGCCGTTGGTTTTCCCTTCCGCCACACGGTTGGCGCGGGCTATGGTTTGCATCAGCGTGTGTGCCTTCATAGGCTTGTCTATGTAGAGGCACGAGAGCGTCTTCACGTCAAAACCAGTCAGCCACATGGCGCAGACGAAGACCACGCGCAGCCGCGAGTCGTCAGCTTTGAAAACCTTGTCCAGTTCTTCCTTCTCCATCCGTTCGCGGTGCGGTTTGATGTCGAGGCCCCACTTCTGGAAAGTCTGTATCTCGTTCTGCTCTTGCGAAACGACTACGGCCATGTCCGTCTCGCGCATCCATTCCCGTTTACGCTGCATCTCCTGTGCCTCTTGTTGTGAAGTGCTTTTGGCTATGGCTTCTTCCAACACCTTGATTTCGCGTTGCCAATACTCCTGTACATAATTGAACATACGGACGCACGTCACCTTGTTGTAGCATACGAACATCGCCTTGCCAGATGTCCACAGGTCGCTATAATGATGCACAAAGTCCTTGGCAATCAACCGCAGCCGTTTGGCGGCCGTCAGAAGATGCACTTCCTTGGCAAACTCGCGTTCCAGTTTGGCCAGCTGCGAGGCATCCAGTTCGCCCGCCTGTTCCAGGGCGGCAGCTATCTCGTCGTTGATTTCAGGATTCTTCAGGTCTTGCAACTTCTCGCCGCGGTTCTCATAGTAGAGAGGTACGGTAGCCTTGTCCTCTACGGCCCGTTTGAAGTCGTAGATACTCACATAGCCGCCGAAAGTACGTGCCGTGATGTTGTCGTTCGATAGCAGCGGCGTACCCGTGAAACCGATGCGGTGAGCCGTTGGCAGCAGGTGCATCAGATTGTCGGCAAAGATGCCGTTCTGCGTGCGGTGCGCCTCGTCGCTCATCACAATGATGTCGTGGTCGGGATAGATGGGTTCTGCCTTCGGGTCGTTGAACTTCTGAATGAGCGAGAATATGAACGACGGATTGCCTCGTAGCTTCGTCTTCAAGTCCTCGCCGCTGCTGGCGATAAACTTCTTGGCTTTCACATTGCCCAACAAACCGCAGTTCTCGAACGTGTCGCTGATCTGCTTGTTCAGTTCGTCGCGGTCAGTCAACACGAGGAATGTAGGCGAGCCCTCGAACTTTCGGCGAATCTTCTGCGAAAGAAACAGCATGGAGTAGCTCTTGCCTGAGCCTTGTGTGTGCCAGAACACGCCCAGCTTGCCGTTCAGATACTGGCGGTTGCGGTACATCCCCACGGCTTGGTTCACACCCAGATATTGGTGGTTGCGAGCTAATATCTTTGCAGTCCGTCCGCCGCTATGGTCGTAGAGGATGAAGTTTTCCAACAAATCCAGGAAGTTCTCCTTCCGGCAGATGCCTCTAAGCATCGTCGGCAGTTCTATGTTGCCAGCCTCTTGCTCTGTCAGCCGTTTCCATTCGTGGAAGAACTCCCACTTCGAGTCGATGGTTCCCACACGTGCCTCCAGTCCGTTGCTGAACATGATGAAGGCATTGTGGTAGAACAGTTGCGGAATGGTGTCGAGATAGTCGCGATAGTTCTTGTTGAAGGCATCCACCACTTCCACGTCGTGGTTCTTCAGTTCCATAAACAGCAAAGGCAGCCCATTCACGAAGCCCACAATGTCCGCACGGCGATGATACAAGGCACCATACACCCACATCTCGCGGACACACAGGAAGTCATTCTTCTCAGGCGAAGCGAAGTCTATCACTTTGGCACGCACCTCTTCCGTTTCGCCGTTCGGCTTCACGCGGGTCACGGGCACACCATCCTTGATGTACTGATACTTCTGCTCGTTAATCTGCATCAGCGTCTGCGAACTGATATGTTCCGTCATGCGCTCCGTGGCCTCCTGCAACTGTTTGTCCGTCAGCCAAGGGTTCAGCGTCTTCAACGCCTTGCGGAAACGACCCGCCAGCAGCACTTCATGATAAGATGTGCGCCCCAGCGTGCCGTTCGTGCCGAGCACCTCCTTATCGAAGGCATACACACTCGTCCACCCCAGTTCCTTTTCCAAGAGCTCGGCAGCACTCAGCTGTATCAGTTGGTCTTCGCTATAGTCTTTTGCCATAATAGATAAGATTATTTACAACAAATTGATACTATTCCTATTGCCACAATGACTGAAACAACCGCTATGATAATGGCAATTCTTGATAGCCTCCTGCTTTCCTGTGCTTCCAAAAGATTGGCAGCAAGCACATTGTATGTCTGGTTTTTATATTCCTCAATGCCCTTTTCTGTGATATAAATAAGATGTTGGTCTATTCGAGGGTCATACTCTCCCCTTATCAGCCCTATGAATTCCATATCTGCGAGCCATTTGTCAACCAATTTATCCGGTTCTTTAAAACCTTTGAGCAATTCTGTCTTATGGATACTCTTGGTTATATATCCCTCATTTATCCTTTTTGCATCTTGGCAGAGCAAAAATTCTTTCAAACGATTAAGAGTCCACGCAAAGAAAAGATACTTCGAAGCGTTCTCTTTCAGAAGTTCCTTTCTGCTCGTTTTGATATTATAGAATCTATAAGGTCTTGCCATAATCCTTAAACTTTAATGTCTCCACTCATTAGCCTTGGAAGCAAACGGTCACGGGCTTCGGTGAGGAGACGGATTTGATTTCTAATACTCGATACTTTCTTAATAGTAGGTGTAACTAAATTAGTAAACTTTTGTATAACCCCAAAAGGAGGTAAGTTAAAGCTGTATGCTTTCAGATCTGCCATTCTTATTCCTTTTTGAGCTGCACCATGAGCATTTGATTGACAATAATTTTGCATATCAGGACTTAATAGCATTAAATATAGAAATTCTTTTGTCACTATGTCATTCACTCTCAAGGTGAATACGGACTCGCTTACATTCCAATTGTTTGTTGGTATATCTACGAGAGCGACTCTACCGATAGTTCCAATGCCAGAAAATAGAATATCACCTATTTTTAGATCTGAACGTTTGTTGATTTTCTCTAATGCTTCATTATCTACTCTATCGCACCCATCATCAAGGAACAATGTATTGTCAGCCATGTTTTTAATAGTAACATAATAATTACTTCCTTTGCCCAATACAAAATTCTTTCGTGGATTAAGTCCTGTAGTGACTTTACAGGTCACATCATCTATCGTTTTCTTCTCCCACCCCTCTGGCACACCATCGACAATCTTTGTGTTTTCGTGGCCGGGGAAGTGGAGGTCAACGAACCATTCCTTATAAAGTCGCTGCGCTGCTTCCTCCAATAACTTGATCTGCTTCTGATAGTTTTCTATCAAAGAGTCGTATCGGGAGAGGATGGTAGCAATGCGGTGCTGGGTGGGAAGAGGAGGTAAGTTCACTTTCATATTTCTCAAAGAAGTCAGACTTATTGTTCTTTGGGCAGCACCTATAGCAACAGTATCAGCCTGCATATAAAAGTCTCGCGACAACATAACATAATAAAGGAAACGTGAGTCAACAACCTCGTTATTAGGACGAAGTATAGCAATATGCCTTTGGAAAACAAATTGCTTGTTTTCTTTAATCAATACAGGTTTTCCGAATGAGCCTACAACGGAATAGATAATGTCATTTGGCTGCGGCTTACGAATCTTATCCAGATTGTCGTAGTATGCTTTAGGCACAAATAGGGTATCTTTGAAATCAATATGATTTGTAGAGCTAATATTTGAAATGGTAATAAAGGGAATACCTTTGTCTGTTTTAGGGGGTGGTAAATGGTCGCCATCCGATATGCTCAAGCAACAATCTTTCAATTTCCACTCACTCATACCTCATCCTCCTTTTCGTCTTGTTTTATAGCATTTCCCAACATTTTTGCATACTCAGGATACACGGAAGGATATAACTTCTTTATATAAAGAAGGTAGTTCCTATAATCCTCAATGGCATTCTTGCAACCAAACTCAACATACTCCAGAATATGGTCGGCATAGTTGTAATCCAGCTTGTTCAGGTCTGTTTCATTACGAAACATCGCACGATAAAGCCCGGCAGAATAGTAGTCATTCGCCGAATCTTGCATTTCCATTAATTGACCTAGGCTTTCCACCAATGAGTCGAAATTCTTATTCTCTTCCATACTAAACCTCTTTCTTCTCACTTAAGAGTTTCCTTAAATCTTCCATGTCTGGCAGTGCTTTGCGTATGTTCTCAGGCATCTCATCAGCTGTCTTATAGGTGGCAACGCCCATGGGCTTCGAATAATCGCGAATCATAAATTCCACATACTCCCGGTTGGCTGATTTGCACAAAATGATGCCAATACTTTGGTTCTCATGTGGTTTCCGAATCTTCTCGTCCAAAATAGTCAGATAACCCATCAGTTGCCCCAGATAGCTGGTCTTGAAATTCCCCATTTTCAGTTCAACCACCACCATTGCATTCAGTTCGCGGTTAAAAAACAGCAGGTCTGGGAATTGCTCCACACCGTACACCTCTAACAGTTGCTGATTGCCGATGAACGCAAAGTCACGACCTATGGTCATGATAAAGTTCTTCACTTTGTTTACAATTTCCTGCTCAACGACTCGCTCATCCACGTCGATGTTATCTCGAATACCTATCTCCTCCACGTTGATGAAATCCAGCATGTAAGAGTCTTTGAACATCATCACAGCCTTGCGCATCACTTCGGCATTGGAGATGGTCTTGGAGAAATTGCTGGGCATCTGATTTCTATGGCCGTAGGCATCTTCGGATATCAGTTTCTCCAGTTTTTCGACAGGCATATGTTCTTCCGCAGTTCGGTGAATATAGTAGTAACGTGCAGACAGATCCGACAGTTTGTAGATTTCAACGTGGTGAGTGAAAGGCACTTTGAAAAAGTCTTCTACAGGGAAATCCCTTGTTACAGGTACCATCAACGTGTGATAAATATCGATGGTCACCAAATCGCCAGTCGCAACTGACGATTTGTTTTTCTCATAATCGTCCGTTGTGACGGACGAATTGTCCGCTGCTGAGTCGGCAATTGCAATTGCCGATTCTAATTCGTCCGTTGCGACGGACGAATTGGCATCAAGCATGATCCAATTCTCATAAAAGAGCCTCATCTTTTTTAGGTTTGTTGCCGAATAGCCTCTCAACCCTGGCAGCTCACGGCGCAGCTGGCTGCTTATGGCCTCCAAGGCTCCTGTACCCCAAACGCCTTTGCGCGAATGCTGCGATACATATTTGCCAATGGCGTAATAAACTGCCAGCTGGATGCGGTTCGTCCCCTTGCAGGTCTCATATTGTCCCTGCAAGATGGCAGCCTTGATGTCAGCTACAGCCTGACGCAGTTTTTCGTTGTTCTTCTCTAACTCTTTCATTTCAGTCCCTCCCATGCTTTTTGAATCTCGTCCATCAGGACGTTAGCCTCCTTGTTCAGCTGTGCCAGCTCAGCATGAATCTCGGCCATGCGCTCATGGAAATCCACGCCGTCATCTTCCTGTTCAGCCACGCCGACATAGGCACCAGGAGTCAGAGAATAGTTCTTTTCCTCTATCTCCTGAATAGTGGCAATCTTGCAGAGGCCAAGCACATCCTGGTATTCACCATCGCCGAACTTCTCTGTGAGCCATTCGTGCTGGCGAGCCGTTTCTAGCGCGTCTTCCAGTTTGGCGATGATAGCATTCTGCTCGGCCTCGATGCGCTTCTTGTCCTTGCGCTGGGCGTTGGCGATGGCTTCTTTGGTAGCAGCCTTTTGCTTATCAAGCGCCTCTTGTGCCGATGTCACGGTCGTGTCGCCCAACACAGCTCGGTAGTCAGTCAGCAACTGTTGATATTTCTCCTTTTCACCGCGATACAGATGTACGATGGCTTGCAGGTTGCGCAACTGCCATTCCGTCCATTCGTTGAGGGTGCGGTCAACCACCGTATAGTAGTTGCGAGCATCGATGAACAGCACCTTGTCGCGAATGTCGGCATGCTTGTTGCGGTCGAAGAACCACAGCGAGCAGGGCAGGGAGAGCGTGTAGAAAAAATTGTTGCCTACGCTGACCATTACATCCACATCACCCGTCCGCACCAGTTTCTCACGGATGTCACGGTCTTTGTTGGCGCTATCTGTCGCCGAACTGGCCATCACAAAGCCTGCACGTCCGTGGTCGTTCAAGTAGGCATAGAAATAACTAATCCAAAGATAGTTGGCGTTGCCTATCTCCTTGGTCTTGGCGTTCACACCTGGCAAGCCAAAAGGAAGACGACCAGCGGCAGAAGCCGACTCGGCTTTCACCTTATCCACATTGAAGGGTGGATTGGCCATCACATAGTCGCACTTGCCAGCCAGATTGTGAGCATCATGATAGAAAGAGTTAGCTTCGTCGCCGGAGATGATTCGCCCGTTCAAACCGTGTACCGCCATATTCATCAGACAGAGCTGGGCGTTATACTCCACCTTCTCCTGTCCGTAGAAAGTCATCTGGGTGTTAGCGTTTAATCCAGCCTGGTTTACAAAATCGCCCGTCTGCACGAACATACCACCGCTGCCACAAGCGGGATCGAGCATCACGCCTTGCGTAGGCTCTAACACATTCACCAGCATTTTCACTAATGACTTAGGCGTGAAGAACACACCGTCGTCAGAGGCCACCGCCTTGGCAAACTTTGATAGGAAGTATTCATAGATACGTCCGATGATGTCGCCACCCACCTCGTCGATGGTCTTGTTGTTGAAGATACGGAGCAATTCACGCAGGAGGTCGTCGGCGAACATGGTATAGGTCTTGGGCAAGACGCCCGTCAGTTGCTCGCTCTGGTCTTCCACCAGCTGCATGGCGTTGTTGACGGCCTCGCCCAATGAGTTTATCTCTTGTCCGTCTTTGGTCTTCAAGCCAGTAGCCACGATGTTGTCGGGCAGATTCACCAGATAGTCGAACTGCGCTTCGCGGGGCAGATACAACGCACTCTTGGCAGCGAAATCACTGGGCTCAACTGGCATCACACGCCCTCCTCGGCTGGGGCGGTTCTCCAAGATTTCTGCCTCCACCATCTTATAGCGGCTGTAGGCATAGCGCAGAAACAGCAATGCCAGCACAGGCATACAATACTGGCTACTGGTCAGTTTACTGCCTTGTCTCAAAAGGTCTGCCGACTCCCAAAGTTCGGCTTCAAGTTTGCGTATATTGATCATTGTGTTATTTTTGTTTTAAAAAAGCGAATGAACTTTCTATCTACGGTTCTCTGCTTTACTTAACATTCAAGCGCGTAAAGAAGTGCAAATGTACGAATTTTTGTTGATATGGAGGGAAGAAATAATGCCAGTCGCCACAATAGACTGATTACCAAACAACACAACGATAGCAATATGCATCCTTTGCAATATATCCATGGAGTATCGGGTGCGAAGATTATAGGTTTTAGTCCTTTGGCATGCGTACCTCGTCCCATGCTGGTTAGATTATGCCCATGTCGGGCGAAAAAAAAAGAGAGATGACACATTTGCCATCTCTCTTTTTTTGTGCTAATTAAAGCTATTAGCGAACAATCAGCTTCTCAATCTTGGTGAAGTTGTTGTTGGTGATGCGTACAAAGTAGGCACCCTTGGCGAGGTTGGAAACATTGACGTTGGTACCATTCTCAGCATTGAACTGGCTGCTGGTGACAACGCGACCGCTCATGTCGAGGAGCGACATATTGACCATGCCGGTGACACCCTTGAGGGTGATATGGACATTGGAGGAAGCGGGGTTGGGTTGGAGTTTCATGCTAACCTTGCTGGCAACGGGATCGATACCGACCTCAGCCTCTTTGAATTTGCAACGGAGGGTCTTGGCTTCCTGGACGTTGTTGAGGTGCAGTGTACCATAGATGAGACCCGAGGTGGTTTTGGTGGTGTCGAAAGTATAGTCGTCGGTGCTGCCAAGGGAGATAGGCTGGCCGTTGATCCAGACAGTCTCGATCTGATAGCTCTCGTCGACAGGCATGATATAGATTGTCGAGGAGGCACCGCCAACGGGGATGCTATCCGTGGTGCCGCAGAGAACCTGCTCGCCACCGTTCTGGAAAGTACCATAGACGCCTTCGTCATCGCACTCAAAGGTGATAGGCACCTTGGGAACATAGAAGCCAGGACCAACAAGGAGACGAATCATAGGAGCCTCATCATGGTTGCTGTAGAAGCTGATACCGTCATTTTGCTCCATGAGCAAAGTAAATCTGTTGGGGAGACCAAGTGCGTGGCCGTAGGACTCCATACCTTCGGTATTGGCGAAATAGCGGAGGGTATCGTTCTTGTAGTAGTAGTTGGCGTTGGTGGCAACAGCGAAGCTGGCATCCTCGTTGAGGTTATAGCCAACACGGTAAGAGGAGAGAGGCTCGAGGTCGGGCTGGTTGGGGAAGTCAATGCGGATAGTCTTCATAGCGGGGTGGTCATTCTCATAGTAACGGCTGTGGATTTCGTTGGCATCGATATAGTCGTTTTCGGGGTCAACAGCATAGGTGCTGGCACCAGTGTTGAGATAGTAGAAAACGGGAGTGCCGGTGGAGTCGCGTCTGTCGAAGAAGAGGACAGCGTCAAGCTTTGCGAGAGGATCCTGGTATCTGGCATCGGTAGAGGCTACGAGCTCCATGCCGAGGATTTTCCAGCCTTCGGGGACAGTATCGCCAGTGACGTAGGAGATATAGACACCATAGCCAGCACGGTTGAAGCCGCACTCGTCGGGGTCATCGGTCCAGTAACCTTCGGAGTTCACACCAAGGATGAACGAAGAGGCTTCACGGACAGCACCATTATCGCGGGCCCAAACGCCGCAGTCCACAGAGTCGTTGAAAGCACCCCAATTGACCTCATAGCGGAGGGTGTCGAAAGTGGTGACATCGTCAGAACCGATGTGGTTGGGACGGAGCGAGGAGCGGATATCGCTGAAGAAGTGGCCAACACCGAGTTCGCTGGTGGGAAGGATACCATACTCGCCAGTACGGCAATCGTAGCCAGTCTGCCAGTAGCCAATACCATTGGCGGTGTTCCAGCCATTTTCAGTCGATGGACGGGTGAGTGCACCAGCATCATACCATCCGAGGGGGTCGACAACAAGGTGAGTCTTCTCGGCAGGGACGATGCTGTCGCGATGCATCTCGGCAATCTTAGTAGCCGGATCACCATAATTTTCATAGTAGTAAACACCACCGGTGACGTTGTTGTGGCTTAGCTGACCATTGTTGAGGAATGTGTTGTTCCATACAACGGGGAGTTGGAGATCCTTAGGCATCATCTGATAGAAGCCCTCGAAATATTCGTTGGCCTCGATAGCGACGCTGTTATCTGGGCAGGGAAGCACCATGAAGTCGTCAAGTGCCCAGACATAGCCGTAGGCACCACCGCTGTTGCTGCTGCAGGCCCAACGGATACGAGTGTAGACAGTCGCTTCATCGGCAACGGCTCTGGGGAGAAGGATGTCCACCCAGCCCTGAATAGCATCATTGGTGTTGACATCAACGCCACGCACATTGAACTCAACGGCATACCAGGTGGAGTTGTCGACAGAATAGTCTAACCAGCAGTGATCTTGGTTGAATTTACGATAGTACTGATAGAGACGAGCGTGAACCAGACCCTCACCTGTGGTAGAGAAAGCGGGGAAAGCAATATAGGCGTCGAAGTTGCCGATAGTGCCGTGACCACCCCAGGCGATAATCTGATCCTGCATGGTCATAATCATGATACCGGCCTCGCCGGAAAGGGCGTTGCGAGAGGGGTCCTCATAGCGGTTGGGACGGAAAAGCCAAGAATACCAATCGTCGAACGACGCAGGGTAGTTGGTCTCGTTGAGGATAGTGTCGGTGTAGGACTCAATGCGGTTCCAGCGCGAGTGGTAGGCAGTCTGGCCATGGACGGGGATTTGTTCGCCATTGACCATCTGAGGAGTAAGGACCGTTCCTGTGGAGTAGCCCTGGTTGGCGACGGCGAAATCGGCATAGAAGAGAGGTTCGTCGTCCTTGGTGAAGATCGAGCCGTTGTAGTCGGCCTTGCTCTGAACATCTTGCGGAGCGAGCTTGGAAACGCCAACGGCGGGGGTGCCAGGCGTGAGGTGCTTGACACCATTGTTTGTCTGAGCGAACCCGAGGGTCGCAATCAGAGCAAAACTAAGAACCATTAATGTTTTTTTCATTGTAATTGAATTTTGATTAATAAAATTTTCACTCCAAAAAACATCACTAACGTTGTCTTATACAGCACATTTAAGTAAAAAATGCTATATATGTCAGCGGTATTTATTTGGCTGCAAATTTAGAACAAAAAAAACAACTGACAAAATAAAAATGCTTTTTTTTGTTTTTTTTAGGAAAAGGGTATACTAAAATGAGAGGAAAAAAGTTAAAGGAGGGTAGAAATGGAGGGGGAGGAGGCTGCAAAAATCAAATTAGGGAACTTCTAATAATAGCCCCGTAGGGGTGAAGAAAGAGCCAGTGGCTCTTTCGATAGCGAAGCGTAGAACAAAAAAATAATAGCCGTAGGTGTAAACCCACGGTAGAAAGCGATAAGTAATATTGAGCCCCGTAGGGACGACATACATGATTAATAAACTTAAAGAAATCATCTGAAATAAATAATAAAGAATGCTACAATATATTAAAGCCATAAAAGAGATGTGCGAGTTGAACCATAGGCTGATGAGCCTGCTTAAAAGAGGTATGTTGGCATGGGTGGTGCTGTGTATAGCCTCGTGCGGAGGAAAGAAAGAGCTGGCGTCGTCGGCAGGAAGCAGAAAAATCGAGAGGAAACCCATGGTGGAAACCACCGACGAGCGGCTGAAAAGCGAGGCCATGCTGATCGATGCCAAGATGAAGCAGGAATTGGGAAAAGAATCGGAAGCCTACCGACAATATAGCGCTATAATCGGCACATATCCCGACAACGATGCGGCATACTATGAGCTAAGCAGGCTATATGCACAGAACGGCATGATCGATAGTGCAATAGCATTTGCCAACAAAGCCGTGGAACTGAGTGGAGACAACGTTTGGTATATGCTGAATGTGGCTTCGCTCTACCGGTTCACAAAACAGTCCGAGGCAGCGATAAAGACATGGGAGAGGATTGTGTCCGCGCATCCGGAAACGTTGGAATACTACTACGAGCTGAGCGACGCCTACCTGAACAACGGAGACGTGAAGGGCGCCATAGCGGTACTGAACAGAGTGGAGAAGAAAGTGGGCGTGACGGCAACCGTATCGACGCAGAAAGCCAAGCTGTGGAGCCACATCGGCAAAGAGGATAAGGCCATGCAAGAACTGGAGGCCTTGGCAAGAACGCTGCCCAACGACAGCAAATACAATGCCATGCTGGCAGAGCATTACATGAACTCAGGGAACTACGCCAAAGCCAAGGAATGCTACGACCGGGTGCTGAAAGCCAATCCCGACGATGAATACATTCACATCTCGCTGGCAGAATACTACAAAACCACCAAACAACCCGAGAAAGCATACGAAGAGCTGAAGATAGCTCTGGCTCAGAAGAACCTGTCGACAACCAACAAGATGCAGATATTGACCAACTTCTACAGCAAGGAGGAGTTCTATGGCAAATACTCGAAGTACGGATACGAGCTGTTGGAGGTGGCCATGCGGGGATGTGACGACAGCACGAGCTTCGCAGCCTTCTACGGCGACGTGCTGATGAGGCAGAAAAAATACGACGAAGCCGTGAGGTGGTTTGAGAAGTCCATAAGTGCCGACAGCAGCGACTATGGCGTCTGGGAGGCCTTGCTGATAACAGATATTAGCATGACTGCCGACACTACCGTGCTGCGAAACCACGCCACACGCGCCATCCGGCTCTTCCCTCTCAACAATCTGCCCTACTATGCGTTGTCTGTTGTGGAGCACGTGGAGGGAAACTATGACGAGGCCATACGTTTGATGAAACGCTGCGAGAGCTTAGGATTCCCTAACGGTTATCTGGAGGCAGAGACCTACAACCTGCTAGCCGAATGCTACAACAGAACCGACGACACCCTCTGCTACGCTTACTATGAACGATACCTGAAGATACGTCCCGACGACCCTGATGCACTGAACAGCTATGCCTACCGCCTGGCCATAGACAAAAGAAATCTGGAGAAAGCTGAACTGATGTCGCGCAAATCGCTGAAGATTGAACCCGACAATCCTTACTATTTGGACACCTACGCTTGGGTGCTGCACCAGATGGGTCGCGACGCTGAGGCTCTGAAATACATCGAACGGGCAATGCAGCGCGACGGCGAATCGGATGAAGTGAGAGAACACTTTGAAGCCATAAAACAAGGAGCAACAAAATGAGACAACGGACTGTAGGCCTCATGGCGGCAGTGGCCATAGGGCTATGCTTGGCATCCCTAAGCAGCTGCAAGACCCACCGGGAACTCGCCAAGACCGACGGCGAGCAACGGACGGTTCTGGACACAACAAGCAGCAAGCACGACGGGCATGGCAGGGCACGCCACAAGGAGCAACTGACAGACTCGGTGGCAAGGATTAATTGCCGGACCTTTTCGGCCAATTTCAGCTGTGTGGTGGACGGCATGACAGCGAGCGGACAAATAAGACTGATGTGCGACAGCGTGATATGGGTAAGCCTGAGCAAAGTGATTGAGATAGGACGCGCCAAATTCACACCATCACACGTGAGTGCATACATAAAACTGATAAACAAAAGCTTCAACGGCGACTACGCACTGATTGCCAAACGCTACGGGGTGGATGTGGATTTCGCAACCATGCAGGCCTTGCTGCTGGGCAACGCTCTACCCGGCTGCGTGGAAAGCAGCAAGGCAGTGCAAAAGGGCGACACTGTGGTGCTGTACAGGAAGCAGCAGATAGGGGAAGGCAGAGATATTACTATGAAGAAGGACGCCAAGACCCTGACACTAAACGAGACAACGGTGACAACAGCGGTGCTGAAAGAACAATTGCGTTGCTCCTACGAGGAACGCAAAGAGGTGGACGGGCGGATGGTGCCGACCAAGATGAGGGTGCAGCTGAGAAGCAAAAGGCTGAACAAGACCGTGGTGGTGAAACTGGACAAGGTGAGGTTTGACCAAGAGCAGAGCTATCCGTTCATAATGCCCGGCAAGAAATAGACAAGCAGCGTTGCGCAGAACAGTACGGTCAAGTAGCCACGACAATCTGTTGCTCACAAATCAACAAATTAAACATCAGACATAAATGTTGTTTGATTTTGAACAAAACTAAAAAAAAACAGACCAATGAAAAAAAAAGCTGTATTGACATTGATGGTCGTCATGGCAATGTTGGCAACGGGGGTGGCGAAAGGTCAGGCAGGTGCGGTGGACAGCTCTGAGGTGGTGATAAGCCGATATATGCAGATACTAAACTACGAGGCTTTGCGCGCCGACAGCACATTTTATATGGAAACCATTATCTACAAACGGTCGAAGCCCGACGACACGGCAATATTGAAGCGCTGGTTCCGTGCACCCAACCTCTTCAGAGCCGAGCTATGGCATGGCGACACGCTGCTACAAGGCTGCTACACAAACGGAAAAGACAAATACCGGATGTACGACCATGGCTTCGCCGACATCTGGTCCAATGCTGATATCGGACAATACTATTTCTTCGCCAGCGGGTTCGACTTCCGTGGTGCGCTGTATCAACGCAAGTCCGACGGGTCGGAATTCCGCTACGATGGGGTATGGGAATATAAGGGTCACGAAGTCTACAAAATCTACGCCGAGGCTCCCGAGAGATACAACAGGTATTACCTCTTCGAAAAAGAGAGCGGCCTCCTGTTTCTGATAGAGGAAACCAACCATCATTCGGCATTCTCGAACAACAAAGCCTTCGACCATCCCGACCTGCACGGCTTCCACGAATACCAGCCCTTCAGAGGCATGATCATACCGAGCATAGAAAGCTACCAAATGGAGGGCGACATGCTATTCTACTATTCCAGTTTCGATTACCAGCCCAACAACAACGACATTTTTGAAAAAGACTGAACAGTGAGCCATGAGGGCTCCACACTGTTGCAACAGAAAACAAACGTAGCAAAGGAGGAACACAATGTCGATATTTGACAATGAAGACGAATACTATATGCGCGAGGCATTGCGTGAGGCACAAGCGGCACGCGACGAGGGCGAGATACCTATTGGCGCCGTGATTGAGTGCGGCGGAAGAATTGTGGCTCGGGCACACAACAACACCGAGCGATTGCACGACGTTACGGCACACGCCGAGATGGTGGCATTCACTGCAGCAGCGAATACCCTGGGAAGCAAATATCTGCCCAACTGCACTTTATATGTCACGGTGGAGCCATGTGCCATGTGCGCCGGCGCTGCCGGCTGGACGCAAGTGGGCCGTATTGTGTATGGCGCTCCCGACGAGAAACGCGGCTTCAGCAAACTCGGACGTGCGATGCTGCACCCTAAGACGCAGCTCTCACCCGGTGTACTGGAGGAGGAATGCAAGGAACTTATGACAGACTTCTTCAAAGGAAAACGATAACGACAAAAAAGAGTAACGATATTCTGTCAGAGTGAGCCCCGTAGGGGCGGCATATATTAGCCGTGGGCGAAAGCCCACGGTGTAAACCAAATAGTTACATTGAGCCCCGTAGGGGCGACATATTACAAAAAACAATTCTAAATGACATCCCTAAAATGTAAACTATTTTTGCTCGATTACTTAGCAAGTTTATTTTATTTTGAATGTCTGATTGTATCAACTTATTTATTAATTATTGCATAATCAACAAAAAAAAATAAACATAATTATTATTATGAAACCTACATTATTAGTATTGGCGGCCGGAATGGGAAGCCGCTATGGAGGACTGAAACAGATGGACGGAGTAGGCCCCAACGGAGAAATCATCATGGACTACTCAATAGAGGATGCCATCCGAGCCGGATTCGGGAAGGTAGTCTTCGTGATACGGAAAAGCTTCGCCGACGAGTTCAAGAAAAAGATAAATGCCGAGCACTTCGGAGGCAGAATTGCCGTTGAGTATGTATACCAGGAGCTTGACTGCCTGCCAGAAGGCTTTTCCGTGCCCGAGGGCCGCGAGAAGCCGTGGGGCACCAACCACGCCATCCTGATGGCTAAGGACGCCATCAAGGAGCCTTTTGCAGTAATCAACGCCGACGACTTCTACGGCAGAGACGCTTTCATGGTGATGAGCGAATACCTCCAAGGACTGGACGGCAAGAAAGGCAGCTACTGCATGGTGGGCTACCGCCTGGAGAACACCCTGTCGGAGAACGGCACGGTGAGCCGCGGCGTCTGCGAGGTGGACAGCGAGGGCTTCCTGAAAGGCATGACGGAACGCACTAGCATTGGCCGCACCTCCAACGGCATTGAATACAAGGACGATGACGGCACATTGCATCCTCTTCCCGGCGACGCCACGGTGTCGATGAACCTGTTCGGATTCACTCCAGACTACTTCGAGGAAAGCGAGAAACTCTTCGTAACCTTCCTGAAAGAACGCGGGAATGAGATGAAGTCGGAATACTATATCCCCTACGCGGTGAACACTTTCCTGAACAATGGCTACGCCAAGATGCGTGTGCTGAAAACTTCAGCGCAATGGTTTGGGGTGACCTACAAGGAAGACCGCCCGATGGTGGTGGAACGCCTGCGGAAACTTCATGAGCAAGGTGAGTATTGAGCATCACCGACAATGAGGGCGATGCCGGCGGGAAACCGCAAGAACGGTGCGAAGACCAAAGAAAATGATTGAAGAGCGTACTATCAATGGGATACTGACATTTGCCAATGAGCATGAGGGCGACGATGTGGTGAGGCTGCTGCTTCAGAAAGAACGGTATCCCGATATGGACTTGCGATTTGCAGTACAGCAGATTGAGGGGCGGCGAGTTGCGGCAGAGAAATGGCCGGGGCTTGCCGCCCATCGGTCATACCTTTTCCCTCCGAAACTGAACAGGGAGCAGAGCTCGAGCGAAGCTACGGCAAAGCTGAAAGGAAGAATAGCGGAAAGGGTGATGGCCTTGCAACTGTGTTGCAACACCTCTAACGGGAGTGTGGTGCGGCACCTGGCAGACCTGACGGGAGGCATGGGGGTGGACACTCTGGCTCTTGCCACAAGCATGGATGGAGCAGTGGAGGTGGACTATGTGGAAATGGATGCGGAGCTATGCTCTCTGATGGAGTATAACTGCGGAATTCTGGGGGTTAAGAACATTAGGGTGCATCAGGCGGAGAGTATGCACTGGCTGGAAGATAGGACGGAAGTCTACGACCTGATCTACATCGACCCGGCAAGAAGAGACCGGAAAGGGAGGAAGGTGACGGCCTTTGAGGACTGCACTCCCAACTTTTTAGAGCACCTGGGGTTGCTCTGTAAACATTGCCGGTGGCTTATGGTGAAGGCCTCACCGATGACCGACATCCATGCCGGGTTGGAAGAGCTTGGCGGGGTTGTAGAGGTGCACGTGGTGGCCGTGAAGGGAGAATGCAAAGAGCTGCTTTTTGTGTGCGGAGCATCAGAGGGCGAGGCAAGGATTGTATGCCACAATTTGTGGAATGGCTACGATGAGGCTTTCGCCTTTTCCTTTAGCGAAGAGGCAACAGCATCGGTAAGCTTTGCAAAAGCAATGGACTATATCTATGAACCGAATGCCGCAGTAATGAAAGCCGGCGCCTTTAGGCTTGTGGGCGAGAAATGGGGCGTGGCTAAGCTAAGCCAAAACACACATCTTTACACCGGCGAACGGCTCTTGGAAGGTTTCCCAGGACGGCAGTTCAGGGTTCTGCAAGCGCTGAAGATGTGCAGGAAGGCAATGCACGAAGTCCTGCCGGAGGGCAAGGCTCACGTCATGACGCGCAATTACCCTATCAGTGCCGAGGAGCTGCAGAAGAAGCTGGGACTGAAAGAGGGAGGAGAGCTTTTCGTGGTGGCCACGCGCGAAGGAAGTTGGCTGTGCGAGAAAGCACTGAACGCCCGGCGCGAATAAAGAAAGAGCCCGGATGACCGGACTCGATGGATGGCGCGCACATGAGAAGCGTGCTGACAACAGCAGAATGGATGGCGGAAATCTACATTGGAGAAATCTTGCGCGCAAGTCGGGCTGCAAGCGAAGGACAGAACTGCTTGATATAGGCCATGATGAGCTCATAGCGTCCCACGAGGACTTCACGTTTTTTGCGATATACAGCACGGACGATTTTTTCTGCCGCCTGCTGAGGGGTGACGCCGCCAGCCTGCCCGGCATCCATCTTGCCATGCTGCTTCCCGTCTTTCTCTAGCGCATACTTTGAGATATTGGTCTGTACTCGGCCCGGACAGACTATGGTGACCCTGATGCCCTGCCCGTAGGTCTCGGCCTGCACGGTTTCAAAGAAACCATAGAGTGCATGTTTGGCAGAGCTGTAGGCACAACGGAGGGGGAAGCCAAAGCGGCCCGCTATGCTTGTGGTGACAACGAGCTGGCCACTCCCCCGCCCTATCATGCGCGGCAGGATAGCCTTGGTGAGGATTACAGGGGCGAAATAGTCGATATCCATAACTTTATGGATTACTCGCATATCGGTATCTACGGTGGTGCCACGCTGCGAAATGCCGGCATTGTTGTAGAGGATGTCGATGTGTCCGAAGGTGTTCCAGGCGTTGTCGGCAAGAGCGGTGAGCTGGTCGAGGTTGGAGAGGTCGAACGGGAGTGGACAGGCCTCGGGGGCACCAAGGGATTTGCATTTGCTCACGACGGCCTGTAGAAGGTCGGCTTCGAGTGCGGTGAGGATAAGGCGCGCACCCTCCTGGGCAAAGCGATAGGCTGTAGCTTCGCCGATGCCCGACGAGGCTCCGGTAATCCAAACGACTTTATTCAGGAATTTTTGCATTTATAGCAATTGATTATAGTAACAGTAAAAAAATAAGGTGTAACGATATTCTGTCAAAGTGAGCCCCGTAGGGGCGGCATATATTAGCCGTGGGCGCGAGCCCACGGGAATCGATATACTCTATTAATCTGAGCCCCGTAGGGGCGGCATATTAAGTAACAGTAAAAAAATAGCAAGCTTATTTTATTTTGAATGTCTGATTGTATCAACTTATTATTTAATTATTGCATAGTTGGGATAAACACTTCAACAAGTTCTAAATGACAAGGGAACGGAACCATGAGGAACGTGAGGAACCCTCGCCAGTGTTGAGAAGCACGGTGTCGGCGGAATGGATGAGGCCTTTCTCGACGGCTTGGAAGAAGCCGGCATAGCACACCATCGAGGCAGGTCCCATCAGGGTGTTCTGGGAGGCAAGCATCTCTTTGCCATAGGCCGGCAGGTCGGCCTCGGAGACGCGGAGGAACGTGCCGCCACTGCGACGCACAAGAGGGGCCACGAGCGGGTAGTTGCCAGGATTGGCAGCGGTAAGGATACCTATGCGCGTCTTGATGTCGTGCTTGGCTTCGTATTGCAGGTGCCATCCCTCGGGGAACCCAGCAGCGGTGGCTTTTTCCCATGCTGTCACCATGGGGTCGCATTCGTCCTGCTGCACCAGGAGCATACGAGGAAGCGAATACTCAGAATGTTGGGAGGCGGAAAGCACGTTGAGGTCGCGGATGCCTTTCTCAAGGGCAAGAGGGGAAGTGCCACCGGCAACGGCCTGCATATAGACCGAGGGAAGACGCCCTATCTGACGGAGACATTCGAACGCCAAGAGCCTTTTGGATTCGATACGCAGGGGGTCGGTGTTGCCTCCACTGATGAGGACATGGTTGTTTTTATGAAACTCCGCGGCCTCGCGTTTGGCGTCGCCATAGCCGCCCTTCGAAATGACGACGGGCTGCCCAACGCGTCGGATAGCCTCCACGGTTTCGGGATCAATGCAGTTGGGAGCGAACTCGGTGAAGCGGATGCCGGCCTTGGCAAGGTAGGTGGCAAAGGCCACCCCGGCGTTGCCCGTGGAGGCAAGGCAATAGTCCTTTATGCCGTTTTCCTTAAGGACCGAGGCTGCAAGGGCTGCGGAAATATCCTTGAAAGAACCACTGCCAGCATTGCAGTCGTTGCGATATACGAAGACCTGGCAATCGATGCCGTGCTTTCGCGCATACTCTTCAAGGTTATGCCACCGCTCGATAGCGATAAGCCCTTCGCCAAAAGAAACGATATTCTGGCGATCGAGGAGCGGGAGGATGTCGAAATAGTAGTCCTGATACGAGTTGGTATGAACCGGGCTGAAGGTGAACGGAACGGCATCGGGGTATTCGACCTCAGCGTAGGCAGAGCCGCAGGAACACTGTTGGTCGTGTGCGAACCAGGTGGCGAAATCAGGGATGACGCTCCCACATTTTTTGCAACGTAGTTGGTATTTCACTGGTGATGGATTTTGATTTAGGGAAAAACTTGAAATCCAGCCCCCACCTTCCGGTATGTTGCAACACCGTTGCAACACCGTTGCAACACACCGGAAAGATAGGACCGGGGAAAAGGGGGGGGGGAGGTTATTTCTTTATGATGTGCATGTCGGGCATGGGTTTGTTGTAGACGCCGGCATCAAGTTTTTTCTTGACCTCACGGAAGACCTCGATGGTGCGGTCGGCCTGTTCCATGGTGTGGGCCGCCGTGGGGATGATGCGGAGCATAATCTGACCTTTGGGCACCACGGGGTAGACAACGATGGAGCAGAATATGCCATAGTTCTCGCGAAGGTCGACGACGACGTTGGTGCCTTGGTTGACATCGCCGGGGAAGAAGACCGGCGTGATGGGCGATTCCGTAACTCCGGTGTTGAGGCCCTCGGCCTGGAAAGATTTCTGCAGGTGGTTGGAGATAGCCCAGAGCTTTTCGCGGAATTCGGGGTGCTGGTTGATGATTTCAAGACGACGCTTGACGCCGTAGACTATAGGCATAGGAAGGCTCTTGGCGTAGATTTGCGAACGCATGTTGAAACGGAGGTAGGTGATGATGTCCTCGTCGTTGCAGCCTATGAAACCGCCGATGATGGCCATGGTTTTCGCAAAGGCGCAGAAATAGAGGTCAATATCGTCCTCGCAGTGGAAATGGGTGTGCGTGCCGCGCCCCTCGGGACCCATAACGCCCATACCGTGGGCATCGTCGATAAGGATGCGGAAGTTGAACTCCTTCTTAAGGGCCACAATCTTGTCGAGAGCACCCAGGTCGCCCTCCATACCGTAGACGCCCTCGGTGGCAACCAATATTCCGCCACCCTGTTTCTCGGCAAGGGCAGTGGCCTGCGTGAGCTGCTTGCGCAGCGAATCGATGTCGTTGTGCTGGTATTTGAAACGTTTTGCACCGGTGACGCGGAAGCCATCGATAAGACATGCATGGGCCTCGGAATCATAAACGATGACGTCGCGCAAAGAAACTATGGTGTCGAGGATAGAGATCTGTCCTTGATAACCGAAATTGAGGAGGTAACCGTATTTCTTGTGAGTGTATTGGCAGAGCATGGACTCTACCTCTTCGTGGAGCGACGTGTGGCCCGACATCATGCGAGCTCCCATGGGGTATGCGAGACCCCAACGGCGCGCTCCCTCAAGGTCGGCTTCGCGGACCTCGGGGAGGTTGGCGAGGCCAAGGTAGTTGTTAAGACTCCAGTTGAGGACTTTTTTGCCATTGAATGTCATCTCCGGGCCGAGCTCGCCCTCGAGCTTAGGAAAATAGAAATAACCATCGGCGAGTTTGCGGTATTGCCCAAGGGGACCTCCGGTGGACTCTTTGATACGTTCGAAAATATCTTTCATGACTTATGTATAATTAATTAATGATTAAACAGCTATTTAATTGTAAAGCATCCAAGACTGCCCATCTATGTTTCAAGACAACTACAATAACTAAGGGTTTTGTAATTTATTGTATCACTCAAGGGTGGCGATTTTCATGATGATGGCTTCCAGTTTGGTGCGCATTTGTGAGCCGGAGCAGTCGTAGTCGTTGCAAATGACCGAAAAACAGAGGCGTTCACCACGCGGAGTGACGACATAGCCGGCAAAAGCACGGACGCCAGTCATGGAGCCCGTTTTAAGACGGACGGAGATATTGGACGGGAGGCCGGCGAGGATATTTTTTGCCGTGCCGTTCTCGCCTGCAAGAGCAAGACTTTTCTCGAACTGGGGGAAGAACGAGCATCTGGACACCTCGGCAAGAAAGCGGCAGACGAAGTCGGTGGTGACGCGGTTGCGTGAGCCAAGCCCGCACCCGTCGTCGAGGATAATGCCCGAGGCCTCGAGACGCAGCTTCTGGAAGAAATCGGAGACGGCACGCGAACCATTGGCGCGCGTGCCCATACCATAAGCTTTAAAGCCCAGGTAGCGGTGGATGGCCTCAGCATAGAGGTTGTTGGAAGTCATGTTGGTATATTGAGCCACAAGGGAGTAGTCGGGGGAAGTGTATTCGATGATATTGACGAGGTTGTTGGGGCGCCGCCCATTGTCGATAGGCGAGCCGGTTACGTTGAGCTGGTGCTGGCGGAGAAACGCGGTGAAGAGCTCCGCGCAGGCCATGGCGGGTTTAGGAAGCGAGGCACGGACGTTGAAATTGCGACCGTCGATAGGCATGGTGCCAGAGCAGGTGCGAATGGTGGAGGCCGGGTCGCCATACACCACCACCTGGTCGCCCGAACGGGCAGGGCCTGTCATGACTTCGTTGAAGATATGCGTGGTGATGCCTTTGGGCTCGGTGTGCGATATGGTGGCTGGATAACCAACCTTGGAGCCGGGCGAGAAATAGATGAAAAACATATTCTCGTGAAAGTTGAGAGCGGAGACACCGCAGCCGTAGTAGTTGCCGATGTCGCCCCATTGCCAGGTGTCGTTGACCGGATGGTTGTCGAAGATGGAGGCATCGATGCAGACGCGCCCGTCGATGGCCTTGATGCCGGCGGCAGTGATGGCTTTTAGCCAGGCGGTGAACAGGGTGTCGGGCTGCGTTTGGCGGTAGCGGTAGGAGCCCAGCAGTGGGTCGCCGCCGCCGATGATGTAGATGTCGCCATGAAGCGTGCCGTTCTTATCGACAGTGCCGGAGTAGGCCAGATTGGTGCGGAAGCGGAAATTGGAGCCGAGGCGGTCGAAGCCTGCCGCCGTGGTGAAGAGTTTGGTGAGCGATGCCGGTATCAGGGCGCGCTGCGAATTGTAGGCATAGAGCTGCTGCTTCTTGTCGAGGCTGTAGACCGATACGGAGAGCGATGCGTGGCGCATCACATCTTCGCGGACCAGCTCGTTGACGGCCTTGGCCAGGGCATCGGTGCGCGTCGGCTTGCCCGTCTGGGCATGGGCATACAACGCAACGAGAATAAACAGAATGAGGATAGATATATAGCGATGTTTCATTACGTAAAGATTATTTAGTTACAGTAAAAAAATAAGGTGTAACGATATTCTGTCAGAGTGAGCCCCGTAGGGGCGGCATATATTAGCCGTGGGCGCGAGCCCACGGGAATCGAAATACTCTATTAATCTGAGCCCCGTAGGGGTGAAGAAATATCCAGTGGATATTTCGATAGCAAA
>JAFSQF010000069.1 GCA_017446745.1 Bacteroidales bacterium
TCAAAATAAAATAAGCTTGCTATTTTTTTACTGTTACTTAATATGCCGCCCCTACGGGGCTCAGATTAATAGAGTATTTCGATTCCCGTGGGCTCGCGCCCACGGCTAATATATGCCGCCCCTACGGGGCTCACTCTGACAGAATATCGTTACACCTTATTATTTTACCGTTACTTAATCACTAATCACCAATCACCAATCACGATTCACTATTCACTGAATTCATCAGGCTTTTTGAAGCTCCACAAGTTTGCTGTAGGTGCCGCCGAGCTGGAGGAGGTTGGTGTGGGTGCCTTGTTCCACGATCTTCCCGTGGTCCATCACTACTATCAGGTCGGCATTTTCAATGGTCGAGAGGCGATGGGCTATGACTATGGTGGTGCGCCCCTGCATCATGTTGTCCAGGGCCTGCTGAACGGCTTCTTGCGACTGGGCATCCAGGGCCGAGGTGGCCTCGTCGAGAATCATGATGGGAGGGTTGCGCAGTATGGCGCGGGCTATGCTGATACGCTGGCGCTGACCGCCGCTGAGGGCACTGCCATGGTCGCCCACAAGAGTGTCGTAGCCTTGGGGCAGCTGGCTGATGAACTGGTCGGCATTGGCCAGCCGTGCCGCCTGGCGCACCTGCTCCTCGCCGACACCCTCCAGACCGAAGGTGATATTGTTCATCACCGTGTCGTTGAAGAGAATGCATCCCTGCGACACAACACCGATGTTCCTGCGCAACGAGTTGATGTTCATTTCTTTTATGGGTATTCCGTCGATGGTTATCGTGCCTGCTGTGGGGTCGTAGAAGCGTGGCAGCAGGTCGGCCAATGTGGTCTTGCCCGCTCCCGAGGGCCCCACGATGGCCACTTTTTGCCCCTTGACGATGGTGAGGTCCAGGTGGTGCAGCACGTCGACGCGGTGCCCCTCTTCGCCATCGTAGGCGAAGCTGACGTCGCGGTATTCTATCCTGTCGGCAAAAGTGGTCATCATCACAGCGTTGGGGCTCTCGACGATGCGCTCGTCGGCGTCGAGCACTTCAAAAATGCGCTTGGCCGACGCGCTGCCTTTCTGGAGGGCACTGTAGGCGCGCACCAGGGCCTGGACGGGAGGAATCAGGCGCGCGAAGACGATGACAAATAAAATGAACACCGACGCTTTGAGGTCGCCGCCCAACACGGCGTTGCCGCCCAGCACCAATATGAAGCCCAGTCCTATGGTGCCCAGCACTTCCGACAGGGGGCTGCCGGCTTCGCGCCGCCGTGCCACGCGCAGCATGCGGCGGCTGTAGTCGCCGTTGGCACGCTCGAAAGTCTGCTGTCGCCAGTCCTCTCGCCCGAAGGCCTTCACCACCTCCATGTTGTCGAGGGTCTCTTTGTAGGTCGACATCATCTCGCCCAATTTCTCCTGCCCCTTCATGGCGTTGCGCTTCAGGCTCTTGCCAATCTTGCCTATCAGGAATACGGCGGGGGGCAGAATGAGGAGGAAGAGGAGGAAGAGCTTATAGTCTATAAACACCAACGTGGTGGCGAAGACAATGATGTTGATGGGGTCTTTGACGAGCGATTGCAGCGAGCTGACCACGCTCCATTCGATGTCGGCAAGGTCGCTCGACATGCGGCTCATGATATCGCCTTTGCGTTGGTTGGAGAAGAACGAGATGGGCAGAATGGTGATTTTGTGGTAGATGTCGTCGCGCATACGCTGCAGCACCCCATTGCGTATGGGGCTGAGGAAGAACATGCCGAGGTAGCGGCAGAGGTCGTAGAAGAAGACGCACGCCAGATAGCCGCCGGCAAAGGTGAAGAGGCTGTGCCACAGCCCCACCCGCTCCTTGTATTGGTAGAGGTGCCACATGGCCCAGTCGGTGAGAGCCGACTGGTTGAAAGCAAGTGCCGGCTCTACTGCCGGAGGCTCGGTCATGCCGAAAAAGAGCTCTATCACTGGCACTATTAGTACGAACGACAGCAGGTTGAACACCACCGACAGCAGGTTGAACCCGACGTTCAGCGCTATCTGTTTCGGATAGAACCGCAGGTATAGCAGCACCCGCCAAATGGGGTTATGTCCTTGTTCTTTCAAGATGAGGGTTGTTTTTGGTTGTTCAGTTTATTCGATGTTTCTGTGTGTTTGATGTCTTGAAGCTTTGGCGGTGTGAAGTTTTGATGTTTTGAGGCTTACATTTCTGTTATCACAATCTGTGGGGCGGCGAGGGCCCCGTTGGATTTGTAGTCCAGGCGTTCGGGGCGGAGTTGCCGTGAGAGGAGGTAGTCGGTGATGCCTTTGGCTTCGTCGAGGGTGGTGGCTTCGATGCGTATCTTCATGCGTGGTTGCGAGAGCAGGAAGTCGACGTAGGCGTCGAGGACGGCCTTGGCGTCGTCGCTGAGCGGTAGGAGGCTTTTGCTGGCTGTGTTTTTTGGCAATGGCAGCGGATAGCGGCCCCACAGCTGGGCTTGCAAAAGGGCGAAGTCGGAGGCCTGGATGTCGCGGCGCACTTGGGTGGCGTTGCCCGTCAGGACGCGTGGCAGACAGCCTTCGGCGGTGGCTATGACGATGTTGTGGCCTCGTGCCGAGAGGGCCAAAGCGAATTTGCCCTCCTCCACAAGGTAGCGGTCGGCGTCGGCTTTGTTGCGGAGCACGTTGATGACACCGCTGAGTGCGCTGCCGTTGGCGGCACGCAGAAGGCCGCCGACGATGGACATCTCTTCGGGCTGCGCGGCGGGGTAGAGCTCGAAGAAGAAAATGTCGGTGCCTCCGATGCCGGCCCATTCGGTGGATTTCCCGGCGAAGTAGGCGCGTTTGCCGTCGGTGGTGACACCGAGGCACACGTCGTCGTCCTCGCTGTTGATAGGCAGGCCGAGGTTGGTGGGGCGCGCCAGGTGGGTGTTGGTGAGGTCGATGAAATAGAGGTCGTAGCCGCCGAAGCCCTGCCATCCGTTGGAGGCGAAATAGAGGGTATGGCCGTCGGCGTGGAGGAATGGCGATTTCTCGTTGCCCGGTGTGTTGACAGCAGGGCCGAGGTTCTCGGCGCGGCTCCAGTCGCCGTTGTTGAGGCGGCGGCACATCCAGATGTCGGTGCCGCCCTGGCCGCCGGGGCGGTTGGAGGCGAAGTAGAGGTACTGCCCGTCGGGGCTGATGCTGGGTTGCGATTCCCAGGTGCGTTCGCCGTTGACGTTGCGCCCGGCCCTCTGGAGGGGCTGCCACTTTCCGTCGCTACGCCGGCAGTACCATATATCGCAGTTGTCGTAGCCTCCTTCGTGGCTCAGCGCAGAATAGTACAGGAGGTTGCCGTCGGCGGTGAGCGTCACGCTGCCTTCCTGCGCGCCTTGGTTGAAGGGGGCGGGGAGGGGTTGCCCGTCGCCGAAGGCGGTGTCGCACCATAGGCTGCAGAAGAGCTGTGGCATCTGCCCTTCGGAGGTTTTTTCGTAGAAAGACTTTTGGCGCGCGGCGGGCATCATACGGAGGAAGAAGAGCTGGCTGCCGTCGGGAGCGAGGTAGGGAAGCAGCTCGTCGCGTTTCGAAGAGGCACCTCCGACGACGTTGGGGAAGAAAGGTGCCCGGTTCTGCTCGGCTTCGGCGAGGAACTCAGACCAATAGAGGTAGCTGGAGGCCTCTTCGTAGACGGCGTCGTACTGCGGGTCGCGTTCCTGGTTGGCGATGTCGAAATAGCGGTTGAGCTGCCGGGTGGCTTCGTCGTATTGCTTATAGGTGTAGTGCACCACACCCATATAGAAGTAGGCCAGCGCGTTGGGATAGTCGGGACAGAGTTTGAAGAGGCGGTTGAAGTGGTTGCGTACCGTGGCGGGTTTGTCGCCGATGCGTGCTTCTGCCACGCCCATGTAGAAATAGGGGTCGGCGGCGGCGCGGTTTTTGGCCGACACTTTGCGCATCAGGCTGATGCACTGCTGGTAGCGTTTGTTGTTGAAGGCCTCGATGCCTTTGTCGAAGTCGCGTTTGTCGCTTCCCGAGAGGTGCGTGCCGCATCCCTCGCCCTGAGAAAAGGCGATGAGGGGTAGCAGGAGCAATATGAGAGGCAGGGGCTTGATGGCGGTCACGTGGGTTAGATCCTCGAGGTGTCGATAACGAAGTTGGCGTCGGGGCCGTTGCAGGGCGACGAGCATTGCAGGGCGCAGTCGGTGCAGGGGGTGAGCTCGCCGTGGAGGCGTTTCTTGACCATGTCGCTGACGGCGTCGCGAAGCTGGGGCAGGGCAATGCGGGAGATGACTTCATCGCAGAAGGCATAACTTAGCATGGTGACGGCGGTGCGGTGCGGGATGCCGCGGGTCATGAGGTAGTAGAGAGCCTGCTCGTCGAGTTGCCCTATGGTGCTGCCGTGCGAGCATTTGACGTCATCGTTGTATATTTCGAGGAAGGGACGCGTGTCGACATGTGCTTTGTCGGTGAGGAGGATGTTGCGGTTGGTCTGGTAGGCTTCGGTCTTCATGGCGCCGTCTTGCACGAGGACGTGCCCGTTGAAGCGTGCCTTGGCGGCATCGTCGATGATGCCTTTGTAGAGCTCGTGGCTTTGGCAGTGGGGCTTGGCGTGCTCCACGAAGATATAGTTGTCGCACTCCTGCTCGCGGTCGATGAGGTAGAGGCCGTCACCTTCAAGGGTGCAGCCTTCGCCCTGCATGCGCACCATGATGTTGTTGCGCACGTGCGCACCACCGAGGGTGATGGTGAAGATGTTGGCCGACGCGTTGCGCTGCATTGCTATGTGCAGTTCGGTGAGGTGGGGCTTGACGGAGCCTGACGGTACATCCAGGCCGCAGTTCATGCCTTGCAGGCGGTAGAGGGCCAGGTGTGCGCCCTCTTCAACGGTGATGTCCATATTCTCGATGTCGGGCATCACGGTGTAGTCGTCGCAAACCTTAAGCATGAACATGGGGGCGTCGGCGGGGTTGCAGAGCACCAGTTTCATTGAAGTTCCTTGCCGCACCGTCAGATGCTGCGGCTCTTGCAGCGTGTGCCAGCTGTCGTTCCAAGTGTCGGGGAGGGCATCTTTGCGTATCATTGCTCCAACTCCTTTCTAATCCATTCGTACCCTTTTTCTTCCAGCTCGAGGGCCAGCTCCTTAGGGCCGGTCTTCACGATGCGTCCTTCGTAGAGGACATGGACGAAGTCGGGGACTATGTAGTCGAGCAATCGCTGATAGTGTGTGATCACGATGGTGGCGTTCTCGGGCGAGCGGAGCTGGTTGACGCCGCTTGCCACGATGCGGAGGGCATCGATGTCGAGGCCCGAGTCGGTCTCGTCGAGGATGGCAAGGGTGGGGTTGAGCATGGCCATCTGGAAGATCTCGTTTTTTTTCTTCTCGCCGCCCGAGAAGCCCTCGTTGACGGACCGGTTGGCGAGGTTGGTGGTCATCTCCACCACTTTCTTTTTCTCTTCCATCAACTTGAGGAATTCGGCTCCCGAGAGGGGGTCGAGCCCTCGGTATTTGCGCTGCTCGTTGACGGCGGTGCGCATGAAGTTGGTGATGGTGACACCGGGGATTTCTACGGGATACTGGAAGCCGAGGAAGATGCCCTCGTTGGCGCGGACATCCACGGGCATGTCCAGTATGTTCTTGCCTTGGTAGATTATCTCGCCTGCCGTGACGTTATATTTAGGGTTGCCGGCGATGATGCCGGCCAGGGTGCTTTTGCCGTTGCCGTTGGGACCCATGATGGAATGAACTTCGCCTTTGTTGATCTCAAGGTCTACGCCTTTCAGTATCTCGCGGTCGCCGATAGAGGCATGTAAATTGCGTATGGAAAGTAATGACATTTATTGTGCGATTGATTGATATGTAATAAGATAATTATTCTTTGAGAGATTGAATAAAGCGTACAAATTTACACAAAAAAATATTATGACCGACAAATGAACCAAAAAACATCTTTTTTTAGTATTTTTGCAAAATCGAAGAGGCGCAGAATGTTACGCCTCTGTTGTTTGATAAATAAGCATATACAATAAATACATCGTTAGGAAATGGAAGCACCAATAGTGACATTGACCACCGATTGGGGTGACAAAGATTTTTTTGCCGCCAAGGTGAAAGGCCGACTGTATTCGGCCGTGGCAGGCATACGCATTGTAGACCTGAGCCATCATCAGGCATGGGGCGATCTGCCCAACGCCGTGGGGGTGGTGCGCTATGGGTGCAGCGAGTTTCCCAAGGGCACGATACATATCATCGATGTCAGTATCGACATATCGGTGTGGGAAAAGCCGAGTGTGCCTGTTCCGGTGTTGGCGCGTTATGCCGGTTCGTACTACTTGAGTACCGACCGCCGCATCCTTGAACAGTCGTTCGACGAGCCTTGCGACGAGATCGTGGAGCTGCCGCTTCCCGACAGCCCGACTCCTTGCACCTTCTTGGCATACACGCTTTTCTGCGATGCCGTGGCGAAGCTGATAGAGGGGAGGCCCTTGTCGGATATTGGCGTGGCGTGCGAGCCTCTGCGGCGTCGCGGCTGCCTCGTGGCTCAGCAAGATGGCGACACGCTTGTGGCGGTGGTCAGCAGCATAGACGGCTATGGCAACGCCACCCTCAACGTCGGCTACGACGATTTCATGGCCTTTGCCGCCGGCCGGCGTTTCCATGTGGAGTTGGAGTGGAGTAAGGGCAACAGGGAACGCTATGAGGTCGTTACGGGCATCAGTCATCACTATAATGATGTTCAGAAAGGCAGCCTGCTGCTGACGCAGTCCATCACCGGGATGTTGCAGCTGGCCATCAACCAAGGCTCTGTGGCGCAGCTCATAGGCATGAGGTACAACTCGCCCTGCCGTTTTGTGTTCAAATAGAATGAGAGAGGTAGTGTGCGATGGAAAAAAAACGGAGGACTTTTCTGTCCTCCGTGTTTCTGCTGCTATTTCGACAATTAACTTCTTGGGGTTTTCCAGTTGAAGAAGAACTGGATGCCGGCCATCTGGTAGATTTGCCAATGGCCCCATTTGCCCATGCCGTTGAAGTCGGTGTCCCATTTCAGGTTCAGGGCGAAATTGGCGCTGATGAAACTTGAGAAGCGGTAGTCGAGTTTCAGCTCGAAATCCACGTCGGTCTCGAAGAAACGTTTCTTCATCCATCCGAAGTCTTTGAGGTCGTCCCAAGTCTCGTCGCCCACCAGACTGTAGCTCGACGTGGTGGCGTCCATGTCGTCACCCCAGTGCATGTTGTCGGGCTTCTTGTAGTCGTAGAAGAGCTCTAAGCGTGTGTAGAGGTCCAGGTTTTTCACGAGGTCTTTTTTCAGATACTGAGCCCTGACGTAGCTACCGAGGCCGAAGTAGGCGTGGGTGTATGACCGGTCGGGGTTGAGAGTGTTGTCGGCCAGTTTGAAGTCATTGTCCTGGATAACGCCATAGGTGTAGCCGCTGTCGATGAGGTCGTTGTTGTAGACGAAGGTGGTCTTCCCGGTGAGGAAAGAGAGGGAGACGGACCAGTTCTCTTTCTTCAGTTCGAACGAGAGCGCCGTGGTGAGATAGGCCGGGGCGAAGAAGCCCGACACCTGTTTTTGGGTCTGGTTGGCTCCGATGCCGCTGTATTCGTAGCCGGCGCCGAACTGGGTTTTCAGATTGGCCGAGAAGCTGGCTCCCCAGTCCTTGTAGGCCTTCCACGAGATGGCCGACGTGAGGTCTATTTTGTCGTTGCTTTTGCGCCGTGTCTCGAAGAGGGTGTCGCCCTCGGCAAGGTCTTGCCAGGCATAGCCGTAGGCCAGGTCGACGATGTTGTCCCATACGTATTTAGGGTGCGTGTATTTGTAGTTCCCGAAGAACGTTCCGGTGGCGTCGATTTGCGAGTTGCCCGATTTGGACCAGTTGTTGAACATGAACTCGCCAATCTTGAGGGCCGGGGTGGAGCTGGTGGCCCATGTCCCGGCAGGGGCCTCTTCCTGGGCTCTGGCAAAGGGTGTGGCGGCAAGGGCCACCAAAGCAATGAGAAATAGTTTTTTTGTCATGATGTGTATTTTGTGTTTTAAGTAACTGTTCATAATTAACTTTCATTTTGAGCCCCGTAGGGGCGGCATATAATAGCCGTGGGCGTGAGCCCACGGTGTAAAATAATCATTTATATTATTTTGAGCCCCGTAGGTGTGAAGAAAGCTCCAGTGAAGCTTTCGATAGCGAAGCGGAGAAAAAAATATTACATAAATAATCCTAATTGTCATATTCAAAGGCTAATTCATCCACCGTTTGGTTTATTTCGTCGGGGGTGAATCCGTGGGAGGAGAGAAAAGCCATGAGCTTTGAGCGTCGTTTGCGTGGGTCGGGGTCCTGTATTGTGGCAAGCTTGCTCCCGGCCAGCCTGGCAAGGGTGTCCATGTATTGCTCTTGGTCGAGGTTCTGAATGGCGTTGTCGATGATAGAGCCATCGATATGCTTCATTCTTAGTTGATAGCGCATCTTGACGCGCCCCCATTTCATGAGGTGAAGCTTCGATTCGCAGTAGATGCGGCAATAGCGATGCTCGTCGATGAAACCGCTGTCCACGAGATAATCCACGATGCGCGAGGCCACGTCCTGCCCCGCACCCCAAACGGTAAGTTTCTCTTTCACCGAAGCCCGGCATTGTTCACCATTCGCACAATATTGCTCGGCTTTTGCAACATATAGGCGTTCTGATTCGGTGAAATTATAAGCGTCCATTATTCTATAATTATTGAAAATCAGTAATTTATTTTGATTATTCTTCCGTATTTTCAACTACAAAACTACATAAAAAAATAATATGTGCGTGATTTTTAGTAAAATAATTTTTGCCAGGAGGTCTTTCTTTCGTACTTCTCAGGTGATTTCAATGAAACAATAATAGGGGAGAGAGAAGATTAATTTTTGATAATCAATGTATTATATTACTGGTGCAAAAAAAGCGGACGTGTTTGCCGTGAAACATAAGTTTCTGCTGTCAATGTACACCCTATGGGGGAAAGGATAGTATTACAAAGAGCATATAAAGGGCACCTGCCCTATAGAATGGAGCAGGACGGTCGTTTGCCGGAGATTACTTGGTCCTTGTTATTTCTTCAGTAATTTTTTTGAGAAGATGCCGCCTGCGGTGTGTATCACAGCGATGTAGAGGCCGTCATCCCAGCCGTTGACCGAGAAGGTGGCGTTATGGCCGCTGCATTCTTCTTCCATGATGGTACGTCCCTGGAGGTCGTAGACCGTCACCGCACGAAGCTCGAAGGAGGAGAGGAGTTGCACTTGGCTGCTGGCCGGGTTGGGGAGGATGGTGACGAGCTGTGCCATGCCGGGGTCAGGTGTTTCCATGCCCAGCTGTCCGCAGGAGTTGAAAACCACGCTGTCGCTCCATTCGCTGTACATGGTGCTGTCGTGGTTGCAGATGCCACGGACGTATGCCACGTACTGGGTGCAGGTGTCGAGGCCGTGGAGTTGTGCCACTTGAATGGGGCAGTCTACAATGGTGCCGCTGTCGGGGGGCGTTCCGGCAGGGCCGTAGCTGACCTGCCAGCCCACGTGGTCGGCATGGGTGTTCCACAGCAACACAGCCATGCCGTCCTGAGCCTGTGCCACGCGGAGGTTGGTGGCTGGCGGACACACATATTGCGGTGGGCCGTCGTAGAACGACGAGTCAATCTCCACTATTGGGAAATCAAGCATGAACGTAGCTCCCCTGTAGTAGTGCCAGTTGCTGTCAAATTCACCAATGACATAGTCGTCCTGTTTTGCTCTGTACAGCTGGAAAGGTAGCGAGTCGCAGTTCATGGTCTCCTCTGTGCAGGGGAATAAATGGGTGGTCTTTGGAACATATAGCAAAGACCAGCTCCTTACCCCTGCTGCGTAGTCGATGGTGTCGGGGTCGGGCCACCAGTTGGTGTTCTCGGTATGCCCGACGTAGAACGAGTCGTGGACGGTGATGGGTTTGTCGAAATAGAATTCCCTGACAGGTATAGTCTGCTGCCGGTCTGGCGCTGTACTGCAGCAATAGTTTTGCGACCATCGCAAGTCCAGTGTCATGTATCTCGGAGGCTTGCTGTAGTCGAATGGTAGGCGGGCCACTTCATAGAAATTGGGATATGCAGTGTCGGCTTCGTACAGGAGGACGTATTCCTGTCTTTCTGGTGGTGAGTCTACAGGCATCATTTCATTATAGTTGGAGTGGTTAAGTGTATCATCCCCCAGATAATAGTGGTAAAGAGATGTTGAGATGCCGACTATCTTGAGTGGCTGTTCCGTATAGCAATATCTTACCACCCGTCCATGAATGTTCGATAAGAAACCATCAAACCAATACGCATAAACGTTTGTATGTAGTTTGTGCATGGAATCACTGGCGAGCCACTGCTCGCTCCACCATTGGTAGTGGTATATTGTGTCGCGTCCATGTATGGTGTCCCCTTCTTTGTAGTAGTACTGGTTTTGCGACATGACGGATGATGCAATGACGATGGCAGATATTGCAAATAACGTAATTTTTTTCATCATGTGAATATGCTTAGTAACGGTAAAAATAATGTGTAACGATATTCTGTCAGAGTGAGCCCCGTAGGGGCGGCATATATTAGCCGTGGGCGCGAGCCCACGGGAATCGAAATACTCTATTAATCTGAGCCCCGTAGGGGTGAAGAAATATCCAGTGGATATTTCGATAGCAAA
>JAFSQF010000070.1 GCA_017446745.1 Bacteroidales bacterium
CTCATCGATAAGAGGCTTATACCCGTTCCATTCATCCGTGACCACTTGGGCATCTTTACTGATGTGTCGATGAAAGAATCCTCGAAGCGTTTTCGATGACGCGTTGTCTATCACCTCCGCATAAGCACGTCCCACTCCTTCTGGTATTATTTCCAAGGCAACCACAACCAGGCGCTTTTTCTTGGCACCTCTGCCGTGAGTACCTTCCTCCTCACCTCCCACGTAAAACTCATCCACATGAATTTCGCCCGTTAGCGGGTAATTACCAGAGCTTTTCATCGCCTGTTGGATCTTCCATTTGAACTCCCAGCAGGTCTTCTGTCGCACTTCGTATTCTTCTGACAGTTCTTCTGACGACATGCCTTTCTTTTTTGTACTTATCTTAAATGCAATGTGGAAGGCGACCAGCAGGGGGAACTTCACTTTGTCAAACATTGTCCCTGCCGTTGGACTTTCGTCGTGCTTGCACTTGTTGCACTTCCTTGAATACGGAAGGTGCCCTTTATGGAAGGTTTTGTTTCCGCATCGTTTGCAGGCATAACCATCACCATTCCATTTTATCTCGGACAAATATTTGTAACAGTCTTCATCCGAATTGAATCGTCTATAGAAATTTATGGAGTTCACTCCCTTGAATTGGTCTCTTGCTATCATTTTGCAAAGATAGCATTATTTATTTAATTGGGGCGCTTAAGCGCCTAACCATATATTTTTATTTATGTAATAACGTAAAAAATTGATTATTATTGGCTGTCACTTCACAGCATCACGATAGTCTTTTTTGTATCCCTTTTTCGTTTCAGTAATTTGTGCCGTCAGATTCTTAAATAGTTCCGGGCTGGTTTTCATATAGATTGCAGTAAGTGATTCCATTTCTGTATACATAGCCATATTCTTATTGTAACAATCATCAAGATCCTCGTATGAGATTTTATTATCATAGAAGAGAGAGAAATCAATATCTTGCATTGATTCCGCTATTTCCAGATAGGCTTCAACTGTCCTCCATGAGAAAAGAAATTTATTATAGTCGCACAGCTCTTTCGTCAGCTTAAGTATACATTGAGAAATATTTAGTTGCTCTTGTCTAACCCAAAGTGCTTTAAAAAGCCTCAACATGGCTCTATATAGATTCAGTAATCCCACTTTGAACAATACCGGATTAAACAAGGCACCGGCTTCTAAGAACTGTTTCGCCTTATTGAAAGCGTCCATGCTTTTCCCATAAGAGTATGCTTCGTAATTATCAGGCCATTTTAACGGAGTATATCGGATATATTCTCCCTTCAGAGTATACAAATATCCAAGACTCAACAAATTATCCAGATCATCAAGATCACAATCTTGCATGAGCTCTTCTGCTTCGTCAATGAGTTTCTCTGCTTTTTCCCAATCATCGTGTTCGGAAGATGCCATGGCTGCTTTTGTCAAGAAGCGGCACAGGACAGATTTCTTCGGTGTTGATACGTTTCGATAATAATTGAGTATCTGTTGACTGATTTCATATGCATTTTCAGAAGAGTCAGCGGTAAGGTAATCAAGAAGCACCTCTCCTTTGAGTGCTGCGTATGCACATTCTATATCGTTTTGAAAATCAATTTCGATAGGGACCAACAGTTCCATCGCTGTCTCGATGGCCTTCATTTGTTTGTCGAAATGAATAACGTCCAAGCTTTTACAGTAGTCCGACAATAGCTCTATATATTTAAGTCTAAGAGAGAAGTTCTCATTATCTTCCCTCAGTGCTTTTTCATATATTTCTAAAGCCACCGACCCAAATTTTTCAACAAGCTGGTACTCAAACCCATCAGCAAGAAACCTACAAAATTTAGCAAGAAAATCAGAAAGGAAAATATCTTCCTCCAATGACATGCTATAATCTAGGGCCTCACCGTATAATTCACGACATTTCTGTCGATAGTCATAATCATGAGGATTAAGATTACATATCTGATTCATAATGGATTGAACCTTCTCACAAGCCTCCTCGGGTGGGCAGTGTTGCTCGTCATGATTGCCTGCATCCAAGTAAGTATTGTCATTGGAACACACCTCCATAACGTTATCCATGTCGTCATCAGATTCATCGTCATTATCAGCCAACAGATAATCTGAAATGGACTCAATTTCATCAAGGCCTTCGCGTAACACATCAAGAATTTCTTGCAAATAAGGCGTGTTGGGTCTTTTCTTTAGTTCTCTTGTACCATAAGCGAGCCCCTGTTGCCACATGGTTTTTGCCTCCTCATATCGTTCTTTCTCGAAAAGGAAGTAACCATAGTCAAAATACAACTTGGCGAGAAAGGATAGGTCTTGGTTCTTGGTACAAGATGCATACCATAGTGCCACATCCAGACTTTCTTCAAATAATCTTTCCGCATTGGCCTTTTTCTCTTCGACATTTTCATAGATCTCTCCCATTAACAATAATGTCATGGCAAACAAGTCTTCAAACATCTTAGGTGGAGAATCCCTATCATAAAGGGTTCGGAATGTTTTCTCTGCCTTTTGCAGATAAAGCAACGCCTCGTCAATATCATCTTTAGCCATATATGCAGCTCCGAGATGAAAACAGCACCCTCCCAATCTGGAAGACAAGTCATTTCCATCTTCGCAATCATATATTTCCAACAAGTCCAATGCCTCTTTCCATTTATCTATTGCAGCATCAATATTCCTTTCGACATATTCAATTTGTGCCAGAGAGTCCAATGTTGCTGCTAAACGGCCATTAAAAGCGCGATGGTCTTTTACTACCAAATTCCGCCTTTTTTGTTCTGCTGACGATAGATAATCTTTGGCTTGCTGGTTATTTCCTTTCTCAAGCATAAGTACGCCAAGATTGTTAAATAACGTAGAAAGTTCTTCATCATAGACATCAGGAAACCTTTCGTTAAGCCGACGGAGTGTATGAATTGCTTCTAAAAGAAGATGTTCGGCTTCATCGAGCCGTCCCATGTCTTGGAGTGCAGTCGCAAAATTAATCATAGCGGACACTTTCTGCGGGGCAAAATCATCATAATTTCGCTCGGTCAATTTTTCCAAGAAAGGCAAAGCACTCTCATATGCTTCTATGCTCTCATCTAATCTGCCGACCTGTTGATAGTAGTTCGCAAGTGAAGTGATATTACCAACAAGCATATATAGATACTTGGTGGGTTCTTCTTTCGAGATTAGCGAAAAAATGGCATTGGCTTCTTCATATTCTTCCTCCACTACATCAAACTTTCGCATATTAACATGTAATCCTGCCAAGGTGTTAAGCAGAATGGCCACTCCATATTGATAGGACTTATCGTTCCTTTCAAGCTCTCGAAAAATGTTGAGAGCCTCAAGAGCTTCCTTCTCAGACAGTTCGTAATTGCCAAGAGTCAAGTGAATTGCCGCCAAGTTTTGAAGTATCATGGCATATTCTTCCTTTGCTTTGTCATTACCGGCAAGCATTGCTTGCCTAAATGCATCCAACCCCTCTTGTAAAAAAGACTTCCCTCGTTTGTATTCTTTGCTTTCCAGCAAATGGGAACCGTATTTATGGAGGATAGGGCCCAGTTCCAAGCCCTCAAGAATTCCTTGCCCATCATAGATTGCATTTAAATAGGTGTTTGAAGTCTCCGACATCCATCCCTTGGGCTTGGCTTTTTTTAGCCCGTTTATTATCTCAAGTCTTCTCCGCACAGCACCAGTAGTATCCCGTATCAATTCATCCTGTAACGCCCTTATCAACAAAGCCCTACGCTTTCTCGCAATAACATCCGGGTCTGGTATAAGATCATATTTGCCGACTTCACTTATGTCATAATTGATTCCAGGGTTGATATATCTTGAGAACCTTGTCGTGTTTTGTTCCTTATTATAATTCAACAAGTCCTCACGAATGGAATATCCTTGCTCTTTGTATCGAAACACCAAAATGCTTTGCCCATTTGTGTTACCTTTTTTAAGGTAATACAGTGTTGCATCGCTAAGATTATGTTCTGTCAACTCTTCCTCGTTATCAGGATTGATTTTATGAACCTCAATGAAATTATGTCTCATCTCGTCCCTTATGGGATTGTCCGAAACTTTTTTCCCGTTTTTCTTTTCTCTTTCAAGAATCCCTTCTATATCCACTCCTCGACGAATCAATGCCCATACATCTATCATATGTGGAATATCAGAGACCTTTATATTGTTTGTATAACACTGGTGATCAAAACAATATTCTTGCAGTCCTTTATCATCTAATTGTGCAATCGGTTTTGTATCTCCGTCCAACTCCCGATATAGAGCAACATTCATGTCAAAATATGATGTCCATCCTCGCGAAAGCAACTTGTCTATTATCAAAATGCGAACATCTCCCTTTTTCCATTTTTCTTCAGTAGGAATGATATCAGATTTCATATTGCCATTATCATTTTATAGATTTTTTTAATAACGTATTTACTGACATAATATTATATCTTACTCATCAATTCCCTACACAATTCCGTTAAATAATGCCAATCTATACCCAAATCATCATTCTTTCCCATAAAGAGCCCAGATAGACAAAAGAATGGCATAATGCTATATCTTTGAGAAAGAGCATCGTTGTCTATTTCCTTGGCACAAATGGCCGTTTTAAGCATTAAAACTAAAACATGATAAACCAAATCATGGTTTTCAATTCTCTCGTTTCTTTGTGGAAGGATTGTTCTCAAAGCGTCTTCGAATTGCAATAACGCAACTTCATATTGTCCTGCCAGACAAAGGAATTCACATAATGCAATTACCGTTTTTGCATACTTTATTTGAAGAGATTCGTCCATCAAAGCATCCTTGCATTCTCTCATCTTGTTTGCCCAATAACTAATCTCTCTATAGTATAAGTTAGTCAACGGTTTTTGCTTCAAATCAACTAACGGTATTTTAAATTTGCGTTTTTGCTGTTCGATAATCACATCGGCGCCTTTGATACATTCCGAGGCTTCCTCAAGTCTATTCTCTGCCACGTATGCATCAGACAATGCTTTTAGCGACACTACCGCTCCAACCCAATCCGACCCGTCTGAAGAGTGGTACCTGCTTTTGGCATTTCCTACTTCTGCCTCAAGTTCTTGAATATTGTAGTACATTATTAAATGATATTACTTGATTAGATTGCATGTTGCTGTAGCAAACTGTAGAGTTCTCTTGCATCCGACTTCGAGAGCCCTTCTATCTCCAACCGTATACCGCCACTGCTTTCAATGATAATGTCAGCGAACAGAATGTTTGAAAGGAGACGGACACTGGATATACATTCTCTCGGAATCACGGTTGTCTGATAGCCGATAATGGCGCCTTTATAATAGATCACTCTTTCTTCATCAATATCTATCCTGTCGGGAAATAAGAGGTTATGGTTAGCTGAAATTCTATTGGCAATAAACACAGGCATGACTAATGGCAATTTGAAAGTTGAACGGTTGTGACAATAAGAGACACCAAATGAATAATGAATGACGGAATTGCAATAATAGCCGTCAACAGTAAAAAGGAAAGCACTTTGAAAAAAAGACTCATAGGCCCCCGGTCAAAGGAAGTCCCTTCAAATATGTTGCTGCGCCAGTTCAATGCTATTGGCACAGAAGCCAGTCCTCCGGTACAGACGACAATTAAAGCTGCCTTTTGTTTGGCTTTAAGTTCTTCATATCTATTCATGTTTTACCTGATTTTATGTAATGAATATAAATTGTTTTTTAGTTTGCATAGCTCCGGACAGGCAGAAGACTTAATTCTTCTTTTAAGTCCACTCATCTCCATTAGCAATGGCAATGGCATACTGGCCAATGTATAATAAGAGCATGATGATATACTGGAGTGTGTAAACTCCTCCTTGAATAGACCAACATCATTTACAAGAAAAGGACAACTGTAAAAAGTACTGTTTGTTTGCGAGAAAGTGGTTGAAACAGACTTGAAGGCAGCGAGCGTTTGCAATGCTCCCAGAAAAAAAGACCTCCTTTCTGACACCTTTGCCAACCCTTTTTCGAATGAAGCAGATGCGAGAATGGCAGCCAATGGGTGCATCCGGCCGTTTAGGGCGAATTCATGTGACATACCTATCCCAAGATCTCGCTCCTGACGATGAGAATGTTGGCAGATGGACACCAATTTATTGTACAATTCCGTGTTGTCGGTGATGATTGCCCCTCCCTCTCCTCCGGCAGAGATAAGCTTGCCGGCTCCGAACGATAGAACCATGGCATCATTGAATTGTGCCAAGTCAGACCTGCCATAATTCGCTCCCAACGACTGCGCCGCATCAACAAAATGCCACACCCCATAGTCCTGGCATACCTTGTGCAATGCCTCCATTCGGTGTGGATTTCCTGCATAGTCTACCGCTATTACAGCCCTTATAGATTTATTTCTTTCAAGTATCTTACGTGAAGATTCCGGGCTGACATTAAGGGTCTCGTCAATATCAGCAAAATGGATTTTGCAATCCAACGTCAACGCTCCCGCAACCGTTCCGCCAAACCCGAGTGGAGAAGTCAGTATTTCTCTTCGCTTCAGACCTGTAGCAAGCAAAAGATACATCAACCCATTGGTTGCCGAATCGACGCAAAGGGCATGTCTGGCACCATAGTGCAAGCATAATTTCTTTTCCAATTTCGCGACAGCACCGTTTCCAGCCCAATGACTACGAGCGTAGTCGTCGTCAGCAGCAGCTTCCGTGAGATATTCTTCAATTTGTTTAAACATTGACATAAGGCTGTAACCGTTTTAGTTCATTGTTCAACTTGACAGGGTCAACCTGATAATTCTCATCAAGGATGGACCTAATGTAGTCGGGGAACGGATAACTGTCTTCGCGCCCATACCAAGGCAGTAGTCTTTGTGAAACTGTGAGTGAGATGGCGCACAGGTCAGCGTAGATTGCCGAAAGCCAACTTGCCTCGTCGAGAGGGTTTGCACCCTTTGCTGCCGCAAGGATGGCTTTTTCGGCCAAACGGCCTCTCTGAAAGACAAGCTCCAGCTTCAGAGCCGCACGGATTCTTCTGGGCATGACATGTTTATCATAGAATATTTTTGCCGCTGCCAGTATATCATTGTTCCGTTCGTCAAAGATGCAGCCAGACACCTGTTCGGCTATACTACAGAGGATGGCCGAAAAGTCCTCCTCTGCCGGCATGATAACCGGCACAACCACGAATCTGTCCCTCATGGCGCTCCCCATTTTATAGCCACAGTTCGTTGTGGCAATCAACAAGTTTTCGCGGCTGTTGTCCGACAGGCTGCTGAGCATTGCCTGCATGACGGCAGCCGAGGCACCGCTGTCGAGATTGTGGGTGCGTTGCATGGGGAAAGACTCTGTGATTTCATCGATAAAGCCAATGCTAGGTTTTGTGGAGCTGAAGATACGGGTCTGCAACGCTGCCAGTCGCTCTGTCTCTCCGACAATACCTTTCTTGGGGCTGTTGAGTTGAAAAATAGGAAGTCCAGAATGAAGAGCGGTGCAAAGTGCCAGGTCGGTTTTTGCAGTCCCCGGCGCACCCATTAGCAATATGTTGGAAGAAAAATTGATTTTGTCGTGATGGAGTAACCCATCGGATATTTTTTTCAAGAATTCCTGCGCAACACGGATATTCTCACCTTTGAGCGACACGTTTGTGACACGTGCAGTGTCAAGCATTGCAATCGTATTCTCACTAATATTCTGGACATCTGTCATTTTTTGTTCCACCAAGCCTTTTGCCTCTATCGGAGCCCCTGTCTTGTGTGAGGTGTTGAATACCATGTCAAGTCCTCTGTTCGGGGTGCTGCTTGACAGGTTTGCAATAACTCTGTCGTCCAGGCCTTCGGCATAACTTGCCCTGGGATAAATCCTGTGCAGTCCTTTGACGAACTCCAGTTTTTCTTCATAGTTGGGATAGGGAAGAAACTTGTGGTATATTAAATCCTGTATCTGGTTGTCAATCTTCCCTTCAACAACATCGGAAATGACAAGCAGATTACCTTTGCTCTGGAATGGGTAGGAGGATACCAGTTGATAGATGAATTCCCGGGCAGCCCTCTGGTTGTCGTTTGTAGTTGGCGGAATGATATCTGATGCGAACTCGAACATGAACATGAATTTCATACACTCTCCGTCTTGCCATTTGATGTCAGCATTTGTGGCCGTAGCCATCTGCGAGATTCCGTTGAGGATTCTCACCAAATCCTGTGATGCTGAGCATTTTTCCAAATTACGTTGGGGATTGATGATTTCATAGTTCGCAAGCACCCGTCTGACGGTTTCTGCATCCCTCTTCCCATACCTGTGGTAAGGGACCAAAATCCCTTTTGCCAGAATATACCTGACCACGACGAGGTGGAGTCTGAGTGCGTATTCCTCCATCATTTTTTCGATGGTGGTTATCTTGCCGTCATCACCGCACTCAAGATCGTAGATGTTTCTTCCCGTCAGGATTATGCTGGAACGGCCTTCTCGTTCATACGGGGCGAATATTTCTTTTATTGCTTTCATGGCTCTATGGTTATGATGTTCACTAAGCCGTCCGTACTCTCCATATTGACGGTCTCGTCGTCAGAGAAAACCCGTAGTGCTTTCTTCCTTGGCTTGGCCAGCATCTTGGCGTAGGGCATCTGAGGTATTCCGAAGGTGGGCATTTGTTCCTTGTGTTCTACGGTCAAGCCCCTTGCGGTCATCGCATCATCAAAAGCCTGCATGACACTTTGGCAACTGCCGTCGGAAAACCCAATCAATTCCGTATGAATGTCGATGGTTTTGTCTGTATTAATCTCCGCTACCAAATTCTGCCCGGTATTGTTGGTTCCCACTATCCGCACCAGGCCATCGTAGGGAATTTGAATGTCAACTTCTTTGAAACCGACAGACACTGCCGACTCCGCTACAACTCTGGTAAGATTGGACACGAAGGTTCTGGCATGCTGCTCTTTGATCTCTCTAAAAGCGGATTTTATCTCCTGGTTGACTTCTCGTACAGTCCCGGCATCGACAATGCGTTGTATCTTGTAGGCAATCTCTTTGGGGTCGGATACAAGTAGATTTTCGTTTGACTTTTCCAATGTGGCAAGTGCGGCGACCTTCAGTCGCTCCACTTCGCCACATCTCTGCTGTTGCATTATAACCAGATGATTCCTGTAGTCGGTGTTTATCACCCTCATTTCAGAGGGTGCCAAAAGACGCGATATCGTCGGGTGGCACGAGCCACAACATTTTCTTACGCCCAAAGAAATCTCTATTGGCGCGGCATTAAGGACTTGTGCGATGATGGGGCCAAACTCCCTCTGAAAGTTCAGCGCAGCATTAACGGCAACAGCATTGGTATAAGTAATTTCTTGTGACATAATTCTTTGCGTTTTAAATATTTTTACCAAGCGCCCCCTTCCTCGAGGCCGTCTTTCGAGGGTTCGGAGTTATTATTTTTCTCATCGGAAGAAGGAACCCCTTTCGGAGCATTGTGGGAGGTTTCCCCCCGTTTTTCATTTATTGCACGAATAGTTTCCGAGAGTGAACGACCGACGTTTGACCTTCCTATCATATATTCAAGTATCACAAACTCGTTGCTTCTGAAAAGGTCTTGCCCCCCCGACACATAGGGAAAGTCAACAGGAGAGAGTGCATCGACCATTCCGTCTGTAGTGTATCGCAAACGAATTTTCTCGTAGTGGAAGAATTGTAGGTTTCCAAAGTAGATCACCAATTGGTCGAGATAGCACGATGGCTCTTTTTCGAATGTTTTAAAATGATTATCTATTGCAACGGCCAGATCGCGGAAAAGACCATCACATTTTGAATACTCTTGGCGGAACGACGAAATAATGCCTTGAATTTTGTTCCGAAGAGACTGTATTTCATTACGGATTGATTGTTCGTCAGTGTTTTTTTGAGCAAGTTCTTGTTTGTTATGTTTGACATCCTGAAAGTATTTAAATGCCTCATTCTGCTTTTCATAGTTAGACACAATCAACAACTGTATAATAAATGAAATGACAGCGAAACAACCCGAATACGTCCAGTCGTCACCTCCAATAAACACCACTTGACCGACGATATACATTAGAGGGAGGCACAACATGGAGACACCTACGCCCACCACCCTGAGTACCTTCTCAAAACACCACCTGTCATCTTTGTCCAATGACGAAACCGCCATTCTGCTCAAAAGGCTCAACAAGAGACCGGCAACAATGGCCAAAGCCGCTCCCAATGCTCTCACTCCATCCTTGGATATGACTTCGTCCAAGTCCTGACATTTCAAGGCTATTATCGGATAAAGGGCAAACCAAGCAAAAAAAGTATCCACGAGGGGAAGAAGATAGAAAGAAATTTTACGGAAAAACATCTTATGAGAGACGGTTTCATCCACCTCTTTGAGCGGATAAACCCCATCGGCAGTGTCATAAAAATCTTCCTCTATTCTCATTTTCTCGGCCAGCTCATCCTCACACTTCTGCATATCCACGCCAGCATTCACCATTGTCGTATAGCTTGTCTGTATTTCCTTGCAATAAGCATTGATTACATTCTGTGAAGCAGCCATCATGTCTCCATAGGACTTGCGCTTCATTTCGTTGTAGGCACCTATGCCTCTTCTGCGTGTCGTGTTGGGGTCTGTAGTTTTCATCTTTGTAGGGTTTATGGGTTTGTATCATGTCGTTCATCTACTTAAATATATAATTAAAAGCCTGTGTAAGAGTAACGAGTTCCTTGGACACCATACTTCCATATTGGTGTTTGGAGTTGTTGGCATTCACAATAAGCAATTCTATGGATTCGGGCAACGTATTCAAAGGTTTACCGACATTATCGGCACCATCACTCACAAGAACGATATACGACTTTTCGAAGCCCCCATCGCTCGCACGTAGCAACCGTATGGCTTGGTTTATGGCACCGTTCACATCACTTCCCCTGCTCTGCTGCGCCACAAAATCGGAGTATGCCAATTCATGTATTGATGTAATTTCCGTCCGACTGTTCATGACAGCAGTTTCTATTGAACTCCTATAGGCGTCTGCGATGGAATCACTGAAACGTTTTTGTTTTTCATACTCCTTCACTGGCATATAATCTGGCTTTTTGCCAATCCCCGACGGGCGATCTTGACTCCACTCAAACATCGCCACACTGTTGTTGTCGCAATTCTTATCGACATAACCAACATATAACGCCCCCTTCCCCTTCTCCGAAATCGTCCTTGCAAACTTGACGATTTCATCAACTCCTATTCGGGGGACGGAGTTGCATTGTGACAGCCGGTCTGTGCCATCAAGTATTATACAGACATTGTAGTATTTGCATTCCGAGTCTGCAGAGACGGATTCATCCGTTACGGAACCACAGCTTTGCAGAAGTAGCAACACTGCCATCATCATTGAAAAAAATGCTTTGTCTTTCATATTGTTTTACTTTTTTATGTTATAAATATGGTTTCCTTTTTCCAAACAGAATCTTTTTTGATGAAATGTTATTCCGATTGTTTCACAATAACCTATCGTGTTTGACGAGGCAAAGATACAGTCTCTTTGCGTAATAATTTAATTTATAGGTGATTAAATAATATTTTAATGACCTGAACAGATGGCATGACAAGCCAAGAAGTTCATTATTAAACAAATAAAAATGTGAACATGTTCGTATTTTCTTCCAAGTTTTCATGCAAAAAAAACATCCAGATCGTCCATTTTGATGCTATTTTTTTCAAAAAAACACAGAAATGGAAGTCTCAAAGATGTGGTTTCGGAATATTGCAAAAGGCTGTCCATAGCATAATGATTTTCAATGCAAAATTACAATATTTCCATGATAAAAAAGTGGGGTTGTATAAATAATGTATGTGGGCTGGATAATAATGTATAGAGTATGTAATATGAGACGCTTTTTTTGTGAGAATTAGTATCCTGGCCTTACTATAATACCAAATAAAAGGAAGGCTTATTTGGTTATTATCTTGTAAAGCAACCAGGCAAATGTATTTGACATCTATGATAATTTACGAACACTTACGTCCTATATTATTACTCATAGCTAATTGTCAGTCTTTTACAGTTAATACTGTTCAAGTAAAGAGAAAGATAATTTTGATCCGCTACTTATAGCGGAAATAATGAAAAAAAATGAATTTTGTGAAAAGATTACGTCTGAATGTACTGACTTGATAATGGATAGTTATACCAAAAAAGGCGATAGTAAATTGCATGCAATTTATTTATTCAAGTTTCTAAAGTAGACAAATAGGCCTGAAAGGCCTAATACCTTATAGCCCAGGGCTGGGTATGAAAGTGAGCCTATAACGCGCCCTGTAAGAGCAGCAGAATGATATGGATGAAATGCTTTTGCCCTTACAGGGCGTTGTCACATACACCACAAAAACCCAAGGCTCTGCCTTGGGCTATAGGCAGATTGCCCCTTCGGGGCGTACTTCCGAATGTAGAATCTACTTATTATTTAAAATGATTATCCACAAAATGCCCAAATTTGAGATCGCGTCTCTTCGAGACGCGGGGACTGGCTTGATTTACATAACCCCAGACTGCACTCTGTTTGTCTGGGGTTATTAAGATTAAGCCTCTCCGAGGCTTCTATGTGGAAAATGCGGACAATAATTAGTTTAATATCTAAGCATCTGTAAATAAAACAAGTAATCAGTTAAATTTATTTCACATTTATGATAATGTATGGACATTCACGTTCTATAATGGGGACTTCTATTAATTGCCTCGAAGAGGCACACTCTCAATAACCCCGCACGTAGTGTGGGGATAATAAGCAACATAGAAACAGCGTCCCGGAGGGACGCGCTCTCAAAAGAGAATTTTTATAAGTTGCCTAATGTTATTTATGGCTGATTGCCGTTAATTAATGGTAATTGCTGTTAAAAAATATTGGTCATTTATTTATCGCGGAAAAAACGAATCCGTGTAATTCGTGAGTTGGTTGTTAAGAGATGATGAAACGGTAAGGCACGACGATGTTTATTTTGAGAACGCGTTTCTCCGAAACGCTAACCAACCGACATTCAACGGCCCCACACTACGTGAGGGGTTATTGAGAGTAAGGCTCTCCGAGCCTTTATCTTTCACATTATTTTTCAACTGTTACTCATTGGCTCACTTTCATACCCAGCCCTGGACTATAAGCCATCAGGCCTTTAAGGCCTATTTGTCTACTTCAGAAACTTGAATCAATATATTCCGTATTATCATCATGCATGTTTTATTATTATTTTGTATTTTTGCAGCATCCATTGAGTTTTGGGCTCTGTCTTAACTCAAACAAAACGTGATAAATACAAAGTTGTATTATAGAAGTTGACAAATGCTGTTGAACGATTGCAAATTTAGCTGAACGACAGGGATATATTGACAAAATCACCAAATGAATAAATAATGCCGATTCCTTTTTCAAGTGGGAGCCATACATGGCCAACAACGAAGGCAAGCCCATCTCGGCCTCCAATATCAGAAAATAAATGAAACAGTTCCATTATTCCACCGATTTTCTGGCGATGAACACGCCCGAGCTGAGCCATACCTGCATGCACCTGCTATGCACGGCAGGCGAAGGAAGCTTAGTGTTCAACGAACGCTGCTACCACATCGAGAAGAACGACCTGGTGGTGATGCCCTACCCCAACCGTGCCAAGAACTTGGCCGCCGCGCCGGGGATGGAGGTGGAGTGGTTCGCCGCCGACTACAAATTCCTTCAAAGCCTCCTGCCGCCGAACAACTACGGCATCGGTGGTGCCGTGTCGCTCAACCAGAATCCCGTCATCAAGCTCAGCGACCGCTATGCGGAGATATTGCTTACCGACCTCCACCACTTGCGCGACCGGATGGGCGACACCCAGCACCTCTTCCATCGCGAGCTGATGGGGAGCCTCTGCCTCACAATGATGTACGACATCTTCGAGCCCCACGCCCAGCGCGACCCCACCGAAATCCACAGCGACCGCACGGCCTTCATCGTCAAGCAGTTCCTGGCGCTGCTCGACACCGGCATCTGCCGCACCGAACGCGAGGTGCGCTATTTCGCGCAGCGTCTCAACGTGTCGCCCAAGTACCTCTCGGCCACCGTCAAGCGCGTCACCGGCCATAGCGTCAGCAGCTTTATCAACCGTGCCACGGTGAGCGTCCTGAAGAAGATGCTCGACGACGAGCGTTTCTCGCTCACCCAGATCGCCGACCAGATGAATTTCACCACACTGAGCTATTTCAGCCGCTATTGCCAGAAACACCTCGGCGTCGCGCCCAGCGACTACCGCCGCAGCCTGCAACCCCGCGACCTATAACATCGTCCGGCAGGAGATTGATGTGCGGCAGGCGTGGGCGAGTGCTGCCCGGGGGACGCGTGCTGTCAGGCATCCAACAAAAAAAATTTCGTCATGAGCGATTTTCATTTCTCGATGCGCCTAATGGCATAGATGAACAACAGAGAAAAAGATTTCGATGCTTTGGTGTCGCGTCACCGCGACCTGATATGGCACATCTGCTCCGACTACAGCCTCAGCAACGCCTGGCAGGTGGAGGATGCCGTACAGGAGGTGCTCTGTGTACTGTGGCGCGACTTCGACCAATTCTCTCATCTTAGCAGCGAACGCACATGGATTTATCGTGTGGCCTCCAACACCATGATTTCGCTCAAACGGCGTATGAACAACCAGCCCCAAACCCCTCTCGACACCACGCTGCACGACAGCCACACCACCCCGGACGAGAACTACAACCACCTCCTTCAGCTCATCGACAACCTCGCCCCACAGGACCGCCAGATAGTCCGCGCGCACCTCGACGGCTTCCAGAACCAAGAAATAGCAGCAATCACAGGCCTCTCGCTCTCCACCATAGGCCGTCGCCTGGCCGTAGCGAAGACCCTTCTCCGCAACCAATATGAAAAAAACAGATAAAACGATTCCTTATGTACACTGACTTTGACTCACTTTGGCAACGACGAGCGCAGCAGATGGAACACTGCTCCTGCCCAATCCCCGACCAGCGATGGCACGACATGGTGTCGAAGGCCCTCGCCACCCCCGACACTAAGCACGTCCGACACCCCGTATGGAAACGCATAAGCGCCTATGCCACGATGACCGCCGCCTGCTTGGCGCTCCTCGTCGTGGGCGTCAAGCTGTTGTCCCATTCCAGCCACCCCACTTCGGTCAACTACGGCGACCAGTCGGTGCGTTTCATCTGCAACAACAGCTGCAACGCCCAGAGCCTCATAGCCTATTTCGACAGCTATATCGGAAAAATAAGCAACCCATGAAACGTACAGCATTCCTTCTTTCCACCATCCTATTGCTTGCCATGGCATGCCACCGCGACAGCGCCACCGTCGAAACTGCCGCCATGAAACTCTACGAGCAATACGCCAACAACAAGCAAGGCGTAACCGTTGCATACATAGGCGACTACAACGCCTATGGGCAGGTCTTCAACGCCGTGATGTTCCGTGCCGACGACAGCATTCAATGGGCATGGCTCAAAGAGGAATTCGGCGTCATCGTGCCCGACGACCTCGACCCCGCCGTGAAAGCGCGCGATGGCGTCACGATGCTCTCCATCCATATCGACACCAGCCTGACATTCAAGAGCAAAGAAGACGAACAAGCCTATATCGACAGCATCGTACGCCAGGTGGTGACCGAGACGCTCGGCAGCCATGACTTCCACGACACCAGCGTCTTCGTCGGCACCGTGCAAGCCGCCGACACCAATCTCCCGTCCAACCTCCGTTCCATGCTCTCAAGGCAGCGGCAATTCGACCAGAAACGCGACGGCAGCGGCAGCGCCGAATACATCATCAGCGTAGACCTCGAGAACCGCACCCTCCTCTGTTTCTTCTGCAATTCGGCCGAGGATTCCAAGCTCCTCGTCAAATGGCTGAACAAGGGCATCGACAAATAGCGCGTTCCTGAAAAAAAATCAATACTCCGCAATAATGAAAAAATGTTTATCACTCTGCTTAGCATTATGTTTTGCCATTTGTTGCGTCATCGGGCAGCAACAGCGCAACACAGTGCTTGAGGAGTTCTCCACCGCCAATTGCCAGTACTGTCCCGAGGGCTATCAGATCATCAAGAAAGCCGTCGACAGCCACCCCGGCACCATCTGGCTTGTGCATCATGCCGGCTTCTTCACCGACGACATCACCATCCCGGCCTCCGAGAGGCTCCTCTTCCTCTATGGCACCAACTCGTTCGCCCCGGCCTATATGATTGACCGCGCCGTGCTCTCGGAGACCTATACCGACTACAGCCCCGTCTGGGCCGTCTCCGACAGCGCCACCATCGCCGCACAGCTCGACGAGAGAGCCGCGGTCCCCTGCTTCACCACCGTCAACATCAACGACCTGGCCTACGACGCCTCCACCCATACCGTCAGTGCAGAAATCACAGGAAGCATCACCGGCGATTTCGACGCCTCTCTCACACGCCTTACCGTCTACCTGGTCGAGGACAGCATCGTTATGCCACAGGCCAGCACCACCGGCACCATACAGGACTACCTCCACATGCACGCCGTGCGCGACTGCCTTACCGACTTCCTCGGCGTCCCCCTCACCGTGGCCGCCGACGGCACCTTCCGCCACACCATCTTCCACAGCATCAAGTCGCAGGCTATCGCCTCACATTGCCGTCTCGTGGCCCTGGTGCACTACTATAAAGCCACCAACCTGACACTCAACAGCGTGCTCAACGCCACCGCCACCGGCTATCTCTGCGCCCACACTTCAGGCATCAGCACTACAGATACCGAAAAGGCTAGCTTCGACATCTTCCCCAACCCCGCCAGCGAACAGGTAGTGATTGAATCGGGCAGCACCATCCTTGGCGTAAAAGTATCCAACACCCAAGGCCGCACGATGCTGAAAGCCTCCCCTGCCGGCGGAAACGCTTTCCTGATTGATGTCGGCAGCTGGAGCAACGGACTTTATCTGGTTGAAATACTGACTTCCGACGGTGCAACAACAAAAAAAATTATCATAAACAGATAACCTTAACCCATTAACCCCATCAAACCCATCAAACCCATCAAACCCATCAAACCCATTAACCCCATCAAACCCATCAAACCCATCAAACCCATCAAACCCATCAAACCCATCAAACCCATCAAACCCATCAAACCCATCAATAAAATCACAACCCAATGAAATCTCCATTTAAAATTGCATTCTTGTTGTTCGCGGCAGCACTGACCCTCACAGCCTGCGAAGACGACGAGCCATCGACCTCCGGCAACCAGACCGGCACGATGAATTTCGACTACGAGACCATCGAGAACACCTCATGGCAGGGCGCCTACAACACCTACATCAACTCGCCCTATGGAGGCAGCTATCCCATGGTTATGGAATGGATCCTTGATTTCAACGAGGGCAACCGAGGGCTGGTGTACCTCCACATCGAAAGTCCTGCCATCAGCTCCATCGATGAGGAAATGCCCATAACCAACTACACCTACAATGGCGACAACACCGGCACGTTCGAGTACAACACCTACCACCTCACGTTCACCATCGACGGCCTGAACCGTACCATGGAAGTCGACAGCCTGCGGCTGGGGCTGGAGCTCGACGACACCGGCAACAAGACCTATTTCGGCGGCCGCACCAAACTGACACAAACGCGCTAACAGCATCGCCATCATGAGAACGAACAAATTTGCTCACCTCGCATTCTTTCTTCTCGCCGCACTGTCCATGACGGGCTGTGGCGAAAAAGAAGACAGCACAGAGCCCGTAAACCACAACACCTACAAGTTGGAGAAGACCACCTGGGAGGGCACCTACAACGCCCCCGTTGAAGCCCCGGACGGCAGCACCATCCCCTTCACGCTGCAGTGGACCATGGAATTTGCCACCGACGATTCCGGGCTGCTGCTGTGCGACATCTCCAGCCAAGTCAGCCAGCCGCAGTCGCAGGAGATAGCCTTCACCTATAGCGTCGACGGCAGCACCGGCCACTTCTTTGTCGACGGACAGGAGGACACTTTCTGCATCGACTGGAGCAACAACCGGATAAGCATGGACCTGCAAATCCCCATCGACATAGGCACCGGACGCATCGTAGTGGGCGGCATGACCAACCTCTACCGCATAATGTAACCATCCCATAAAAAACCCATAAAACCCATAAAACCCATAAAACCCATTAAACCCATTAAACCCACAAAACCCATTAAACCCATCAAACCCATAAAACCCATAAAACCCATAAAAAAACATGAAACATCTATTTAAGACCCTCACTATCATGCTGCTGGCCAGCATAGCATTGGTGGGATGCGGCGAAAAGGCCGAGACCTACACAATCACAGTCAACAGCAACAACGACGAATGGGGCACCGTCATGGGCGGTGGCGAATACGAAGACGGCATGGCCTGCGAAATCGCCGCACGACCCAACGTGGGCTACGCTTTCCATAAGTGGGACGACGGCAGCACCGAGAATCCCCGCGTGGTGGCGGTGCATGGCGACGCCACCTATACCGCCATCTTCGGCGAGCCCGTACAAGACACCACCGGCGGCAGCGGTGGCGGCGAGATTATCCTCGACACCAACGCCAAGCTCACCGTAACTTTCGGCGACACCACCCTCCAGCTCGATGTCCTCCTGCGCTCGCAGGTCAGCCTGGGTGCCGGCGCATTCATCTACATGCTCACCGCCACCAGCCACCCCGACGGCACCGGCTTTCTGGTGCAATGGCTCTGGAACGGCGAGACGGGCACCATGAGCCAAGCACAATACGACCATAATATCTGCTACGTGAAATACAACGAGGACGACATGGTCAGCGTGCAAGGCACGCCCTACCCCCACTTTATGTCGGTCGACAACCTAATCGTGAAAACCACCAACTACGATGCCAGCACCAACAGCATCGACTGCACCGTCACGGGACGCCTCCTCGACATGAGCGCCGAAGCCAACGGCACAGGCCCCAAGTATATGAACATCAAGGTTGAAGTCGAAGCTTTCCGCATGACAGACTATAACCAATAATCACCATGAAACGCATCACCACCCTTCTTGCGGCCGTGGCCATCGCCATGGCCGCTTTTGCAGGACCCGTCGACAACAAGACGGCAGCTCTGGCGGCCAAGAACTTCATGACATTACGAACAGGCTCCACGTGTTCCGCGAGCCTCACCGACCTCAGCAGCCGCTGGCAATTCAGCCATCTGTACCTCTTCCTGCCGGGCAATGGCGGCTTCGTCATCACCGCTGCCGACGATGCGGCACGTCCCATCCTGGCCTACAGCCTCTCGGGCTCTTTCAATCCCGATGCCATCCCGGCGTCGCTGCTCCCCATCCTCGAGCAATACGACAGCGAGATTGCTGCCGCCCGGCGTGCCAAGGCTCCTGCCGACCCGGAATGGGAGCAGCTCCTCGCCGGTAAATGGCCTGCCGGAGGCCCCTCAGGGCGCAAGGATGGCCTGCCCGACTCGGTGGGTCCTCTGGTGCAGACCCAGTGGTTCCAGATGTCGCCCTACAACAACCTGTGCCCGTCGGGATGCATGACCGGATGTGTGGCCACCGCCGCGGCCCAGCTGATGCGCTACTGGGCCTTCCCGGCCTTCGGCAAGGGGAGCCACAGCTACAGCAGCGATGCCGGCTACGGCGTGCTCACAGCTGACTTCGCCCATACCCACTACGACTGGGACAATATGCCCGCGCGCGTCACCACCGCCTCGCCCGAAGTACAGCAAAACGCCGTGGCAACCCTTATGTATCATGTCGGCGTCAGCGTCCAAATGGGCTACAACACCTTCCAAAGCGGCGCCGTGGCCGGCGACCACAACGGCGACACCAACGCCTATTGTTCGCAAAATGCCCTATGGCGCTTCTTCAGATACAACCGGCAGGATATCAACTACCAATACAAAGGTTCCATGGACAATGACCAATGGACCGACCTGCTAATCAATGAACTTGCCCAGCTGCGCCCCGTGCTCTACAACGGACGTGGCGGCTCCGGCGGCCACGCCTTCATCTGCGACGGCTACGACAGCCGCCGTTACCTACACTTCAATCTCGGCGAAGATGGCGACGGCGACGGGTTCTATGCCGTCGGTGCCATCAGCTACGGCTCCTACAACTTCAATCAGGAGAACAACTGCGTTATGGGCATCCACCCCGACTACACCATCTACGTCAGCGACCCCACAGTGAGCTTCGACCGCACGGGAGGCACCAAGACAATCTGGCTCGCCACCAACGACACCAGCGACGCCGCATGGACAGCATCCTGCTCTGCCGACTGGCTTCATCTGGCCGGCACCGACTTCCAGCACCTGGGGCAAGTCAGCGTCAGTGCCGACGACAACACCTCTGGCGCAGAACGCACCGCCACAATCTCTTTCTCGCAACTGGGACGCACCGCCACGGTCACCGTCACGCAAGGTGCATGGAGCGAAAACGACTACTGCCCGCTGACCGTCGTCATGGAATGTACGCGCAACGGCTCCAGCTGGGCCAACGATGCCCACCTGTCGTTCGAGTCGCCCTCCGGCCAGGTCTACGGCACCGCAGCCCACACCTCCACAAGCCGTTTTTCCACGGCCACAGTCAACGTGGCTCCCGGCACACTCCTCATCCGCTACCACCGTGGGGGACCGCAGGACCGCTACTACAATTATTGGGTGCTCGACCCACAGGGCGACACCCTGGTGGCCGTAGTGAATGCCTACTACAACGGCAACGATGTCAGCATCGGCAACCCCTGCCACCGGCTCGGCATCGATGATGACGCCGTCGCGGCACCGAGCATTGCCGTCTTCCCCAACCCCACCTCCGGGCCTCTGCTCATCGACCATCCCGACGTCATCCGCGCCGATGTGTTCGACATCATGGGGCGTGCGCTGCTTTCGTTCGAAAGGAGCAACCATGTCGACGTCACGCCTCTTCCCAAAGGCATCTACCTGCTCCGCATCGCCACAGCCGAAGGCATCAGCACGAAATCCTTCATCCGCAAATAAGAAAAAAAGTAGGAGGCGAAGCTTGCAGCTTTGCCAGCGCGACGACAGCCAGCCGTAGTCATTGCTACAGCTGGCTGTCGTCGCATTGGTCAGAATGGAATCCCTACCACTGCTACATTAATTCTCGGCGGCGGGGATGGGGGGCACCTGCTTGCGGAGCTCATCAATCACAAGCATCTGATACAGAGGCTGCGTAGTGTCGGCGAAGAACTTCTTATTGTTGGCATAATTCTCACGCTGATATTCAGAGGCACGGTCGAAGAGGTTGTTCGACACCGCTTTCTTTATCTCCTCAAGCGTCATCAAGCCACGCTCATAATTCTCTCGCTGAATGTCAGTCATATACTTCGAGATCTTGTTGTAATATCGCTCTTCAAGCCTGTTGCTGTCGGCATCGAAATGGTCGTCGAGCTCCGGCAGGTTGACCCATCCCGTTATGGTGGTCTCAAGCAGCGCAATCTTCTTCTTGTTCTTGTCGCTATAGTAACCCAGGTAGGCGTGGCACGGCTCGACGAAAATAATGGGGTGCAGCCCCACCTTGCGCATTATAGAGCTGAAGAACACGCAAGCATCTATGCAGTTGGCCTGCCGGTAGCGGTAGACGTCGTCGAAGAAGCGTATGCTCTGCGAATTGGTGCGGCTCGAGCCGTTCGACGTGCATGTTATCGACGAGTAGGCCAGACCGCGGTTCAGAGCATAATACCAAATAGCACGCATCTGAGTTTCAACCTTCTTTTCCGTGCGCGCCCCGTCGAAGGTCGACACAATGCCCTGCGACAGGATTTCTGCCAGAATCTCGTCAATCTTGGGGTGGTCCTCGTTGACGTAGGCCGTGAAGAGCCAGCGGTAGTCGTGATAGTCGCCATTTTTAGTGACGAGCGACATGAGGCATTCATTCACCGGACGGTAGTTAAGGTGCAAGTTCTTCACGTCGACCTCCTCATCGTTGATGAAACAGGTGAAAGTGAGGTCAATATAGCCCTGCTGGCGCAGCTTGTACATGGTCTCGTATTTCCACTTTATAACAGGCACGAAAGAGTAGCGTTGTCCCTTGCGCGGCAGGGTCTCCTGCGTGATACTGACGTAGTTGAGCGCCGTGGAATCGGCCACCACACGCAGCACGGCATTGCTCGAGGGTGCCGTGACGCTCACCGCGAAGAGCGTGTCTTCTGTCTGTCCGCTATAGTTGGCCAGCGAGAGCAGCAGCGAGGGGTAGAGCACCTTGTCGAAATCCTCGTCGTAGAGGGCCTCGAAATTCACCGCCTTGGGGTCTATGGTCTTCTTTATCGCCACCCCATTGCAGCCAGCAAGGGCCAGAACTGCCAACAAACAAAAATACCTTCTCATATTATTGACTACAGATTATGTGATGATTGTTAAAAAGGGCTGCGTGTGGGCACGCATGCTGTACGGGGATGATAGTCAGGACAGCAGGCCCGAGATCAGCACCACCAGAAGAGCCACAGGGGCCACGAAACGTGCCAGCACATAGTAGAACACCTTGAAATACGACACACCATGCACGCCATGGTTCGACAGTTCGTCCTTTATCTCGTCGGCCTTAAGCACCCAGCCGAAGAAGATTATGGTGAGCAGCGCGCAGACCGGAGGCAGCACGGTGCCCGTCAGCTTGTCGAGGAGGTCGAAGAGCGTCATGTCGCCGAAGCGGAGACGCCCCACGGCATTGTCGCCAAACGAGAAGGCCGCCAGGACAGAGAGAATCACCACAAGCACCGACATGATTACCGCCGACTGCGTGCGTCCACGCTTCGCGTTGGACACCCAGCGCGTGAGTGCCTCGAGCAGCGAGATGGCCGACGTCAGGGCCGCCAAGGTCAGCAGCAGGAAGAACACTATTGAAAAGATTTTCCCCACGCCTCCGAAGGAGTTGAACACCACTGGGAGCACCTGATAGACAAGCCCCGGTCCTTCGGCGGGGCTCTGCCCGCAGGCAAAGACGGCAGGGAAGATGGCTATGCCTGCCAGTATGGCTATGGCGAAATCGCACACCGCTATCCACACCGATGTCTTCAAAATGTTGCTATCCTTAGGCAGGTAGGAGCCATAGACCACCATGGCACCCATGCCCACCGAGAGCGAGAAGAGGGCCTGACCCAAGGCAGCAAGCACCCCCTCGCCGGTGAGCTTGCTGAAATCCGGGTTGAAGAGGTAGGCCAGTCCTGCCGAGGCCCCCTCAAGGGTCACCGAACGCACACACATCACCAGCAGCAACACCACCAGGATAGGCATCAGCAACTTTGAGATGCGTTCAATGCCTTTCTCTACGCCACCGATAATGACAAGTGTTGTCAGTACCAAGAAGATGACGATGAAAAGGATAGTGCGTGACGGATTGCCCACAAACTCATTGAAATGAGCCGCAAAGCCGTCGTCGGGTATGCCCGCCAGGGTGCCCACCAACGATTCCCAGAAATAGTTGGTAGTCCATCCCGAAATAATCAGGTAGACCGATAAAATCAGGAAACAGGTGCCCAGCCCCGTCAACCCTATAACACGCCATGCCGGATGCGCCGGACGCAGAGCGGAATAGGCACGATGAGGACCCTCGCCAGTGCGACGGCCGATAACGAACTCGCTCATCATCAGCGTCATTCCGATAAGGAACACAAAAAAGATGTAGACTACCAGAAAAGCCCCGCCACCGTATTTACCACAGATGTAAGGGAACCGCCAGATGTTTCCTAATCCCACGGCGCTGCCCGCCGCAGCCATTATAGCACCAAAGGTGCTGCTGAATCCTTCATTCTCAGTCTTCATGGATTATGATTTGATTATGTTATTATTTTAATGGGTTGTTTCGATGTTTTGTTTTGTTGTTTTGTTGTTTTTTTGTTTCGATGATTCAAGATTTCGATGGTTCGATGCTTCGATGTTTCGAGATTTCGATGTTTCGATGCTTCGATGGTTCGATGGTTCGAGATTTAGATGGTTCAATGCTTCGATTTATTGTTGCTTCGCAGAATGCGAAGCGCTCCTAAACCACAGCGTCAGGGTTTTGCTGCACATATTCGGCCCAGGACTGGCGACGCGATTTAGACTGGCGTTTTTGTTTTGGCATCAGCTGTTGGCGCAAGTCGGCCAACGGGTTGGTGCGTTCCATATAGCAGGTATAGGCCACAGCGAGGGCGTCGGTGGCATCGAAATAGTGAGGCTCGTCGGGGAAAGCGAAGATTGATCTCAACATCGTGGCCACCTGCTCTTTAGTGGCCACGCCATTGCCCGTGACTGTTTGTTTTATTGTTGCCGGCTCATACTCCGAGAAAGAGAGGTCCCTGCTCATGGCCGCGGCGATGGCGACGCCCTGGGCGCGCCCCAGCTTCAGCATCGACTGCACATTCTTGCCGAAGAAAGGGGCCTCGATAGCCAGGTGGTCGGGATGGAAGGTGTCGATGATGCGCACCGTGGAATCGAAGATTTTCCTGATGCGCAGGTTGAAATCGGCTATCTTCTTAAGGTAAAGCACGTCGAGCACCAGCACCTTAGGTGTGCCGTCGCCCACCTCAAGCACGCTATACCCCAAAATCCGGGTTCCCGGGTCTATGCCAAGAATAATCTTTTCCAAAGCAGTTAATTATTATGTTTTTTTTTGTGTTGTTTCGCAGGATGCGAAATGATTCTTGTTGCTTCGCAAAATGCGAAGCGCTCCCTGGCGAAGCGTTCCTTGGCGAAGCGTTCGCAGACAAATCAATCATTCAGCTTTAGGAAGGGCGTATAGCAATGTGCGTCGCAGAAAAGCAGGGCGTTCTCGCGGGCGAAATTCAAGAATTTCACACGTGTGGGGGCTGCCAAGTCGGGATCGTTGTCGAAGCTGGCGCAGAACTGGGGGTTCTTGATTTGGAGGTCCTGAGCATGGATCAGGTCGCCGGCAAAGAGGCAATTGTCCACCCTGTAGACGCTGTGGCCGGGAGTATGGCCGGGAGCCAACAGACACTCCACCAGGCCATCGAGCAGCTTAGTGCCATCCGTGAAAGGCTGTATGCTATTGGCATAATTGGCCAGCACCTGCTTCCAGACCTCGTTCTGCGACGCCATCACCCCGCCATCGCTCCAAGCCTCGAACTCTTCCACCGACAGGAAGAGGGTGGCGTTGGGGAACACCGGCTGGCCATCCTTCAGCAAGCCGCCGATATGGTCGGTATGAAGATGCGTGAGGCAGACGGCATCGATATCTTCCGGCCTGATATTAAGCTGAGCCAGCTTAGCAAGCAGGTTGCCGCCACGTTCGGTGCCGAGGCCGGCATCGAATAGGATTTTATGGTCCAGCGTGCTGACCAGAAACGTGTTGATCGACGATGGCGTAGCGCCGTCGGGGAGCAGCGCAGCCAGCAGGGTGTCGTTATAGCCCTTGAAAAGGTCAGCCGACATCTCGCTGGCCTTGTCCTGCAGCCGGAGAACGCGAATGCCAGAAGAGGTGTAGACCTCGTCGATGCCTTCGGCGTTGATCTGAGAACTGTCGATAGGCGTAGAGGGCTGATGTTTCGACTTGCACGCCGCAAAGGCTGCCAATGTTATGGCAATCAAAGCAAAAATAAAGTTTTTTCTCATCGTTGAAATTATTGAATGTGTATTATTTCGTATGTAATGCTTCGCAGAATGCGAAGCGCTCCTTGAGAAGTGCCCCTTGCGAAGCGCTCCTTGCGAAGCGCCCCTTGTATTCATACCGCCCAAAGCAGCAGTCCGGCGGCAATGATTATGCCGCTCACCACCAGGTCTATCAGGCAGAAGCCCATGATATCCTTGGCGCTGAGGCGCGCGATGGCCAGAGCCGGCAGAGCCCAGAAAGGCTGTATCATGTTGGTCCATGCGTCGCCCCAGGCAATGGCCATACCCGTCAGGCCGGGGTCGACACCCAGCTGAGCCCCGGCGGTGAACATGATGGGAGCTTGTATGGCCCAGTGGCCACCGCCCGACGGCACGAACATATTGAGCACCGCAGCGCAGAGGAAGGTAAGCAACGGATAGGTGACGGGCGACGAGATGCTTATGCAGGCGTTGCTGATCACGGTGCCGAAGCAGATGCCGCTCTCCCCCACCCCGGTGATGATGCCCATGATGCCGGCATAGAACGGGAACTGGAGTATGATGCCTGCCGCTCCCGAGGCCGCTTTGCCGAAGGCGCGCACGTAGGCCACCGGCGTGCCATGGAAAAGCAGGCCGAGGAAAAGGAAGATCATGATGACGCTGCCCAAATCGAAAGCCCCGTGGCGGAAGCCCAGGTTGATAACGAGATAGGCTATGCCCAGCAGCGAGACGAGCCATGTCAGCAGGCGGCTCTGCTCCAGCCTGCTGGCGGGAGTGGGCTTGCCGGAGGGCTTGTGGGCCGTGGCGTCGTCCTCTTTCAGCAGCTCAGGGTCTATGCTCACCACGGCGGCGCCCTTGGGGTGCATCAACGCATTGACCACGGTTATAGCGATGATCACCAGCACCACCATGGCCAGGTTGAAGGGGTGCAGTATGGTGCTGCCAATGGCAATGGGTTCCACTATGGCCCCTGCCGTTGCCGCCGCCAGGTCGGGTCCCGGGGTGGCCAGCTTCAGCGGCACAGAGCCCGACAGGCCGGCATGCCACACCACAAAGCCACTATAGGCCGACGCAATGAGCAGCCTATAGTCCACCCCCGCCAGACGGCGCGCTATCTCTTTGGCGAAAATGACGCCAATGATGAGGCCGAAGCCCCAGTTCAGCCAGCATGCCACCGCCGACACCGAGGTGACCAGCGCGATGGCCGCCGCCGGGCTCTTGGGCAACGAGGCCAGACGCGCTATGCCCCGTTTCAGTGCCGGAGCCGAGGCCAACGCCGAGCCGGTGACCAGCACCAGGGCCATCTGCATGGCAAAAGCCAGCAGCCCCCAAACGCCATCGCCCCAATTGGCAATGACCTCGACCGGGGTCTGGCGGCAAATGGGCATGGCAAGAAGGGCGGCAATGAATGTCAATATAATAGCAAAAAGGAAAGGCTCCGGCATCCACCGTTGCATCAACCTTACTGAACCATTGATAATTCTCTGAAACATATAGTTATTTAATTAAGTAATTAGTCAAATTTATTTGACATTTACGATAATTCACGGGCATTCATGGTCATTCACGTTCTATAAATAATTTCTGGATAATTGCTGTTAATTGCTGATAATTGCTGTTAGTGACAATGAAAAAATAAGGTGATAC
>JAFSQF010000071.1 GCA_017446745.1 Bacteroidales bacterium
AGCAGTACGACAATGAAGGGGAAGAGATGAAGTGGGGGCGGATGGAATGACCGCCGCAAAGGTTTCGTGCTTTTGCGGCGGTGTTCATTAATGCAGAAAAATTTTGTATTTTTGCAGCCGTTTTTGAGCCTTGGTAAAGGCAAGGGACAGTCCTATATTATTCCACTGATTATTAAAAACCATCTTCTGTATGCCACGACAAGCAAGGACAAAATCGGAATTCGGCATTTACCACGTGATGATGCGAGGCGTCAATCGCCAGAACATCTTCGACGACGAGGAGGATATGGCCGTCAGATTAATCCTTGATGCCGGGGCCTCGGTCCGACAGGCTGTGAGCCACACAGGACTAACCACAAAACAAATCCGAAAGCGTTATGACATATAGTTTAAGTTCACCCCTATCAGAAAGGGCAAAAATGACCTGTCCCCTTTTGCCACGGTTGTTGGAAATGCTAGTTACATTGTTTTTACTGTCATCATGTGTCAGCAGAAATAATTTATGCTTGCAGTTTGAGAATCTTGATCCGAGTGATATTGAAATCTACCTATCTGCTGGATATCCTTTTTCTAGTTTAGAGGAGTCCACGTGCATTTACAAAGACAGTACATTTAATACCATACCTAACGAATACGGAGAAAACGATTGGATAATCATTTATAAAAATCAAAAAATATGCAAGTTCCGTCATTTTAAAACAAACAGAAATGACAAGCACTTATATATTTTCACATTACGGGCTGATTCTACTAATATTTTTTGTGACATATCCATTAGTGGGAAAAACAACATGAAACTAACCAACATACGATTTACCGACATTACTCATGATTGCCAATTTATTAATCACCAACCCATTACAGAATAGCAACCACACTAGTTCAGTTTTTTCCCCTGCTCCAAAGTTGAGTCCATGATGGCTCTCCCTTCAACCCTCAGTGTTTCAATGTCATTTTTAAAAATTCTGCGCTTCATGATGTATCTTCCGTTATGTCGGATTTGCAATACTACACCTGTTGTTATCAGGATTTGTAATCCGTCAAAAATATTTCGACTCTATATGCCTGCGGATTATAAATCCTTATATTCAGTTGGGGCGGATTGCAAATCCGCCGCAACAGGGCATCACCATTCACTAATCACTAATCACCATTCACTATTCGTGTTCAAATCGCAGGCGAGGACGCCCGCGTACCACGTCGCATAAACACAGTCGTTTTTTATTTTTTATTGCAACTGTCTGATTGTATCAACTTATTTTTGATGATAGCTTAAAAGCGACATGGACCAAGCCTCGGCGTGGCGCATCATCCATGAGGTCGATTCAGCCAATCTTATTGCACTTGAACAACTTATTGCCGAACGAGGATTCCCGACGCTGTCCAAATTGGGGTACAAATGCTGCGACCATGCGGCACTGATAGCGCAGCACTCGCCGCCAGAGTACCTGCATTGGTTTCTGGAGCAGGCTCAGGCTGCTGCCGACAGTGGCGACTTCATCCCATCGTGGATTGCCTATATGACCGACCGTGACCTTGACCATCAGAACAAACCTCAACTATACGGAACTCAGGGGCTTACCCGTGACGGTCTGACAGGGATGTACCTTATTAAGGATATTGAGCACCTGAACGAACGGCGAAGAAATATGGATTTGGAACCCATTGAAGATTATCTTCCACACATGGATATGCCCGACTTCTATTTTCACCCTTCGCTTGTCGATTACAGACAATACAGCCTCAATCTCCACATCGAGGGCGACACGCTGCGGGTGTCGGTTTTTTATCTCATCCCCTACGAAACCTATACGGGACAACCCATCAAGGTCGATACCGCCTATTCCCTGTTGCTTGCCGACTACCGCACGTCCGACGGTGCCATTGTTTTGCGACGCGAGGGCAACTGGTATCCGCACCGCAATGGCGAGCTGCTGACGGCGCAGGTACACATCAAGGCAGACGACTATTACATCCTTGGCGGCACAGAATGGCTTCCCTCGTTCGACCTGCACCTCGTCCTCTTGCCGAAGGACAAATACACCTGCAAGGTGATCGATTCGCCCATTCGTCCCTTCCATTTCTACCGACTTGCAAGCGACACGACACATTATCCCGAAGCCTATTACCGCGAGTTTGTGGATTCCTACAACTTCTACTGCACCTTCTTCGGCGATTCCTTGTCCTCAAAGCCGATGAACATCGTGGAGATTGGCGACCCGCAGTTTGTAATGTGCCAGTCGCTGCACGATATGATTATCTTTGGACATTATTTCTATGATGTTTACACGATGATACCCGACTTTTCGTGGATTCCTCACGAGGTGGCGCACCAGTGGTGGGGCAACGGCATCTTCTTCGAATATCGCGACTACGCCCTGAGCGAAAGCCTGAATGAGTACATCAAGCTGCAGTTTCTCAAAAGCCGCGGGCGTGGCTACGAGGAGCAAATTGCCTACTACAAGACGATGATGGAGCGTGCCAAGAAAACGTTGCCAATCGCCGATATCCACAGCGTCGAGTCGCAGGACGAATCGATTGCCATCTATCACGCGGCACCCTATCGACTGGAGCAGATGAAAACCGATGTCGATGCTGCCTTGAAGCAACTCTACCGCAAACACAAACATACTATTGTGAGTCGGGATACCTTCCTGCAAGAATGTAAGATGTTTAAGAAATGGATGAAGGCTGAATGAATGTAAACAGAAAGCCGAGACCAGTTGCTGGCCTCGGCTTTTGTATGTCATCGGCGCCGCGTCTATTTTGTTCAGGGTTGCCATATCCTGCAAGATGGAATGAAAACAATGCAATCGGCAAAATACCTATTTATAGGTATTGCCGCATCGAGGCGGCAGGCGTATCTTTGCAACCTGATTGATAAGTGCAAAATAAAAAACAAAAAACTGAAATCTATGGGATTACTCTCCAAATTCTTCAACAACACCCGCAAGCCGGAAGGCTTTTTGGGTCGCATGATGGTGAACGGAATGAACGGTGGCGGCCACGCGCGGCTTGCCGAATGGGGGCTGTCGTTTATGCCCACGAAGGCTGATGCCGATGTCCTCGATGTGGGCTGCGGAGGTGGCGCCAACATCGCCCGTCACCTCAAACGTTGTCCGCAAGGCACGGTGACGGGCATAGACTATTCGCCCGTCTCGGTACAGAAGTCGCAGCAGGTGAACGCCCGTGCTATCGCCGCAGGACGCTGCCGCGTGCTGGAAGGCAGCGCCGCAGCATTGCCATTCGAGGAAGGCCGCTTCGACCTGGTCAGCGCCTTCGAGACTGTATACTTTTGGCCCACGATCGAGGAGTGCTTCCGCGGCGTAAAAAGGGTGCTCAAAGAGGGCGGCCACTTCCTTATCGTCAACGAGGACGATGGCTTGACCGGGAAAAACGAAAAGTGGGAGAAGATGATCGAAGGCATGCACACCTACACCCCCGACGAACTGCAACGCCACCTCGCCACCGCCGGCTTCCACGACATCACCGTCCACACCGACCCGCAGCGCCACTGGCTCTGCGCATCGGCCACTAAATGAATCCTATGAATTACACACCGCAAAAGCTGATCGACACAGGCCGCTACAAAACCTGCTTCTCGGAGTTGCCGTCCGCGGTGCAGCAGGAGGTGCTTGTGCGCCACGCCAAGGGCGAACAATGGCAACGCCACACGAGCATATAGAGCCATTTAAAAGGGCTTGTGTTTCAGCTGGTTCCGCTCTTCTTTGGTGGTCTGCAGCTTCTTGTGGCTGCGGCGGGAGAAAAATTATTTTAGTCGAGGGCAATAAAAAACAGTAATGACGTTTGTGTAGGCGTATATTTAGAATGAATTATTAGGCAACTATGCTTATTGCAGTTAATAATGAATGTACGGAACGTTCCGAGTGGATGCCGGAGGGCGATGTGCCCGTGATGGCAAACGAGGCGGAGACGTTCCACGAGGTGCTGAGGGCACCCTGACACCTTGCTGTTTTAACGGGTGTTAGCGGAACTGGTTGTTGCCAACTTCCGAGTGTTCATTATTAATTATTTATCAATGCTGAAAAGATTTTTCTTGGCGGTACTCGCTATGAGTATGGCCGGTGCTATGGTAGCACAAACCACCTGTTCCCTGCAGGGGATGCTGAAAGACAGCAAGGGGGAGCCTATGATGTTTACAAACTGCGTCCTGCTGCAACGACAGGACAGCGCCTTTGCCTACGGCACGACGAGCGACCTCGAAGGTGTATTCTCGTTGGCCGGCATCAGGCAGGGCGAATATATCCTAAGAATAACTGCCGTGGGGCACGAAACCTGGTGGCAGGATATTGTGATAGACCACGACACAAACTTTGGCATTATCGAGATTGCCGACAATGCAACGCTACTCAAAACCGTGCAAATCACCGCCAGCCGTCCGCTCTACTCCGCCGACGGCGAAAAGGTGTACTACAATGTGGGCGACGACCCCAGCGTGCAGAGCGGCAACGCCACTGATGCATTGCAGAACGCCCCAGGCGTGGAGGTGGATGCCGAGGGCAATATTCGTTATCGCGGCGGGGCAGAGGTCTCTATCTGGATAAACGACAAGCCGTCGCACCTGAAGGCCGAGGGCTTGAAGCAGTACCTCAAGTCTCTTCCCGCCGGCACATTGCAGCGCATCGAGGTCATCGCACATCCTTCGGCAAAGTATCACACACAGAATTGCGTCATCAACATCATCACCACCGCCAGGGTGAAGCGCAACGAGCTGCTGTGCCTGGGATTGAACGCCAACAGCCGTCCGCAGGTGGGGCCGTGGGTGGACTATGTGTGGGCAAACGAGAAGGTACGCTTCAATCTCTTTGTCAGCGGCGACTATGACCGGTACGACGGCGATGCGAGAAGCGACAGCCGCCTGCTGGCACCCGACAGCTCGCTCTCGTCCATCGTCTCGACAAAGGGACATAGCAAGAACCGCACGCTTAACGGCAACTTCGGCGTGGACTTCGACTATTACCTCGACACCAACACCACGCTCAACTTTTGGCTATGGACCACCGCCTCGCACGACAGTTCCGCCACCGATGGCCGCACCGAACGCACGGAGTTCATCAGCAGCCCCGGCCGTTATTTCTACAACGAGGCCCTGCATAACGGCAATGCGATGATGGATGCCGCCTTCGGCGTGATGCTGGAGAAAAAGCTCGACACCCTTGGCGGTATGCTCTTCCTCGACTACACGGGCACCCTGACGCGCTCTCGCTCATTCAGCGGCGACTTGCGACAGCACGACAGCCTCAGGTCGCTCGACTTCGACCGCCGTCTCGTCGGTCTCAACCCTTCGCAATGGCACGGTATCACAGCCGATGTCGCATTGCCTTACAGCAAGCAGGGCGCAGTGGATTTCGGCCTGATGGCCAGCCTCAACCCTGAGCGGAAAGAGACCAAAGCCATCGCTGACGGCCTCACCGACTCGCTTCGCAGCTATGCCTTTACCAACGGCACCTACGAACTCTCGCTCTATGCCGGCGCGGAACATCATTTCGGACGGTTCACACTCGGAGCTTCGTTGAGTTGCGACAATGTCTGGCACAATCTCGACTATGCCGTGGCCGACAGCGGCGATGTGCGCCGCCACTATCTCACCTTCAGCCCCACCGTCCATGCCTCCTACAGCACCCCCTCGATGCATAACTTCACCTTCAGCTACACCCACTATGTCGCGCCGCCTACCGCCACACAACTCACGCGCTTCGCCCTCTATGGGTACGACAACTACACTACCGGAAACCCCGACCTCAAGAAAGGTTATGCCGATAATCTGGAGCTGGGATGGGAGCGCTATTTTAACCACCTTGGCAGCATCGGCCTCAGCGCCTGGTTCAACTCCGACCGCGACCGCACAGGCACCCTCACCGACGTGGCCTACTGCAACCGCTTCGGACGTATCGTCGCCTTCAGCCAGTCGGCCAACATCGGCTCCGCACGGCAAGGCGGCATCAGCCTCACCGCAACGCTGCGCCCGCTCGACTTTATGAATATCAGGTTCTACGCCAACCTCTTCGACGACTACTACCGCATCCAATACCGCCCCGGAATGTGGCAAGAGAGCGAGATGCTTTGCTACTCGCTGCGGCTCAACTTCTGGACAAAGCTGTGGGAGCATACGGAGAGCAAATGGTTCGACGGCCTGCAACTTTTCGCCAACGCCGTCTATCGCAGCCGTACACAGACACTGTTGGCCGAGGTTGACCCCTACTTTTCCTTCGACTGCGGCGTGAGTACCGATCTCTTTGACCGTCGCCTGTCGTTGTTCCTCAACGTGACTGATGTCTTCGGCACCGTCCGCACCGGCGGCAGCAGCCTCAACCCTTACAACCCCTCTGTCAACGAATCGACCACTGAAAGCCGCTACGTCAGTTTCGGCCTCACCTGGCGCATCGGCCGCACCGAGATGGAAGCCCAGCAGACCCACGGCAAAAAAGAGTCTAAGAAGAAAAGAATGTCAAATTACCAATAATGTTGTAATTCAAAGCTTCTTAACTGCCAAACAGAAAGCCGAAACCAGTTGCTGGTCTCGGCTTTCGTTATTTTTGTTTGAGGAATGTGGTTAAAAAGAACCACGTCAGCTTACTTTAACATTGCGCAAGGCGAGAGGAGAGAAAGCTCGCTTTCTATCCCGGAAGTTGCGAAAGCTGAGCGAAAAGCAAGTTTACTTGTTTTTTCGAAGTGAAGCAACGTAGATAAAATCAGCCATAGCAATGTCAGCGAAGCTAAACCTTAAACGTTAACCTTTAACCGTCATCAATAATTCTGCTTGTTGATTTCGAAGTAGGCCTGCGGGTGGTTGCAGACGGGGCAGACCTCGGGAGCTTTGGTGTTGACCACGATGTGGCCCCAGTTGCGGCATTCCCACACCTTCACCTCGCTCTTGGCGAAGACCTCATTGGCCTCGACGTTGTGGAGCAGGGCACGATAACGCTCCTCGTGGTCTTTTTCTATCGCGGCCACGCCACGGAATTTGGCGGCCAGCTCGGGGAAGCCCTCGGCCTCGGCGGTGCGGGCAAAACCTTCGTACATATCGGTCCACTCATAGTTCTCGCCGGCGGCGGCAGCGGTGAGGTTCTCGGCGGTGGTGCCGATGCCGTTCAGCTCCTTGAACCACAGCTTGGCGTGCTCCTTCTCGTTCTCGGCGGTCTGCAGGAAGAGGGCGGCAATCTGCTCAAAAGGTGTTTCGGGGGCTATGCCCTGTGTGGGGTCGCCCTGTGCCGGGTCGTACTCATACTTGCAAATGTGCATTTGTTTTTCTTCATTGTTTTAGATTGTTATAGATTAATCGTTTGTATAACGTCAATCATACGATATTATTGTGTTGCATTTGTAACTGGAATTTAGTTTTTTTGGGGGGATATTTCAAGTGAGAACTACTTTTTTCAACTACACAGGTCGAAATATTTTGCCAATCCAAAAAGAGTTTGTATTTTTGCAAATTGAAATTAAATAATAATACGGATATGGAAATGGATGCTACATACCAAAGAACTTCGCCGGAAGATGCTCTATGGACACTCTACCGTCAGCAGACGTTGAAGGTGCGTCACGCATTCCTTGCCCGTGTCAAAAGGGAAGATTTTGAGGCGAACGAAGCCCTCCAAATGCCTGGGATTTATAGCCGTGAGGAGATGATGGAGGTGTCTAAACAACGTATGAGAGATATCATTGCCGGGCGTGAGCAGACACTTTCGCACGAAGATGTGATGCAGATTGTCGACAACGCAATAGCCGAAGCCGTATGAAGGTGAGATGGTCGGAGCGTGCCGCTGCCGAGTTTGCGGAAACGGCAGCCTACGTCGCCCGTGAGTTTGGCAGACAGGCTGCTATCAAGATGCGGAATGGCATCAATGAGGCCGTTGCCAGCATCTCGCAGTTCCCGAATATTGGGAAGACCAGTTTCACCGATGAGGAAACGTGTACCGAATTCCGAGAATTACCCTGTCGTCTTAGCAGTGTGATATACTCTATTTACAAAGATGAGATATACATTGTCAGTATTTGGAGCAACCGTCAGGACCGGGCCAAGTTGTATTCGGCCTTGAAAGAAGAAGCAAAGGGAATGTAGTCGTTTTAATTGTGAAACCAAAATATAAAGTATAACATAAAAACAATCCATTCTTAAGAGCGAGAGCAAAGTGAACCTGCTCACTATGCTGAGCCGCTGTCAGCCACGTTCAGTTTTTGAGGGAGTTTCAATAACCGAAAGCCGAGGCCAGATTTGGCCTCGGCTTTCGGCGTTTTGGTTTGCCAATGCCGATATTTACCAGTTTCTGTAGCACAATGAAAAAGAGGGTTGGACGTTATAATAGCGTAAGAAAAAAGGTATACGATCTGTGATGCTCGTAACTCGTTGACAATTATTCCACTCACGATTTATACAGGTAATCGTCTGTGGTGTAAGAGCCTGGGGCTGGCTCATCAAGCTCGTCAAGCATACCACACGCAGAGGAGCCGAGGTGCTTCGTTGCAACAAAGTTAATATGTAAAATTTCAAATAATATCGCTGTTCAGAATCACTATGAAATGTATATTAATCATTGTATTGATATTTGTATCAGCATCATTTACAGCAAATTCTGCTGTAAATGTAATATGCAATGTCATCTATAAAAATAGTGAAGGCGAGTGATCCGATTTCCTTAGAACGCAAGTGACTTTCTATTTGGGACATGAGATAAACGAGGTGTTGGAATCGCGGTCCGTATTTGCTATTATTTTGTCTCCTGACAACCAACGTATCATTATCAAAATGAAAGGCTCTAATGTCCAAATACAAGAACTGGATATGTTTAATACCTTATTATTACTATGTTCTAATGATATGATTAATAGAGGTATTGATTTTGAATTGTATAGGGCAAGCATCAAACAAGAATGGAAGATTTATCCAAAAGATGAAATAGGATTATTAATTGATCAAAACCTTGGTAGAACAGAGTTAGTGATTAGTTTCTTCTCCCCACTGCTTTGGCGCGTTCCACACTCTCGCGGCCACGCTGGCGGCTGGCGGCTGCGCGGTCTTCGCTTTCCTGATGCAGCTTGGCCTCCTCGGCTTTCATACGCTCTTTGGCCTGTTCGAGGGTCTCACCCTGGCGGGCGAAGAACTTCATGATGAAAGCGTCGCTGACCTTGGTGAATCCTTCCACCACGCCGTCCTGGATGGCGGTGTAGCCGCTCACCACACCGTTCTCGATGGCCTTGTAGCCGCTGACCACGCCGTCCTCGATCTTCTGGAAGCCGTTTTTCACCGTGTCGGCCACACGCTGGCTGTTGTTGTCCATAGTCGTTGTGTTTTGCGCTCCGGCCACACCGCTTGCGGCAATGGCGGCAAGGAGCAGAATTACTGATTTGAAAGTGCGTTTCATATTGATTGTCCTTTGATTTTTTTGCAAAAGTACTCCATTCGACACAAAAAACCGAAAAACGACACCAAAACGAACAGACAATATACTAAATAGAACAATTGGCCGTTATTGAGGGGTATGGAAAATATTCACGAACAGTTCGAGAGCGCGGTGGCACTGTGCCACTATGGCGACGACATCTACCTGGTGGACGATGCGGCGCCGCTCGCCGCCGTGATGCCGCTGGTGGCGGGGCGCGAGATTATGACCGACAAGATTGTCTGCCTGCTGTGCCGCGGCGGGCACCTCGGCCTGCGGCTCAACTACCACGACCTGCAGCTCACCGCCGGGCAGGTGCTCATCGCCCTGCCGGGGATGGTTATCGACACCCGCGAGGTTAGCCCAGACTTCCGCGCCGCCACGCTGCTGCTCTCCGAGCACTTCACCTCCACCCTCAACCTCGGCAGCCCCTACCGCACGCTGCTCTCCATCCAGCGGCAGCCCGTGGCCACGTTACTCGACGGAATGGAGGAGGCAATGCTCAACTTCTTCGCTATGGTGCGCGGCCTCGTCGGACAACCGTCGCACCCCAACCTCGACCGCGTGCTGCACCTGCTCTTCGAGGCCTGGTTCTTCGGTTTCGGCCCCTACCTGCACAACGCCGAGAGCCAGCGCGTGGCCACCGCCGCCGAACTGCACACCGAACAGTTCCTGCGCCTCGTGGAGCAGCACTTCCGCCAGCAGCACTCGCTCGACTGGTACGCCACCCAACTCAACGTCAGCCCCAAGCGCCTCAGCATCTGCGTCAAGCAGACCTCGGGCCTCACCGCCACCGAGTGGATTGACCGCCACCGCCTGCACGAAGCCACGCGCCTGCTGCGCCAGGGCCACCGCTCGGTCAAGGAGGTCGCCGCCGCCCTCGGCTTCCCCAACCAGTCGGCCTTCGGCACCTGGTTCAAACGCCAGACCGGCACCAGCCCCATCCACACGAAAGGCGCTCAATGAAGCTGCCCGCACCAGCACCTACTACGCCATGGCCCCCTTCATCGGCGCCGCCCTGTCGTTCCTGCTGCTCGGCGAGCCGTTGACGCCCCTCTTCCTCGTCGCCACCGCCGTGATGGCCGCCGGCTGCTGGCTGGCGGCAAAAAGTAACTGACAGCCGCTCATCCAATTAGTATGTTCAAATTCACATCTCATCACAGTCAATGGACATCTCAGTCTTCTGCGGGCGTCGCTGCCGACAATGAGTATCTACGACAATGTCTTGTCGGAATTTTCCTTGAATGGTATTAAACTTTCAAAGGCAGAAAAAGACACAACAGTTGAAGGCTGTTTAAAAAGCGTGGCGCTCTGGGATGAAGTGAAGGACGTGCTGAACAAGAAGGGTACATTCCTCTCTGGCGGTCAGCAGCAACGCTTGTGCATTGCCCGTGCTTTGGCAATGAAGCCCGATGTGCTATTGTGATTTGCTGATTTAGGTTGTCACATTAGCGTCCTGCGACTGGATCAAGTTGACGGGTTAATAATTATCGACTGTTTTTTGTTGTCGGCCGCCCAATGATACGACTGAAAAACGGTTTACTCTGTTCAAGAGCCAGAGTTTTTGGTTTGCCTCAAATCATTGGGGTTCGGTACCCCAATGATTTGAAAACAAACGCGGTTATTTGCTCCGGTACTGTCGCCGTCGCTTTGGTTTGCCGAGACAAATATAAAACGCCATCGTCATCCCGCAGGAGGCCACCTACGAGATTCAGGACAAAGTATATGTGTATAAGGTCGTCGACGGCAAGACTGGGTCGACCATCATCGAAGTGGAGCCGCAGAACAACGGCAAGGAGTACGTGGTGACTAGCGGCCACCAGGAGGGCGATGTGATTATTGCTAAGGGTGCGGGATTTGAGCAGGAAGGGGAAAGGGCTAAAGTTGAGAAATTATAAGCCTTCCAGGAGGAAATGCCTCAACCCAAGATGAGTGATGCCGTTATCGTCATTTCGGGAAACCAAAGGTGTCATAGATATGACATATTTGGGATAGTTGTCGTTGATCTTCCGCAGGTTGCCAAATTGGCGCTCGCGTGTCGCCTCGTCGGCCACAATATATGATACTTGCACGTATACCCGTTCACCAGTGGACTTTGAACAAACAAAGTCGATTTCGCCTGCCCGCAACTGACCGACATATACTTTATATCCTAATCTTATCAGGTGTTGGTACACCACACCTTCTATCATCTTTTCAATATCTTGGTCTCTCGTTCCTCCAGCTATGGCATTTCTTATACCTTGGTCTTCAAAATAGAACTTCTCATTGCTTTCAAACAGACGTTTCCCATGGATATCGTAGCGGCTCACCTTGTGCAGCAGGTAGGAATCGCTGAGCATCTTCAGGTAGTTGATGATGACGGATGGAGAGATGTTTTCTCTTATCGACTTCATATAGTTGCTGATGTTGGTGGCCGAGATAAGCTTGCCTTCGTTGTCGGCCATATATTGCACCAACTTGGAGAGAAAGTCGACATTGCGTATCTGGTTTCTCATCACAACGTCTTTCAAAAGCGTAGTGTCGTAGATACTTGAGAGGTATTTGGCTGCACTCTCTTGGTCGAGGCCGATTTGTACCAACCCCGGCATGCCTCCGTATTGGATATAACTGCTCAGTGCATCAGGGTTGCTGTCTGAAAAGCTGTGGAATGTCAGGAACTCGTCGTATGACAATGGCTGTATATAGATTTCAACATAACGTCCGCCAATAAGTGTCGACAACTCGCTGCTCAGCATCTTCGCATTGCTCCCCGTGACAATCACTTCAGTGTTTGGCTCCTTGTAAAAGCTCCTCAGCGTCCGTTCAAACTCTACTATATCCTGCACTTCGTCAATCATAATGTAGTTGCATTTCCCTTCGGCCAT